>JBKDOR010000101.1:0-10382 GCA_046342775.1 Synechococcaceae cyanobacterium
AAATGCATAGCGGAAACCACCTGAACGTCTCTGCAGGGACTGCTGCAAGTAAATGGGGTGCAAATTCTGCTCAGTATCGTCTCATTGACGAGAATGAGACTAGGTTATTTGGATTAAGCCGTCTTGATCAGAGCTTCCTTAACTTCCAGCTGAGGCTGGAGTGACTCCGGCGGCGCCGATGACCTTGAGGGGCCTGCTCGTCGACGCGGTCGCGGTGGCTTCAGCGTGAGTAGCGGGACCTGCGGATCTGGAATCGCTAGCTTGTTGATGCATCCTCCAGAGTCCTGGCCATGCCCCAGTCCATCAGTCCCTGCTCGCAGCGTCGCCTCGGCGCTGTGGCATGGGCCATCGGCATTGTTGGTGTGGCCAGTGCTGGCATGCCATCCGCGCTGGCGAGGTCTTCTCAAGTCCCCAGCAGCGGCCAGGCTGGAGCGCAGCTTGCCCAAACCTTTGGTCGGCCCTCGCCAGGGTCCTACGGCGGCGCTTATCCTCCCAACCCAAATTACCCCGATCAGCGCCCAGGCGCCCTTCCCGGGCCTGGACCGATGCCTGGACAGGCCGTCAGCCCGCCGTTGACCCCACCGGCCAATCTCACCTTCCCGGCGCCTGGGGTGATTTGCGATTCGGTCTTCAAGCTCTGCTACAACAATCAGGGGGTCTCCCAAGTCCTCAGCGCTGGCACCTTTGGCCAGGCAGGGTTTGCCAGTTCCATGTTGGCAATTCAACGCGGTCTGCAGAAACAGTTCCTGCTCAGCAACGGCACCTTCTGCGATGTTTCCGTGCCGGCTTGTTGGAGCGATGGCATGGGACGACGCATCCCCTCTCCGATGATGAGCAGCCAACTGTTCTATGGCGTCAATCCTGGCTACGGCATCAATCCTGGCGGGGGATTCAACCCTGGAGGCTTCAGTGGAGCCACCACCGGTGTTGCCACCTGCCGCCTCCAGCAAGGCTTCCAAGTGCTTTACAGCGGCCGCTGCCAGCTCACCCGCCAGCCGGAGGGCAACCGCACCCGCTTCAACGCCCAGCTTGGAAATGGCACCATGTTCAGCTTCGTGAACCGCGGCGACAGCTACAGGATCAGAGACAACAACGGTGGCATCTGGCCCGTGAGATATGTCGATCAGGGGGCGACGGGGGTGTTCACCTGGGCGAATTACACCTTAATGATGATGCAAAATGGTTACAGTGGCGCCCCTAATCCTGGCCGTTCGCTTGGCGGCCTGCTGGAATCCTTTTTTCAGTAAATCAAGCAAGATCTGCTTGGCGGTTCGTTTCGCGGCCGCCTCTCTCCATCGCCTGGGCAACGCCAGGTGTTGATCCGCTCAGAGGCGATCCCCCCAGTGGGGCGAGCCACTGGCGCAGCAGCGGCAGGCTCAGCCCGATCACATTGCTCCAGCAGCCCTCCAACCGCTCCACCACCATCCCTCCCAGGCCTTCCAGGGCGAAGCCACCGGCACAGGCCAGTGGTTCGCCGCTGGCCACGTACCGATTGATCTCCTCGGGGCTGAGCGCCGCGAACTCCACTGTCGTGGCGACCGTCGCGGAGTGTCTGCCCCCGGGCCAGATCAGGCAATGGCCGGTAAGCAATTGGCCACGGCGGCCCGCCAGCCTCAGCCAGCGCTGGCGGGCTTGTTCCGCATCGGCGGGTTTGCCGAAGGTTTCGCCCTCCAGGCAGAGCAGCGAGTCGCAGCCCAACACCGCTGTGATTCGACCGGCTTCCCCGGGTTCTGGGGCTTGCGGGCCATGGGCGCGGTCCCATTGCCACGGCGCCTCCAAACCCCGGGCCGCCAGCACAGCCTCCGCCTTCGCCTCAGCCAGCCGTTGCACCAGCTCGGCGGGGTCATGGCCCTGGATCGCCTCCTCATCCACGCCGCTCACCTGCCAGCAAAACGGGATGGCCGCCTGCTCCAGCAGGCGACGGCGAGCCGGGGAGGCGGAGGCCAGCAGCAGCATCGGAGGGATCGAGAACCGATCCAGCCTGGCCAACCGAGGGCACAACCGGCCGGGACCCCTGGGGCGTGGCTGGCGACAATGGCTGCCATGGATGCCCTGATTTCTCCGGTCCGTTCCCTGCGGCGGGCGGCCCGTGCCGTGCGTTGCCTGCCGTTTCGACGCGCTTTTTACGTCACCCTGGCCGATCGGCCCCTCGATGCCGAGGCCCTGGCGGCGGATGCCGCCGCCCCTCTGCGCTTCGGCCCGTTGTCGCCCCAACGCGCCGAGGACCATCTGCTCTGGCTGATTCGGCTGGGTGTGCTGCGTCGCGAGGTGGACGGGCAGGGGCTGACAAGGCGGGTGCGGCTGACGCCGATGGGCCGGCAACTGCTCCAACAGATCCCGGCGGAGGTGGACAGGGCTGGACCGTTGACGCGCCTGCAGGGCTTCTGGTGCCGCCATCGCCCGCGTCTGCCATGAGCGGCATGTCGCAGTCGGGTCAGCCGCGCTTGCCGGCGTTGATGGTGCTGGGGACCAGCAGCGGCGCTGGAAAATCGCTGATGACAGCGGCCATCTGCCGGGTGCTGCGGCGCCGCGGCGAGCAGCCCCTGCCGTTCAAGGGCCAGAACATGAGCCTCAACGCCTGGGTTGATCCAGCCGGGGGCGAGATGGCTTACTCCCAGGCTCTGCAGGCCTGGGCCGCGGGATTGGAGCCCAGCGCGGCGATGAACCCCGTGCTGCTGAAGCCCCGCGGTGACAGCACCAGTGAGGTGATTCACCTTGGACGCTCCGTGGGCACGGCGCGGGCGGAGCACTACTACCGCGATTGGTTCCGCCCCGGCTGGCAGGCGATTCGCCAGGGTCTGGAGCGGTTGGCTGACGCCTACCCGCAGGGCCGCCTGGTGCTGGAGGGGGCGGGCAGTCCGGTGGAGGTGAACCTGCAGGCGCGGGACCTCACCAACCTGCGCCTGGCCCAGTACCTGCGGGCCCGTTGCCTGCTGGTGGCCGATATCGAGCGCGGCGGCGTCTTCGCCCAGGTGGTCGGCACGCTGGAGTTGCTGCGGCCGGTGGAGCGCCCCCTGATCCGCGGCATCTTGATCAATCGCTTTCGCGGTCGGCGCGAGCTCTTTGACGAAGGCCGCACCTGGCTGGAGCGCCGCACGGGAGTGCCGGTGCTGGGTGTGATGCCCTGGCTGGCGGAGCTGTTCCCGCCCGAGGATTCCCTCGATCTGCTGGAACGGCGCGGTCGCAAGAGTGGCGCCGACCTGGAGATCGTGGTGCTGCGGCTGCCCTCGCTCAGCAACTTCTCCGACCTCGACCCGCTGGAGGCCGAACCCAGCGTGCAGCTGCGCTGGCTGCAGCCCGGGGAGGCGCTGGGCCAGCCCGACGCTGTGATCCTGCCCGGCAGCAAGCAAACGCTGCGGGATCTGGCGGCGCTGCAGCGCACGGGGAGCGCTGAGGCGTTGCGGGCCTATGCCGCCGCAGGCGGCCATCTGTTTGGACTCTGCGGCGGGCTGCAGATGCTGGGAGCCGAGCTGCTCGATCCGCTTGGGCTGGAGGGCGAGACCCAACTGATTGGCGATGCGTCGCCTGGCGCAACCTGGCCAGGGTTGGGCCTGTTGCCGTTGCGAACGCGCTTCGGCTCCTCCAAGGCCACCGCCCAGCGCCGCGTGGCTGCGCTCTGGCCTCCGGGACCGCCCCTGGAGCTGGAGGGATTTGAGTTGCACCACGGGCGCACGGAGGCGCAGGCATCACCCCTGAGCGCGGACCCTGATCTGGGCTGGTGGCAGCCCTGCGGCGCTGAGGGAGGCCTGGTGGCAGGCACCTATCTGCACGGTGTCTTCGACAATGGGCCCTGGCGTCGGCGCTGGCTCAACCTGCTGCGCCAACGCCGAGGTCTGGCCCCGCTGCAGGAAGACCAGCCCCATCACCGTCACCAGCGTGAGGCCCTGTTGGATCGCCTGGCGCAGGCCTTCGAAGACCACGTCGATCTTGGGCCGCTGCTGGCCTGAATCTGGTTGGCCGCTGCCCCTGCCCGCAGGCAGCAGATGGGAGACTCAGTGCCTTGCTGCCAGGTTTCTGAGAAGGTCGCCATGACCGCCGTGATCGTCCACTGGCCCGATGGCCGCACCACCAGCGAGACTCCAGGCCGTGATTGGTTGGCAGCGGCCCGGGATGCGGGGCTTCTGGTTCCCACCGGATGCCTGGGGGGCAGTTGTGGTGCCTGTGAAATTGAAGTGAACGGCGAGGTGGTGCGGGCCTGCATCGCCACCGTGCCGCCCAGCCGAGATGGGGTGCTGACCGTGGCTCTGGCAACGGATCCCTACTGGTGAGGCGTTCGGTTGGTCGGTCCTTGATCGCAGGATTCGATCCCCACCGTTGATCAACCCGCTCCATCCCGGGGGGCATGACGTCGTTGTGATGACGTCGTTGTGATGACGTCGGAGTGACGTCGTCGGAGTGACGTCGTGGGTGGCGCTTCCTTGATGGCTACGGCTGAGTGCAAAGGTTGCCTGCAGCCGATGATCGCCCTGGGGGGAACGGGAGATGGGAATGGGGCGCTTGGATGCCACGGTCAGACACGGGCTCAGTCCAAGGACAGTTCGCTGGTCACCCCTCTGGCTGGATCAGGCCTCCCCCCAGCAGCACCGCATCGGCGTAGAACACAGCCGCTTGCCCAGGCGTGATCGAGAACTGGGGCTCCTGGAACTCCAGCCTGCAGCGATGCGGGCGGTCCGCCTCGTGGTCAGAGTCTTGAGCCGTCAGCGGTATCAGCCGCGCGGCCACGGGCTCACTGCGATAGCGCACCTGCACGCTCAGCTCCAGGGGCTCCTCGGGGGGCGCCATCGACACCCAGTTCACCGCTCCCAGCACGCAGCCGGAGCGTGCCGCTGCGGACCGTGGCGCCACGACGACGCGGTTGAAAGCCCCATCCAGCAGCACCACGTGCAATGGCTCGCTCCAGGCCACCCCCAAGCCCTTGCGTTGGCCAATGGTGAAATGCTCGATGCCGTCGTGATGGCCAACGACGGTCCCGTCGGACAACACGATCTCCCCCGGCCGCGGCTGCAAATAGGCATCCAAAAAAGCTCGCATCGACCCATGGTGATCGGCCAGGCAGAGATCCTGGCTTTCCGGCTTGGCAGCGGTGCGCAGCCCAAGCTCGGCGGCCCTTGCCCGGGTGTCGGCCTTGGTGAGATCACCCAGCGGGAACACCAATCGGTTGAGCACCTCCTGGGGCAGGTCGTAGAGGAAATAGCTTTGATCTTTGTTGGCATCCAAACCGCGCATCAGCTGGGCCCGTCCACGCCCGTCACCGGGCAGCTGAGGCTGCTCCTTGGTACCAAGCGGGCGAAGCCGGGCATAGTGACCGGTGGCGAGGCGTTCGATGCCCCGCTCCTGGAGCGCCCAGGCGAGCATGGGCCCGAACTTCACCATGCGGTTACACCGCGAGCAGGGCAGGGGGGTCACGCCCTGGGCGTAGCCCTCCACCAGCAGGTCGACGATCTGGTGGCGGAAGCGCTCGCGGCTGTCCACCAGATGATGGGGGATGCCGAGCTGCTCGCAGATGCCGGCCGCGTCCACCAGGCCTTCGGCGCAACAAGCGCCTTTGCCACTCATCAACCACAGGGTCAGGCCCTCCACCTCCCAGCCCGCCTCCACCAGCAGGGCAGCGGTGAGGGAGCTGTCGACCCCGCCAGAGAGACCGACGACCACGCGGTGGTCGCCCGGCCAGCTGCGCAGACTCTCCATGGCGACTGCGGGGGCGAGGATGCTAGAAGTAGCGGACAACGGGCCCATTATGCAGTAAAGATTTGAGCGATGGAGAGCTGCGAAATTTATCGAGATGGTCTTGGCCCCGCCTCCAACATACTCGTCCTGCCGTGCTCCGCAGAGCTCGGCGACAGGATTGGGCACGAGCGGATCGTCACGGTCCTACAGTCACAGAGGGTCGATAGCCAAGCAACGACTTCTGTCCTTCCCCATGCGTGCCCTTTCATGGATGAGGCTCCAGGTTTCTCAAGCCAGATCGTCCTGCTGCTCACCGCAACCCTCGAACCCCCAGGCCGCGATGCGGCATTGCTTGAACGGCGCCACCAGGAATATGCACATGCGCTGCGCTATTGGCTCACGAATTCAGATCCGCGGATTGCTGGAGTTGTTTTTTGCGAAAATTCCAGCCGTGACCTTGACTGGATCCATCGCCTAGCGAGCGAACTTCGCGATGCGAAGCCCTATGAGATTCTGCCCTGTAGCGATAATGATATTCCCGAGGGGATGCACTATGGCTACCCTGAGCTGGGCCTCATCGATTTCGGTGTCGGCAACAGCCAGCTGCTGCAGCAACATCCCTATTTTGCGAAGATAACTGGGCGACTCCTTTTCCCCTCCCTCAGTCGCCTGCTCGATTCGCTGCCGCCCTCTCTGGATGCTTGCATCGACTACCGCTGGGCATATCCGATGGAGCGCAAGCGATGGAGTCGCTATCGAGCTCGCACCCAAATGATGTTGTTCCGCCGCACTTATTACCTGGAGAAAGTCTTCAACAGACGTCAAGCGATGGTGGAGCGGAGTATTGGGTCTATCGAGGAGTTCATTCCCTGTCTGATCAATCCTAAGCAGCCTGCCAATCGCAAAGTTATCTTTCGTACGCCCGTGGAATGCCAGCCCTCTGGCATCAGCGGTGACGGCATCAATTACAATTCGGGATCGCGCAAGCTCCAATCAAAAACCAAGGCAACCTTACGAGCTGTTCTGCCTTGGGTCTGGATCTAAGGCCCACGCTCAGTCCAGGCTGGCGCGCAGAACGTATTGGTGGGCGACGAAACGCTCGAGGCGACCGAAGCTGAGGCAATGGATTACATAAGCCAACAGCCCAGCGCGGGAAACCACCCCGTTACGACTGACGGGTCCAGTTGGGATGATGTCACGCAACTTCAACCCACACTTTTCGACAAGATCAATGGCTTCACGTCGGGTGAAGAAACGGAGGTGGGTTCGATCGAGAATGCCTGCATTTTGATACTCAAAACGATTCAGAAAAAGCAATGGCAACAACGACTTGACATTTGATAGATTGGGCAAGCTAATAAGCACGTATCCCCCTGGATTAAGTAGAGTTGTTAAGTAGCGAAGCACTTCCCATGGGTCAATGAAATGCTCCAAGACGTCCAGGGCTAAAATACAATCAAAACCTTCACCCAGGGCCGCCAACTCTTCGCGTAACTCAGTCGCCTGAATATCGCCGACGAGCACCAAGTCGCCGATCGAGGCAGCTATGGATTTGTTCAGCTCAACACCAACAATGCGTGCCCGAGGCAGTTTTTTCTTGATAATGGACATCGTCGCGCCGTTGCCAGAGCCGACATCCAAAATTGTCCGTGCTTGATTGGATATCAAGGGAAGAACATCCCATCGCTCGACCCCGTAGTAATCATCGCGCACAGTCATCGGATCCTGCCAGCTGAAGAGAGGGGAAGCCCGAGATTCGCCAATATGCGGCCTGCTGGAAACAGACCACAGGACCATGCTCGGATAAATTTTTCACGTAAAAATATTAGCCGACGACCGGTCGGCTCGCGAAGGCTGATCCCCCGACCCAGCCAAGACTTGCGCCACAATTTCCACCGTCCAGTCCAGTGCCTCGGCAGGCAGCCGGCAGCCAGCCAGAGGCCATTCGCCCCAAGCCCGCGTCCCATGCCCGTACCCGCCAGCTGGCCCCCACAGGACGCCGAGCATCTGCTGGTGACGACCGCCCTGATGACGGAGCTGGAAGAGACCCTCTTCGCCAGCGGGCTGCCGGTCGAAGCGCTGATGGAGAAAGCGGCCCTGAGCCTGAGTCGCTCGTTGCTGAGGGAGCTCGGCCACCAGCATGGGACCCCGAGCCGGGAGGTTGACGTGCTGGTGCTGGTGGGGCCCGGCCACAACGGCGGTGATGGCCTGGTGGTGGCGCGCGAACTGTTTCTCGCCGACGTGCCCGTGCGCATCTGGTGCCCGTTCGAACGGCTCAAGCCGCTCACCGAGGCCCATCGTCGCCATGCCCGCTGGCTGGGCATCCCCGAGCTGAGTGCACCGCCCCAGCCAGCTGATTTCGCCCTTTGGGTCGACGCGCTGTTTGGCATTGGGCAACATCGCCCGCCCGGGGAGGCGATCGAAGCCCTGCTGGTGGAACGGCAGCGCCGTCGCCCGGGGGGCCTGGAGGCGATCGATGTGCCGACGGGTCTCTGCGCGGACCGTGGTCGGCCCTTGGGAATGGCGGCGGCCACCGCTCGCCGCACCTGGTGCCTGGGGCTGATCAAGCAGGGGCTGGTGCAGGACACGGCGTTGCGCTGGGTGGGCCAGCTGGAGCGCATCGATCTGGGTTTGGCCCCCCAGCTGTTGCGGCAGCTGGATCCCCCCACACCGCTTGGCATCGGCGCAAACGATCAGCGCACCGCCCCCAGGCCGGCGCCGGATCCGGCTGCCGCCAAGTACGGCCGTGGGCGTTTGCTGGTGGTAGCGGGTAGTCGGCGCTATCGCGGCGCGGCCCATCTGGCCCTGCTGGGAGCGAGCGCCAGCGGCTGCGGCAGTGTGCGGGCCGCCGTGCCGCCGGAGCTCGCCGCGAGCCTGTGGCAGGTGCTTCCCCATGTGGTGCTGGAGCCGCAGGAGCCCAGCAGCGCCGAGGGCCAGACGCGGCTGGCGGACCTGGGAGAGCGATGGTTGGAGCGTCTCGATGCGGTGTTGCTGGGACCGGGGATCGGCCCGGATCCCCAGGGACCCGCCGAGCTCGCGCGATGGCAGCAGCTGGCGGGATTCGAAGGCCTGGTGCTGCTGGACGCGGATGGGCTCAATCGGTTGGCGGCTGGAGCGGCAGGAACGCCAGCGCTCGAATGGTTGCGGCAACGCCGAGGCCCCACCTGGCTGACGCCCCATGGCGGCGAGTTCGCCAGGATGTTTCCGGAACTGGCAGATCAGCCGGCGTTGCGGGGCGCGCGCGAGGCGGCCGCGTTGAGCGGTGCTGCGGTGGTCCTGAAGGGGGCACGCACTGTGGTGGCTGCCCCGGATGGCAGGACCTGGCAAGTGCTCGCGGCCAGTCCCGCGGCGGCTCGGGCTGGCCTCGGGGATGTGCTCGCGGGGTATGCCGCGGGGCACGGCGCCCGGCTGTGCTCAGCCCCGGCCCCACCGCATGCCGTTCATCTGGCGGTGGCGGTCCTGGACCATGCCCTGGCAGGGCTCGCTGCAGAGCGCCGCAGGGGGGATGGCGGCGTGACTCCGATGGCGGTGGCGGCGGAGCTGAGTGGCGGAACGTGATCTCGACGATGCCAGGAGCAACCCCATTCCAACAGCTGGCGCCTGGTGTCAGCAGCCTCTGAATCAGCCGAGCCGATGCTGAAAAATCCCATCCACGGTTTGTCACAAGCTGCTTTCGCAAGCGCCTCGATCCGGGCCCGCCCTCCGTCTCTGTGTTGATTTGCAGGACAAAACCTAAAGGGTTGCTGAAGTTGTTTGGGGTTTGGCTCAGGAGAAGTGATAGTCATAAACCGTTCGACGGTTCCCATGTCTGCCATCTCGCTCAGGACGGGCGAAAGTAACAGCCGCCGTTCCGGCGATTCGATGACTTGGTATCTGGCCTCGATTGGCCGAGAACCATTGCTGACTCCTGCTGAAGAAATTGAGCTCGGTAATCAGGTTCAGGCAATGATGGCTTTGGTCGAAGCCGTGCGAGACGACTACAGCCAGCAGGAACTCAAAATCATCCGGGTTGGCCGCCGAGCCAAGGAACGCATGATGAAGGCCAATTTGCGGCTCGTCGTCAGCGTTGCCAAGAAGTATCAGGGCAAGGGCATGGAGTTGCTGGATCTGATCCAGGAAGGATCCCTTGGGCTGGAGCGTGCCGTTGAGAAGTTTGACCCCACCCGTGGCTACAAGTTTTCCACCTATGCCTTTTGGTGGATTCGCCAGAGCATGACCCGTGCGATTGCTTGCCAATCGCGCACGATTCGATTACCGGTGCATCTCAGTGAACGTCTGATGGCGATCCGGCGGGTGAGCCTCGATCTGGCTCACAAGCTTGGCGCCATGCCCAGCCGCCGGGAGATCGCCGAGGCATTGGACATGCCTCTGGACGAGTTGGATTCATTGCTGCGCCAAGCCCTCACCACCTCGAGCCTTGATGCGCCGGTCCACGCCGAAGAAGGCAGGAGCTACCTCGGCGATCTGATCGCTGATGCCAGCACTGAGGAACCGCTCGATCAAGTGGAGCGGGGGATGCACCACGAGCAACTGGGGCGCTGGCTGAGTCACCTCACCGACCAAGAGCGCGAAGTGTTGGCTTATCGCTTCGGCCTGGATGGCCAAGAGCGTCTCACCCTGGCGGAGATCGGTCGCCATCTCGATGTTTCGCGTGAGCGGGTGCGGCAGGTGGAACTGAAGGCCTTGCGGAAGCTGCGCAATCTCACCCGCAGATA
>JBKDOR010000102.1:0-3962 GCA_046342775.1 Synechococcaceae cyanobacterium
AGGTGATCGGTGAGAACGGTTTCAGTGGGAGTTCCGGCTGCCAGGGCGGTGATGTCGGCCTCGCTGAGGAACACACCTGTGATCAGGCGCATCTGGCCGTGGCCCAGGCCATCAGGTGACGCAGCCACCAGGTTTTCCACCACCTCCAGCACTTGGAGAAGGGAGCAGCTGGTGAAGTAGCCGGTGATGCGCCAGTAGCGGCTGGCATCCATCAGGGCCGGCCTGTAGAAGCCCTCCAACAGGCTCTCCAGGGAGCTGCTGAAGCGGCGTTTCCACTGATGATCCGCGAGGCCGGGCATCGGGACCAAAGTCGCGCCCATACGCTAGCCAGTGGCCTCAACCATGACTGACCCCTTGAAAACGCACTACATATGGAGCCCCACCTTGCCCTGGCACACTACCGGTGCCAATCGGGAACCATGGGCCCAGTGACGCGCCCGTTTTGCTGCAACAAGGTGTTTACCCGGCTACCGACGACGGCCAGCTGCCGCGCTACGGTCATAGAGAGGAGGTAGTCCCATGAAGTTCCAGACGAGAATCAAAAAGAGATCGTCCCTTGCCGCCCTCGAGCTTGGTTTTGCGCGATTGCTTGACTTCTCTGGGTCGCTGACCACCTATACCTACGAGCAGCATCCGGGTAGCGCCGATGCGGCAGCGATTGCTTCCGATTGGATGCACGTCGGCGGTGATATCCGCATGGCATGCAACAAGGAAGATCAACTGATCGCCAGCAGTGGCCGCTGAAAGCGACAACCCAATGTCCGAGCCATCAAGTAGCGAGGGCGATGAGTCCAGCGAAGGACTGTCAGCCGAGCTTTCTGTCGATCAGGACGCAGACACTAAAGTCTTAAAAGACGATAACCAGGGCCCTCTCGCCGTAGAGGCCAGCTACAGCTTTATGGGGCCAATCCCGCCGCCCGGAATTTTGGCCGGATACAATAATGTTATTCCCAATGGCGCAGATCGCGTCATAAAGATGGCCGAGCAAGAGCAGGCGCATAGACATAATATAGAAACAACAATAGTCGGCAAGGAATCGTTTGAGAAGCGCGTCGGCCTCGTTTTCGCCTTTATCCTTGCCTTGTCCGTTCTAGGAGTATCAAGCTATCTCTTGATATTTACCGAGAAAAGTGGGTACGGCCTGACCGTTTTTATCATCGAGCTTGGCGGTCTTGTCTGGGCGTTTCTAGGCGCAAAAGAGAAGAGGCAACGAGACATCAGCGAAGAAGAATCGGCCGAATAAAGTCAGTCAAGATTTCCGGCAGATATGAGCCCATGACTTGACTCAAATATCTGCTAGTTCCGCCAGCACCAGCTCCAGCTTCTTGGGTGCCGGCACTTGTTCCGCCAGGGCGAGTCGCCGCAGGTTCTCCAGGGCCTCGAAGTCGGACGCCGCGGGCTGGGCTGCCTTCACCGGATCGAAGCCGGTGTAGCGGGCGGAGAGGGGCAGCACTTCCAGAATGGCCTCCAAGGCGGTGAGGAAGTTGGCGCTGTTGGCCAGGCCGTTGTCATCGAGCAGCTGCTTGGCGGCGTTGAGATCGATGCTGCGGGCGCGGTGGGCGCAGTGGTGGATGGCATCGATCCAGGACTTGGTGCCATCGGGAGCGCCGAGCTTGCCCTTGGTGGCGCGGGTGGAGCTGTCCCAGAGGATCAGGTCGCTGGCTTTCTTCTCAGCCAGCAGGCCCACCACGTCCTTGTCGAGGTCGAGCCCCACCACGCGGGCCAGGCGCAGGGCTTCGTCGTAAGGGAACTGGGGTGCCTGGAAGGCATCCCAGGCGAGCACGAACCACTCGGTGAGTGGGTCCAGCTGGGTGCGACGCGAACCGGAGGTGAGCTTCTCCATGCGCCAGGCCTTCACCTCGCGCCGGGCGGCATCGAGCGCGTCTTCCGGGGTGACCTGGTAGGGGAGATCGGCTTGCTCCTGCTCGCTCATCGCTTCCTCCGGCTGGGAGCGTTTGCCTTTTTTAGGCTGTTGCTCGATCGGTTTGGGTTGGCCGCGCTTGATCGGCCAGTGGAGGGAGAATTCTTCGAGGGCGGGGCCAAAGCAGGAGAGATAGAGATCCACGCCGCGAATGCCGCTGGCTTGACACTGCTCGATGCGCTGGCGCATGGCCGCCTTGACGCGCGGTTCGAGGTCTTCCCAGTACTGGATGCCGTCTTCTGGTTTCTGGGCGGGGCGGGGGCGGCAGACGAGGAAGATCGTGCTGTTGGCGGCGGACTTTTCTTTGATGTGTAGCGACCCTTCCGCTTCGGAATTGATCGGCCAGGAGGCGGTGATCGTGAAGCCGGCGTCGATCAGGCCTTTGGTGAGGGCATCCCAGGCGCCGGTGGCCTTGTGGGTGAACATCAACGTCATGACGCCATCGTCTTTGAGCACGCGGCGGCATTCGGCGAAGATCTCGGCCATTTTGCGTTGATAGTCGAGCCCTGCGAGAACCTTGGCGCCCTTTTGGCCCTCATGGCGGGCCGGGTTGGCCACTCCGCATACATCACGTTGTCGTAGCAGGGCGGATCCATCACCACCGCGTCAACGGATCCGGCGTCGAGATGGGCGAGGGAGGCGCCAGAGCCGCCGGAGATGACGACAGAATCAGTGCGTTGTTTGCTGGTGCGCTGGGTGGAAAGGTTGAAGAGGGGGAGGGTGCCTGAGGCGACGGGTTCTTCGCTTTGGTGGTCGAGGAGATCGATAAGTTCCTTGATGCACTTAGAGACTTGGCCGAAAGCCCAGTCATATCCCAAGCCCTCAATCAAGGGAGCCATCTCAGCGTAGGACCATTTGAAAGCAAAATCATCACGGTCAAATGTATTGACCATGACTTCTCTGATGCTATGCCACCGCGTCATGCGCGAGTTGTAGTCGCGTAGCTTGTCCAACGCAAGCGATACATAGGTGATGGCAGCCTGGGTCTGATCAGCCATCCCTTCACTCCGGGCTGTCTCTTCCTGCACAAGCTCACGAAAGATCTCCGCGCTGGTGCCATGGCAAAGAAGCTGGCGGGGGGAAAAGAACTGGGTCCACCGCTTGATTCCGTAGAGGTGGAGTGGCCAGCGGATGTTGGTCTCGAAGCCAAACGGCACCTCCTCATTCGGCACGAGATCCAGCGCCTCCCACTCCGGCAGCTTCTCCGCCAGCGCCGCGGCGATGGCCTCACTGTTGTCGTCTTCCGGGCGAGGGGCTCGGTAGCCCCGTTCCCACTTGTCGGCCTTGGGTTTGCCGGTTTTGGTGTATGCGGTGGGTAGGCGTCGCTTGTACACCACGGCGAACAACTGCTCCCCCATGCCGCCGGCCTGGGCCTGAGCCTTCACCTGGTCGCCATCAATGACGCGATTGCAACACGGGTAGGGACAGGTGGCGTCGCCGCCCTTCACGGTGGCCTCGCTCTGCTCTTGGGCGAAGGAAACGATCTCAAAGGTGCAATGCCGGCTTGAATCACCAGGCCCCGTGCCGCATTGCGGAATAAGACGAACGCCAGTGCCATCGGGGGCCAGTTTCCAATTAGGGGAAAGCGGCACCTTGCCGGCACAGTAGGGGCAGTGGATTGTGCGGGCCCAGAGGTAAGTGCAGTCGAGCTCCTCGGGTGCCTTGAGCTGAGGGAAGTAAACAGCTAGCCGCTCCTCCAGCCGCTGACGAAAAACCTGGACTAGCCGCTGATATTCATTCAGCACTGAACGGCCAAACTTTGCCGGCCACTCATATGTGGCTTTCTGAACCAGCACGGCGACCGGGTTGATGTCATTGGCCCGGGTCTTGCAACCCAGCCGCAATGCCTCGAAGGGAATCGCCCCACCCCCAGCAGTGGGGTCGAGAATGGTGGGCTGATCAATGCCAAGTTTCTGGGTCTCCTCCAGCAGCCAGAACTCCTCTTTATCGCTGGGGCAGTACTGGAAGGCGCGGTCGTAGCCATAGGGGTTATCGATTCGGATCCCCGTGCGCCTGGCCTTCTCCATGGCCTTCTTCGCCG
>JBKDOR010000103.1:0-4730 GCA_046342775.1 Synechococcaceae cyanobacterium
TTGGAGAGCAAGCGCACCGAGCCGATTTCCATGGCGGGATCCACCGCTTTGAGCATGTCGTACAACGTCAACAGGCCCACCTGCACGGCCGTCAACGCCTCCATCTCGACGCCGGTGCTGGCGGTGGTGCGGGCGCAGGCCTCCAAGCGCAGGCCCGAACCCGAAGCCGTGGGGGCGATCTCCACCGCCACGCCGCTCAACGGCAACGGATGACAGAGGGGGATCAACTCCCAGGTGCGCTTGGCCGCCTGAATCGCCGCCACCCGCGCCACCGCCAACACATCACCTTTGGCCACCTGGCCGTCCAATACCAAGGCCAACGTGGCCGGAGCCATCGTCAACACCCCCTCCGCAACCGCCTGCCGCGCGCTGGAGGGCCGCTCAGACACATCCACCATCCGTGCCGCGCCGCGAGAGTCGAGATGGCTGAGGCTTCCGCCGGCCTCACCGGCAGGAGGGCTGGACATGGCGCAGGCAAACCCAAGGACAAGGCCAGCCACCGCTGGTGCCTCCATCTTGCGCGGGCGAAGGGGTGGGTTGGGGCGGGGGCTGGGGTTTGGGGTGGAAACCTGTAAGACAGAGACCTGAAACAACGACCTGAAACGACCTGTCGCACGGGAACCAATAGGGACCCCAAAAGACAATGCTTCCTGCATCGGGCACAACCCGTGCATGATGTCCTGATCGGCGTCGCCCTGCTGCATGGGGCCTTGATGCTGGCCGAGTTGCTGCTCTGGCCGAATCCGATGCTGCTGCAGCTGGTCAGCAAAACACTGCCGGCCGCAGACACATTTTCCGAGACGCAACGGCAGCTGGTCGCCACCATCGTGCCCCATGCCGGCATCGACAACGGACTCCTCGCGGGCGGCCTGGCCTGGTCCGTCCTGGGGGCCACGCCCGATGACGGAGCTGGACTCGCCAAGGTGTCGCTGCTGGGAGCCGCAGTGGCCGGACTGTTTTGCACCCTCACCTTGAAATCCCCCATCACCGTCATCCAAGCCCTCGCGGGAGTGGTGGGGTTTGTGTTGCTATCGAACCGGGGGTTGGGGTGATATTATGGGTAGCGGCTGAGGCCCGATTTTGGGGCGGGGGTTCGCCTCGGCGGCAAGGTGTCGGGCCAGCCGGTTGTCGGGGGAGTGAACACTGAAGCTCAAAGATCTCCGCACTCTTCAAATCAAAGCTGGCGTAATTCGAGCTAAGTATAGACACAACGAAAGACTTGAGACTGGCAATGCTTTGACCGGTGGCCAAGGAGCACGAGCCAGAGCATCCGTCACAGTCCGCGCAGGATGGACGTCGAGGGGCGCACGAAAGACCTCTTAAATTGAGCGGAATCGTGAATCGACGGAAGTGGACAATGCAGCCACTACAAGCGATACCGATTGAAGTCGGGTTACACTCAATGATGTGGAAGTAATAAACGGGTGGAATAAACGGTAATGCTACTTTTCCGCCACCATTCAGGGACTCCAAGGCATGATTCCTGATCCACTCGAAGCAATCAGAGCGCTCCAATGGGCTGGCACTTCAAGGACGCTTGATCAGCCAATCAATACATGCAGCACACCAAGCCAGGCAAAATACATCGTATGGAATGGGCACACCACTCCCCTCAATCATGTCCTGCATAGCAGCTCATGCCGCACCATGAACAGGTTCAAGAGGGCTGCGAGCACATTCACCTTGCAGCGGTTCTCGTGGCTCCGCCACGCTCGGCCTGCGGCCTCGCTAAGAGCATGCCCCGCAGCCGGGTCTTCTGAAAGCCAAACTGCTGCTTCATCACCCGAAACGGATGTTCTCCTTTGGCACGGATATGCGCTTTGGCAGTTTCGACCAGATCATCCAGTCGGCCCTCCGGCGTGTCGGGCAGCACTCGGCGCTTTCCGGGTCGCATGGCAATGCGGAAGCCGATCCCCCTGCCCTGCATCTCTTCTCGCTTCTCAATCCCCTGATAGCCAGCATCGGCATAGACCACGGTCTCCTCGCCGTGCAGCAATTCAGCCGCTGGTGTGAGGTCATGCCCATGGGCAGCCGTGGTTTCCACTGAGTGGATGAGGCCGCTCTCGCTATCCACTCCGATGTGGACATTCATGCCGAAGTACAACTGCTTGCCCTTGCAGGTCTGGTGCATCTCCGGATCTCTCTCCTTCTTCTCGTTCTAGTGCCTCCGGCACACTGCGTCCGCCCGCCGGGAGCTGGTAAGCCAGCACCGTTTCCTGTTGCCCTGGCACACAGCTGCTGAGTCTTAAGTCCGCCGCCGGCAGCCGTTCCAGGCGCAGCCCAGAGGCCTGAATTCGCTCCAGCCGAGGCGGGTTGATGTTCAGCGATGGGGCATGCATGCCATCGTCGTAGCCGGTATCCACCTGGGCAACGGCATGAACCTGCCCAATGCGCAAAGAGATGGTGGGAATGTTCGGGCAGGATCCACGGCGCGGTGCGGCGGGGCAGCGCAGATTCCCTACAGCTTGACCGTAGTAATGGCGGCTGGAGAGCGGCTGAAAGCCGACGCGGCGAAGCTGGGCATCGCCACAGAGCCCGAGCGGCTGGAGCGATGCAGCAGGCCGTTGGCATAATCCAAAGTGAGCAAATGATTGCTGATCAGATCCGTGCCAATCAGGCCGGCCTGGCACAGGGGGCCCTGAATGCCGCTCTCACGAAGAAGCCCGTGAACCCCTGCACCCGCACCGGGGTGTAAGACATGCCACTGGAGATGATCAGCGAGCGGGTATCTCCCAAGCAGCGGAGCAGGGAGGTTGGGCGATCCGGCGGCTGCGGCGGCACACCAGGCGCCGCCGGCGTGGGTTGAGCAGCGGCGGGTTGCGGCCCATGGCCCGGCGCCGGGTGCCCAGCCAGGGCATGTGAAGCACACCTGGCTGCTCGGTTGCGTCACCCCGACGGTTGGAGGGCAGACCGAAGGCCTGGCCAATGGCGAATTCAGCGAGAGCCGGATGGGACCCCAGCCTGGCCCAGTCGCGCCTGCCGCCCCGATCCCGCCAGCTCAAGCTCCAGCCACCAGCAGGGCTCCGGCAGGAAGCTCAGCCGCTCCGGCCACTCCACCGCCAGCACCGCCCCGAGCTGCCGGGCTTCCTCGTCTTCCTGGGCGAACAGGTCGTCGGCGGCGGCGGGCTGCTCCAGGCGGTAGAGGTCCAGGTGCACCAGGGCCGTGGCCACGGCTCCCTGCTGGCCGCGGTAGTGGTGGGCCAGTGCGAAACTGGGGCTGGTGACCGCATCAGGGATACCCAGCCCCTCGGCCAACCCCTGCACGAGGCAGGTCTTTCCCGCCCCCAGCTCGCCCCGCAGCAGCAGCAACCGATAGCCCGAAGCAGCCGAAGGGCCCGACACCCATGAGCTGGAGTGAGGCTCCTCCAGTGCTGTGGGTTTGGCTGCGACCTCGCCCCGGGACAGCAGCAACCTGGCCGCGAGCCGCCGACCCAGGTCGTGGGTGGCGGCCGCATCGGCCAGATGGCACATCTCGATCACGTGGTCAGGGTCCATGGCTGTAGATTCCATCACCAGCGAGCCCGAAGCCTCGGCGTCTCCGCGGATATTTCAACCCAATCGTCCTCCCAGCAGGGAGTTTCAATCCATGGTGGCAACACCCTCCAGTCCCGAGCTTGCTCTGGCAGGTCTCGGCACGTCGTCTTATGTGATTGCTGATATCGGCCAGGCCGATTTCGGTCGCAAGGAGTTGAACATCGCCGAGACCGAGATGCCCGGTCTGATGGCGCTGCGCAGCAAGTATGGCGCCGAGAAGCCCCTCAAGGGCGCCCGCGTCGCGGGTTCTCTGCACATGACGATTCAGACCGCCGTTCTGATCGAAACCCTGGTGGCTCTTGGCGCTGAGGTGCGCTGGGCCAGCTGCAATATCTTTTCCACCCAGGATCACGCCGCCGCGGCCATCGCAGCCGCCGGCATTCCCGTGTTCGCCTACAAGGGCGAAACCCTGGATGAGTATTGGGCCTTCACCCACCGCATCCTGGAGTGGGGCGATGGCGGCACCCCGAACATGATTCTCGACGACGGTGGTGATGCCACCGGACTCGTGATCCTCGGCAGCCGTGCTGAGCAAGATCTGTCGGTGCTCGACAACCCCGGCAGCGAAGAAGAGATCGCTCTGTTCAAGTCGATCCGCGCCAAGTTGGCTGTGGAACCCAAGTTCTACTCCCGCATCACGGCCAACATACAGGGCGTGACCGAGGACACCACCACAGGCGTCGCCCGGCTGTATCAGCTGCAGAAGAGCGGCGAGCTGCCCTTCCCGGCCATCAACGTCAACGATTCGGTCACCAAGAGCAAGTTCGACAACCTCTACGGTTGCCGCGAATCGCTGGTCGACAGCATCAAGCGCGCCACCGACGTGATGGTGGCCGGCAAGGTGGCCCTGGTGCTGGGTTATGGCGATGTGGGCAAGGGTTCAGCCCAGTCGCTGCGGGGTCTTGGCGCCACGGTGATGATCGCCGAGATCGATCCGATCTGCGCCCTGCAGGCCGCCATGGAGGGTTACCGCGTTGTGCGTCTGGACGACGTGGTCAAGGACGTGGACATCTTCGTGACGGCCACTGGCAATTTCCAGGTGATCCGCCATGAGCACCTGATTCAGATGAAGGATCAGGCGATTGTTTGCAACATCGGCCACTTTGACAACGAGATCGACGTCGCTTCTCTGAAGCAATACACCTGGGACAACATCAAGCCCCAGGTGGATCACGTGATCCTGCCCAGCGGCAATC
>JBKDOR010000104.1:0-27196 GCA_046342775.1 Synechococcaceae cyanobacterium
CCCGGCCGGGGGCCTGTGAAACAATCGCCCAACCGCCGGCAACCGCCCCGTGAGTCAGTCCAGGAAGCGCAGGGTCTTCCCCTTCACCGCCATCGTGGGGCAGGAGGAGATGAAGCTGGCCCTGCTCCTGAACGTGATCGATCCACGCATTGGCGGCGTGATGATCATGGGTGATCGCGGCACCGGCAAGAGCACCACGATCCGCGCCCTGGCTGATCTCCTGCCCGAGATCGATGTGGTGGCGGGCGACCCTTACAACAGCTCCCCCAGCGACCCCGACCTGCAGAGCGGCGAGGTGCGCCAGCGGGCCGAAGCGGGCGAAACCCTGCCCTGCGAACAGCGCCAGGTGCCCATGGTGGACCTACCCCTCGGCGCCACCGAAGACCGCCTCTGCGGCACCATCGACATTGAAAAGGCTCTCAGCGAGGGGGTGAGGGCCTTCGAGCCGGGATTGCTGGCCAAGGCCAATCGCGGCCTGCTCTACGTGGATGAGGTGAACCTGCTCGACGACCACCTGGTGGATGTGCTGCTGGATTCGGCCGCCTCGGGCTGGAACACCGTGGAGCGGGAAGGGGTGAGCGTGCGCCACCCGGCCCGCTTCGTGCTGATCGGCTCCGGCAACCCGGAGGAGGGGGAGCTGCGGCCCCAGTTGCTGGATCGCTTCGGCATGAGCGTGGAGGTGCGCACCGTGCGCGATGCCCAGCTGCGGGTGCGGGTGGTGGACCAACGCACCGCCTTCGACGATGACCCCGAGGGCTTCAGCGCCCAGCTGCAGGAGATCCAGGATGGATTGCAGGCCCGGGTGGTGGAGGCCCAGCGGCGGCTGCCCCTGGTGCAGATCGACGAGGACCTGCGCCTGCGCATCTCGGCCGTCTGTGGTGAGCTGGATGTGGATGGGCTGCGCGGCGACATCGTCACCAACCGGGCCGCCCGGGCCCTGGCCGCCTTCGAGGGGCGCGATGAGGTGAGCGAAGACGATGTGTCGCGGGTGGTGGCCTGCTGCCTGCGCCATCGCCTGCGCAAGGATCCTCTCGAAACGATCGATTCCGGCGACCGGGTGGTGAAGGTGTTCTGCAAGGTGTTCGAGCGCCCGGAACCCTCCGACCGCAGCGCCTTCCAGCTGGCCTTGGCGGCCTGACCCGCAGCCCCGCGGCGGCGCTGCGCCCCCCCCGCTCAGCCCTCGCCGAGGTACGAGGCCCGCAGCTCTGGATCGCGCAGCAGCTCCGCCGCGGGCCCTTGCAGCGTGACCGCCCCGGCCTCCAGCACCACGGCCCGATCGGCGATGGCCAGGGCGGCATTGGCGTTCTGTTCCACCAGCAGCAACGTGAGTCCCTGGCGGCGCAGCTCCGCCAGGGTGCGCATCACCTCCGCCACCAGCAGCGGCGCCAGGCCCAGGCTGGGTTCGTCCAGCAGCAACAGGGTGGGACGCCCCATCAGGGCGCGGGCGATCGCCAGCATCTGCTGTTCTCCGCCCGAGAGGCTGCCGGCCAGCTGGCGGCGCCGCTCCGCCAGCCTGGGGAACAGCTGATAGCAGCGGTCCAGATCGGCGGCGATGCCGGCCCGGTCACGCCGCAACCAGGCCCCCAGCTCCAGGTTGGCCGCCACGCTCTGGCGGGCCAGCACCCGGCGGCCTTCCGGGCAATGGCCGATGCCCAGCTTCACGGTGCGCTCGGTGCTGAGCCGGCCGATCTCCAACCCCTGCCAGAGGATGCGACCGCCGCTGGCCGGCACCAGGCGCGAGATCGCCCGCAAGGTGGTGGTCTTGCCGGCGCCATTGGCCCCCAGCAACGCCACCAGTTCGCCGGGCCACACCTGCAGGTTGAGGCCTCGCACGGCCTCGATGCCCCCGAACTGCACCGAGAGCTGGCGCAGCTCCAACAGCGGCGGGGACGGGGTGGTCATGGCCGCGGCTGGCTAACGGCGGCTGAACCGCCGGGGAGACCGTTGGCATCCGGGGCGTCGACGCCAGCACCGGCCCCCAGGGACGCCTCGATCACCGCCGGATCGCGCCGCACTTCGGCGGGATGGCCCAGGGCGATGCGGCGGCCGAAGTTGAGCACCGCCAGGCGGTCGCACAGCTCCATCATCAGCGGCACGTGGTGCTCGATGATCAGCACGGTGAGCTGGTGTTCAGCGCGGAGACGGCGGATCAGGCCGCTGAGCTCCTGCTTCTCGCTCGGATTCATGCCAGCCGCCGGTTCATCCAGCAGCAGCAGCGTGGGCGCCGTGGCCAGGGCCCGGGCGATCTCCAGCCGGCGGCGCTGCCCGTAGGAGAGCTCGTTGGCGCGGCGGTGCGCCACCCCGGCGATCCCCACACTGTCGAGCAGGGCCAGGGCTTGATCGCGCAGGGCGGCCTCATGGCGTCGCCAGGCGCCGGCCCCCAGCAGCACCTGCAGGCGCGGCTGGCGGGCACGGCGATGCAGCCCCACCAGCACGTTCTCGAGGCCGCTGAGGCTGCTGAACAGGCGCAGGTTTTGAAACGTGCGCGCCATCCCCAGGCGGGACAACAGATGGCTGGAGGCCCCGGTGATCGGCTCACCGCGCCAGGCCACCGATCCGGCCGTGGGGCGGGTGAGGCCGGAGATCAGGTTGAACAGGGTGGTCTTGCCGGCGCCATTGGGCCCCAACAGGCCGAAGATCTCCCCCTGCCGCACCTCCAGGTTGACGCCATCCACCGCCACCAGGCCGCCGAAGCGGCAGCTGAGGTTCTCGACCCGCAGCAGGGGCGGCTCGGCCCGCAGCGTCGCCTCGCCAGGCGGTGTTGTGGCGAGAGGGGTGTCGGCTGCAGGCGTCTCGGCTGCAAGCGGCCTGGCGGGGGGCTGAGTGTTCATGGCGCCGGGGCTCCGCGCTCCCCTTCGGCGGTTCCAGCCAACGCTGGCTGCAACGGGCCCTGGCCCAGCAGCCGGCGCCGCAGCCAGGCCAACAGCTCCGGCGTCACCAGCCCTTGGGGGAACAAGCTCGGCCCCAGCAGGATCACCAGCCCGAAGACGATCAGGCGCAGGTCTCCCACCGGCCGCAACAGCTCCGGCAAGGCCGTCAGCACCAGCCCCCCCAGCACGGGGCCGATCCAGGTGCGCGAGCCCCCGAACACCACGAACGCCAAGGTGGTGATGCTGGCATCGAAGTTGCCGAGGCGGGGATTCCAGGCATTGAGGAAATGGGCCGCCACCACGCCGGTGAGCGCCGCCACGATGGCGCTGAGCACAAAGGCGAGGCGCTTCACCCGGCCGCTGGCGATGCCCAGGCTGGCGGCGGCGATTTCGTCGTCGCGGATCGCGGCCATGGCGCGGCCCGTGCGGCTGCTGGCCAGCCGCTGGCAGAGGAAACAGGCCAGCAGCAGCAGGGCCAGGCTGAACAGGGCGTAGCCAGCGGGGTCGTTGAAGGGCTGGGGGATGGCGAAGATGCCCACCGCGCCCCCGGTGAAGCTGAGGTTGAGGCTCACCACCCGCAGGATCTCCACGAGGGCGATGGTGGCGATGGCCAGGTAGATGCCGCGCAAGCGCAGCACCAGGCTGCCGATCCCCCAGGCCAGTGCGGCGCTGAACGCCAGGGCCACCACCATCTCCAGCAGCACCGAGCTGAGCGGATAGCGGCCTGTGGCCGGGGCCAAGGCCGGCAACCGGGTGGAGAGCAAAGCGGCGATCGTGCCGCCGATGGCATAGAAGCCCGGCGTCGCCAGCGACAGCTGGCCGCAGGCCAAGGGCAGATACACCGACAGGGCCAGCAGCGCGCCGAGCAGCATCTGCACCAGCAGGCTGGCGTCGATCATGCCCGGGTCTCCAGCGGTTGGCCGAACAGGCCGCGGGGCCGCAGCAACAACATGGCGAACAGGAATCCGTAGGCGATCGCATCGCGGAAGCCACTCCATTCGCCTGGCACCAGCGCCTCCGCCAGGCCGATGATCAGGCCTCCCACCACCGCCCCAGGCACGCTGCCCAAGCCCCCCAGCACCAGCACGCCGAGGGCCTTGAGGCCGTAGCTGATGCCGAAGTAGGGGCCGGTGATGCTGAGGCTCAGGCCCACCAGCCCGCCGGACACGCCGGCCAAAAAGCCGCTGATCGCGAAGCAGAGCCGGATCATGGCGTCGCTGTCGATGCCCAGCAGCCGGGCGGTGCTGGCGTCTTCCGAAACGGCCTGCACCGCCTTGCCGGCGCGGCTGCCCTCCAGCCAGAGCGTCAGCAGCAGCATCAGCGCCGCCGACACCAGCAGCAGCACCAGCTGGACGCTGCGCAGCTGGGCGGAGCCGATGGGGATCGCCGCCGGCAGGCTGCCCAGGGCGGAGGCGGGCAAGGCATAGCCCTCGGCCCCCATCAGGATCTGCAGGAGGTTCACCAGGATCACACCGGCACCGAGGCTGGTGATCAGGTAGAGCAACCGTTCAGCGCCGCGGCGCCGCAACGGGCGGAAGGCGGCGAACTCCACCGCCAGGCTGGCCAGGGCGGTGCCAAGGCCGGCCGCAGGCAAGGCCAACCAGAAGGGCAGGGCAAAGGGAAGCTGCAGGCCATGCAGCAGGCCATTGCTACCCACCGCTCCCCCCACCAGCAGGTAGGTGAGATAGGCCCCCAGGGTGAACACGGCGCCGTGGGCGAAGTTGATCACCCCCAACACGGAAAACACCAAGGTGTAGCCAAGGGCGAACAAGCCATACACAGCACCGCTAGCCAGGCCGTTGAGCAGGATCTGCAGGGCGACATCCATGGGCGGCAGGCGGGCAGGGGGCGGCTGACGGGCAGGCGGCAGGTGCGGTGAGGCTCAGGGCAGCAGCTGGAAGCGGCCGCCGCGGCCATCGGGCTGCATGCGCACCTGGGCCACATAGAACTTCTGCTGCAACACTTCGCCGTCGGGGCTGAAGCGCAACGGGCCCAGGGGGGTGTCGTAGCTGCCGGCCAGCAGGGTGGCATTCAGCCGGCGGCGCAGCTGATCGAGGGGTACGGCGCTGAGGGATTTGCCAGGGGGTTGGCTGGCCTGCAGGCGCTGCAGCGACTCCACCAGCACCTGGTAAGCGGTGAAGGCCTGGGCCGTGAACTGGGGCGGCACCGAACCGGCGTGCTGCTTCTGATACAGGGCGAGGAAGGCCCGGTTGATCGGCGTGTTGAGCTCTGGGCTGTAGGCCTGGGCAATCAGCAGCCCATCGCAGTATTTCTGGCAGATGGGATAGATGTTCGGCGAGTTCATGCCGTTGCCCGCCACCACCAGGCCACGGAAGCCCAGCTCTCGGATCTGACGCAGCAGGTTGCCGCCATCGCTGGGCAGGGCCGAAATCACGATCAGATCGGGCTTGAGCCGCAAGGCCGCGGTGATCTGGTTCTGGAAGTCCGTGTCGGTGGTGGAGGTTTTCTGCACGGTCACCGGCGTGAGGCCGCGAGCCGCGAGGGTTTTCTGGAAGATCGTCGATTCAGAGGTGGAATAGGCGTCATCGTGGGCATAAAACACGGCGACGGTGCGGATCTTGGGGTCAAGCCGCAGGGCGGCGGCGATCGAGAGCGGCGCCACCTGGGAGACGGGCGCCGAGACGCGGCTGACGAAGGGGCCGATTTCGGGGATGCCTTTGGCGGTGTTGGAGGCGGCCAGCACGGGCACGCCAGCGCGATCAGCGATCGGATCCACCGCAAAGGCCTGCTGGGACAGCGAAGGCCCGATCAACGCCAGCACCTGGCGGGAGATCAGGCCGCGGAAGGCATTGGTGGCGGTGGCTTCATCGCTGCCACCGTCCTCCAGCAAGAGATTGACGGCGGGCCCCTTGCCCGAGAAATGCCGCTGAGCCAACTCCAAGCCGATGCGCTGATCCTGGCCGATCACGCTGGCGTTGCCGGTGAGGGCGATGGCGGCGCCAATCGGCAGGCCAGAGCTAGAGCCTGGTGCCGGCGTGCCGCCACGGCCGCAGGCGGCCAGCAGCATCGCCATCCCGAGACCCAGGGCTCCTGCCAAGACGCTGCGGCGTGAGGCAGCCTGCGTAAGGGGGATTACCGGTAGGAAACCAGGACCACGGCGTGCCGTTGTCAGACGCGTCCGGAGCGTCAAAACCTTGGGCATCTGTACGGCAGTGGCAAAGGGCCAATCATGGTGGGGAGGTTAACGCCTGGTCAGCGGTTCGGCCCGGCGATGGCACGGGTTCCCGTGTCCATGCCAGACAGGCGGAAGCGGTGGCGGGGACCGAAGCGGACGCAATGAGTTGGCGATAGAGGATCAAGACGCGCTGCAAGGCCAGAGCAAGCCAGAACGCAAGCGGTGACAGAAGATGACAAACCTGAAACAGAAAGCAGAAGAGAACCTGAAGCTTCCCGGCCGTGTGTGATCGTCCTCGCTTGATGGAACTAGCTTGAATTTGATCATCCTACCTTTTGAACCCATGTCCAGCGCCGTTCCAAGCGAGGCCATTCAAATAGTTAAAGAATTTGAGGGTTGCGAAAAGTTTGTGCCAAGTGATGGCCTGATTCACGCCTACCCGGACCCGGCCAGCGGCGGCGAACCCTACACCATCGGTTGGGGCACAACCATTTACTCAAACGGCACGAAGGTCAAACTTGGCGACAAGATCACCCGCGCAGATGCCGACAACCACCTCGCTGCGAATCTGCTGAGAAGTTATTGGACCCCACTTGAGAAGTCCATTCCATACTGGAATGAGATGAACGATAAAATGCGGTCAGCTTTGTGTAGCTTTGCCTACAACCTGGGTGCCGGGTTCTATGGCAGCAGCGATTTCAAAACGATCTCAGCCTGTCTCAAGGAAAAGCGTTGGTCGGATGTACCGAAGGCCTTGATGCTGTA
Organism: Synechococcaceae cyanobacterium; assembly: GCA_046342775.1. Lineage (GTDB taxonomy): Bacteria > Cyanobacteriota > Cyanobacteriia > PCC-6307 > Cyanobiaceae > Cyanobium. The sequence continues at coordinate 6,772 of JBKDOR010000104.1, forward strand.
TGTGAATCCTGGTTCCTCGGTGGAAGCGGGGTTGCGACGCCGCCGCGAGGCCGAAGGCGATCTCTGGCAGGCGGGGATGAATGAGCTGTCCGGGGCTGCACCTGACGCCAAGCCAGTGATTCTGGAAGCCATCACGGCGACGTTTCTGAAGAAGGACAATCTCGATTCCAGCAAGCTGCCGCCCCAGCAGCTGATCGCCATCAACCGAGGCCGTCAGTGGAAGATCGAAAAGCGTCTCGAAACAGCTGGCAACTCCCAACAGGTTGAGCTGGCCTACGGCGCTGGGGATTGGTGGATTTATCTGCCTCACTGGAAGGAGGTCAGCGGCACGCAGGCCCCAACTCCAACCAGCGCAACGCAACCCACCCCGACGGCAGCCAGCCCCGCGGTCGCCACAGGCGCTGACATCGCGCGCCAGGCTGCCGGCACCACTGGCCCGAAAAACCTTAATGTGCCCTATCTGAAGCAGCTCGACAATAAAAACAATCCCTATGGAAGCTGCAATGTGACCTGTGTCGCCATGTGCCTTCAGTTTTTTGGTGTAAAGCCACCTCCGGGCAAGCAACTTGAAGATGTGCTCTATGAAAAGATGGAGTCGCTCGGGCGCAGCAGGCATAACCCTTACGATCTCCAGTATCTCATTAACACTTATCCAGGAAACTTCAAAGACATCTTCAGAGAGGACGGCGGCTTTCGAGATATTCAGGCCTCAATTGATGCCGGTCATCCGGTGATTATTCACGGCTACTTTACGTCATTCGGTCATATCATCGTGGTTCGGGGCTACGACGATAAGGGGTTCATCGTCAATGACCCCTATGGCGAGTGGTTCAGCACGGGATATGACAACAGCCGCACCGGGGCAAATCTTCATTATTCCTACAACATGATTGCCAACACCTGCTCCCCTGAATCGAAGGCCAACCCCAAAAACATCTGGTTCCACTCGGTGCTCAAGGCCTGAGCAGCACACCACCTAGCGAATCGGGATGGATCGGGGCGAGGAAGTTCGCGCTAGCCCTTACGGCGCAGCTGAACTCCTTGCCCTGCTCTCCGATGCGGTTGTCTCGCAGGATATCCATGGGCTTCACCCGAACTCGAAGATACGGAACACCCTGGCGATTCAGCAACGCGGGCAGCTTGGGATCCTGCAGATCCGCCTCCAACACCGCCCCCCGCCGCAGAGCCACAACGGGCCTCCAGGACGGATCTCGACACCACAGGCCGGACGGGTCGCGATCCAGCACAAGCCAAAACCGCTGGGGGTAGGCGCCGCGGGGGCCCTTGATCTGCAGTGTCCGGAAATCACCGCGCGGGTCCGGCAAAACCACATCGGCGATCTGTGCCGAAGCGGAGCCAGCGAAGGCCAGCAGTCCGGCCAGCAGCAGCATGGGCTGGTTGATTCCGGGAACCCTGAGCATCTTGGAGATGGCGGCGAATCCATGCCGACAACCTTGGCAGTCCAGCGGCAGACTGGGTGTTGGCCGTGGCAGGGGTTGCGGAGAACCCTCACCTGTGGCACTAAGGCCTGGATGGATCCCACCCGCAGCAGACATCGCCCTGTGAGCGCATCCCGCCGATGACCAGCCCAGGCGCTTTCTGCCAACCCCGTGCATTCGTGGCGATGCCCGTGGGAGAAAGGTCGGGCCGGGATGGCGCGATCATCGATTTTTCCAAGGTCTACCAGGAGCTGATTGAACCGGCCCTGAAGCAGGCCGGAGTGGAACCCTTTCGTCCCGAGCGGGAAGCACCCCTCAGCGAGATTTGCCCCGACACCTTCCAGGAGCTGCTGCTGGCCGATCTGGTGCTGGCCGACCTGACGATCGACAGCCCCAGCATCTGGTACGCCCTCGGGGTGCGCCATGCATTGCGCGCCGGTGGTGTGGTGCTGATTTGCGGCGGCCACCCCAGCAATGTTTTCGAGCGCTTCAAACCCAGCACGTTGGGCTACGGCCTCAGCGGCGGTGGCCCCGACCCCGCCCGGCTGGGCAACGATCGGGAGGCCCTGGCCGGCCTGGTCAGCAGCATCCTGGCCAGCGGTGGCGCCCCTCGCACCAGTCCGGTGTTCACCCTGTTGCCCCAGCTGGGGGAACCCCCTTTGCAGAGTTTGCGGGTTCGGGGCCGCGGAACCTTCAACGGGGCGTACGAGGCTTGGCAGCAACACCTGGCGCTGGCCAGCAAAGCCGGGCACATCGGCGATGTGCTGGTGCTTGCCGATGAGGCCCCGGAGGCGGCATTGCGGGCCAGAGCCTGGATCGAGGCTGGCGTCGCCTTGGCCAAGCTGGGGGAAGATCGCTTCGCGATTGAGCAGCTCGACCGCGGCCTCGGTATTGAGCCCAACAACCTGACCGCCCTTCGCCAGAGCTGCCGCTGCCTGCAGCGGTTGGCCCGGGCCGGGCAGGAGGGTTTCAGTGGGGAGCGGGCCATGGCCTATCTGGCCAATCTGTTGGCGACCTATCCCAAGGACGCCGAAACCTGGGCGCTGGCTGGTCAGGTGTACCAGGACGACTGGCTGGCCAGCTGGCACCTGCCAGACCTCGGGCAGGTGCGCAAGCGGCAGCTGGCGTCCGCCAGCCTCAGCACCCTTCACCAGGCCGAGACCCATTTCCTCGCGGGATTTCGTGCCGATCCGACGCACGTGGATGCAGGTCTCCATGCCCTCACCCTGATGCACCTGGCCCGCCATCTCGGCGATCCAGCCAGCGACGCGGAGCACCTGCTCACCGTGTCCGGAGCGGTTCGCTTCGCCGCCATCTCAGCGACCAACTCGTGGCATGGCCCCCCATCCTTCAAGGCCCTCGCCAACCTCGCTGAGCTGGCGGTGTTGGAGGGGTCGTGCGACGAGGCCTCAGCGGCTTATGGCCAGGCGGTCTCCCAGGGGCAGCCGGATCATGCCGCCGTGGACACCTGCCGTTCCCGGCTGTCGCTGCTGCGGGAGCTTGGCTTTCGCCCCGAGGTGGTGCAAGCCGCCCTCGACAGCCTCGATTGGGCCATCGCCCGAGAGGCCGGGCCGCAAGCGGCCTGGCGACCTCGCCTGGTGATCCTGTTCAGCGGCCACATGATCGATCAACCTCAACGGGCCAAGCCGCGCTTCCCGCCGAGCTTGGAGAAGGCTGCCAGCCAGAGGATCGAAGCCGCCCTGGCGGAGCTGGATGCCGGAGCCGATGACCTGGCCATCAGCCAGGCCGCTTCCGGAGGGGATCTGCTTTTCCTGGAGGCCTGCCAAAGGCGCGGCGTGCGTCGTCAGGTGCTGCTGCCCTTCGAGGCAACAGAGTTCATTGAACGTTCAATCCTGCCCTCGCTCCAGGGGGATCTCTGGCGGAAGCGTTTCAACGCCATGGCTGCCCAAGTTGATCCCAGCCTGCCGATTCGAACCATGCCGGAGGCCCTGGGGCCCGCACCCAAGGGCCGCAATCCCTACGAGCGCTGCAATGATTGGCTGCTGTATTCCGGCCTGTCGCACGGCCTCGAAAAGCTGCGCTTTCTGTGCCTCTGGGATGGCGGAGGCGGCGACGGCCGGGGCGGCACGGCCCATATGGTTCGAGAGGTTGAAGAGCACACCGGCCGCGTGATCCGCATCGATACCCATTCGCTCAGCACAACTTGAGCATGAGGGCTGCTCCAGCCAGCGTGGGCCAACAGAGCCGGCGTTCAGCCAACACAGCCCAACCCAGACACTCCACGATGATCGGACGGGGTCAAGGGCGACCGGGCCCAGCAGCCTCAGGCCTCGGCCGCGTGGTAGCTGCTGCGCACCAGTGGACCGCTGCGCACATCGGCGAAACCGAGCTCCCTGGCGATCTGCCCCAACTGCTCGAACTCCTCGGGAAGCCAATAGCGATCGACCGGGATATGGGCCAAGGAGGGGCGAAGATACTGGCCCAGGGTGACCCGCTGGCAGTCCACCTGGCGCAAGTCCCGCAGCGCCTGCACCACCTCGGCGAAGCTCTCACCCAACCCCAGCATCAGCCCGCTCTTGGTGGGGATCTGGGGCGCCAGATCGCGGGCCGCCGCCAGCAGTCCCAGGGAACGCCGATAGGTGGCGCCCCGTCGCACCTCTCCCTGGAGCCGCTCCACGGTCTCCAGGTTGTGGTTGAAGCAGGCCGGTTCGGCCGCCAGCACCGCGGCCAGCCGCCGGCGCTGGGCCTCCTGGCCCGCCTGTGGATCGCGCTGGCCACCCCAGAAGTCGGGCGTCAGCACCTCGATCGCCACGGCGGGATCCCGCTCCCGAATCGCCGCCATCGTGCTGGTGAACAGGCTGGCGCCGTGATCCTCCAGGTCATCGCGGGCCACGGCGGTGAGCACCACATAGCGCAGCCCCAACACCGCCACGGCATGGGCCACCCGCTGCGGCTCGGCCCCATCCAGCGGCTGGGGCGCCTGGCCCTTGTCCACTTGGCAGAAGGCGCAGCTCCGCGTGCAGATCGATCCTCCCAGCAAGAATGTGGCGGTGCCTGCGGCGTAGCACTCGGCCCGGTTGGGACAGCGACCCTCCTCGCAGATGGTGTGCAGCCGCTGGCCCTTCACCAGCGACTGGACTCGCTCCAACTGGGAGGCATCGCCCACCGGACGCCGCAGCCAATCGGGCAGCCGTTCCGCCGGCGCGATGCCGCTGTAACGCGTGGGCTGGGAGCGCATCGGTCGACAACAAGAGGCGAATCTGCCGCCCACCCTGTCACGACCTGGGCGGCTATGGGCAGCCGAGCGAATCACTCCACCGGCCGGCGGCCCTCAAAGGCCCGAGCCAGGGTCACGTCGTCGGCGTACTCGAGTTCGCTGCCCATCGGCAGGCCGTAGGCGATGCGGCTGACGCTGGTGAACGGCCGCAGCAGGCGGGCGAGGTACAGGCTGGTGGTGTCGCCCTCGACGCTGGGGGTGAGGGCCAGGATGACCTCCTGGGTGCCCTCCCGATCGACTCGTTCCACCAAGGGCTGAATCTGCAGCAGCTCGGGGCCGACCCCATCCATCGGCGAGATCAGGCCACCCAGCACGTGGTAGGCGCCGCGAAACTCGCGTGAACGCTCCATCGCCAGCAGGTCGCGGGAATCGGCCACCACGCAGATCTGGCCGTTGCGGCGCGTTTCATTGCGGCAGATGTCGCACAGGTCCTCGGCTGAGAGATGGAAGCAGCGGCGGCATTGACCCACCTGGCTGCGGGCCGCCAGCAGCGCCTCGGCGAAGGCGCGGATCTGCTCCTCCGGCTGGCGCAGCAGGTGCAGGGCCAGCCGCTGGGCCGTGCGGGGCCCGATGCCCGGAAGGCGCTCGAACTGATCGATCAGACGAGCCAGGGGTCGGGTGAAGCCGCTCAGACACTTTGGTTCGCCTGAAGCGACTTTAGGCAGCTCAAGCGGCGCCCGCTCCGCGGGGGGGGGCGCGTCCAGCAAGGTCATGCAGGGCCGTGAACCGCTACGGGCCGGCGTGGGAGGCCAGCGTTGCCGCGCGTCCAGCGGGCCTTCAACGGCCGGTCGCGGCGGGCCACCCCATGGGGCCTGACCCCGGAGCCGATCACAGGAGAGAATTCCGGCACACCGCGCCCTCCACCCGCCATGGCCCTCCGCCGCCTCCTGCGACGTCTGTTGCCGATCGGGAGTGCCTTGCTGCTGGCGCTGGTGGTGCTGGGCTGCAGCGCCGCCGCCGCCGGCCTGAATTCTTACCAAAGCCCAGATGGGCGCTATGCCTTCCTGTACCCCACCGGCTGGACGCGGGTGCAGGTCAGCGGCGGCCCCAAGCTGGTGTTTCACGACCTGATCAACAGCGATGAAACGCTGAGCCTGGTGATCTCGGAGGTGAGTGCCGACAGCGACCTGGAAACCCTCGGCAGCGCCGTGGCGGTGGGAGAGAAGTTACGCCGCAGCGTGATCGCCCCGGAGGGCCGCGGTCGCGAGGCCGAGCTGATCGAGGCCCATGAACGGGAACAGGCTGGCCATACGTTTTATGACCTGGAGTACAGCGTGCGGCTGAGCGACCGCGAACGCCATGAGCTGGCCACGGCGGTGCTGGATCGCGGTCGCCTTTACACCTTCGCAGCCAGCACCAACGCCGTGCGCTGGCCGCGGGTGAAGGAGCTGTTTGAGCGGGTGGTCAGCTCCTTCAACCTGCTGATTTGAGCCCGCGAGTGCGCAGGCTCCGCGCAGCCGGCGCGAGCGGACCGGGGCCGACGCGGCCGTGGATCGCCCAGCTCAGGCGCCGTCACGATCCTGGCGCCATGGATGATTTGGGAGATCGGTGTTTGGGGAGATCGATGGTTCCATCGCTGCCATGGTCATCGCCTCCTGGCTGTCGACGAAGTCGGCCGCAGGCGATACGAGTGAAGCGCTGGTTCGGGATGGTCACACGGCGGACGTGCGAGGTCCTCCCCAACGGTCCGCGCACTGCCATTCTGGAGAGATCCAGGCCGGCTCTCCGCCACGATCAGCCCATGCCCGCCGCCGCCCGCCTCACCGATCTGCACACCTGCCCGATGCAGACCCCTGGAACACCGCCGATCCCCCATGTGGGAGGCCCGGTGGTGGGGCCCGGCTGCCCCACGGTGCTGATCGGCGGCCTGCCGGCGGCGGTGGTCGGCGACAGCTGCGTGTGTGTGGGGCCGCCGGATTCGGTGGTGAAGGGATCGGCCACGGTGCTGATCGGCGGCAAGCCCGCCGCCCGCATGGGCGACAGCACCGCCCACGGCGGTTCGATCGTCTTGGGGTTGCCCACGGTGATCATTGGCGGGTAGGGCCTTAGGGCGTGGGAAGCTGTCAACGCACCGGAGGGGCACCAGCCTCAGGGGTCACCGGCAGCAGGCTGAGGGCTTGGGGCGGGGTGGCGTCGGCCGGGTAGATGAGGCGCACCTGCAGTTGGCGCTGCTGGCCGGGCGCCAGGGTGACCCGGCCCAGGGGCGGACCGGCCATGCCGGAGCGCAGCACCAGATGAAAGGCCCGGCGACCGCTGGGGCGCCCCGCGTCGCCATCGAGCCCACTGACCTCCACCGTGCCCCGGAAGGTGACGGCCGTGCTGGGGCTGGTGCGAAAGCGCAGGCCGCCGCCGGGCTGATCGGTTTTCAGCGGTGAATCCAGGCTCAGCTCCAGCCGCTGGGGCCCGTTGGTGTCGTTGCGCAGCGGAATCGTCAGGTCGTAGAGCACGCCGTAGTTGCCGTGGGCAGCCCAGGCGGTGTTGGGGTAGAACGGCTGCAGCGCAGCGGTCTGCACCTGGCCGGTGCCGAGACTGCCACGAATCAGGGAACTGATTGGCCAGGAGATCGGGGCGCGACTGACCGACAGGGAGGAGCGGCCGGGATCGGTGATCCGGGCACGCCAGCTGCTGCCGATCTGCACACCGCTCACTCGCGAGTACACCACCGGGCCGCTGGCTCCCGGCGGCGTGGGGACATGTTCCCGCGGCGCCAAATCGCCTTCGAGCAGTTGCTGCCACTGGGCGGCGCTTGGGGGGGCCTCCCCCTTGCCGAATCCCGCCACGGTGGCCACATCCACCGCCCCATCGCTGTCCAGCCGCAGCTGCAGGTTGCGGCCATTGAGCAGGGGATCGAGGCCCCGCACCGGGATCGGCAGCGCCAGGACGGTGGTGATCTGTCCGGGTTGAAGCGTCCACTGCTCGGGCAGCAGCGGGCTGCGGCTGCGCGCCAGCAGCTCGGTGGCCACGCGACTGCCCGGGCCGGACCACACCGGAGTGCCGTCCTGGCTGAGCAAGGGCGGCAGCGGCAGGAACGGCGCCGCCGGTTGGCTTGGATCCAGGGATTGGGACAGGGCCGTGGCGCCCGCCAACAACTTCAGCGTCACCGGTCGATCGCCGCGGGGTGCCGCCAACACGCCGATCCAAAGGGTGGAGTCCAAGGTCTCCGGCCGGCCAGCGAACACGTGATGGCTGAACAGCTCAAACGTGCCCTGCAACGGCCGATCGAGGTGGGCAGCCGGCACGCCGCGACCGCGGCCGGCGAAGCTGGAGAGCAGGATCCCCGGGCTGGTGATCAGCTCCGGGTTGTTGTCGTTCAGCACCGGCACGTGGTCGAGGCCGCCGGGCAGGGCTTCAACGGCCTGACGGCGCAAGACCACGGCGGCGGCGGCGGGCGCCGAGGCTGATGGGCTCGCGACGGGGGCCGGGGGAGCTGGAGTCGCGGCGGGGCTGGGCCGCTGGGAGCCGGTGGGGGGCGTGGGTTCGATGGGGGGCGTCGCTGCTGGCTTGGGTGCCTGGACGCCGGCTGTGGGGCTGGTGGCCGCCGGCCTCGATGCCCGGGTGCCACCGCTGGCTGAGCGTGTTGCCGCAGGCTGTGTTGTCGGGGCCTGGGCCACCAGCCCCGCCGCCAACGCTCCGGCGCCGGTCGGCAGAAGGCCGGCTAGCAAGGCCACCGGCAAGCTCAGCCCCAAGCGAGCCCTCCACCCGAAGGACCTGGAGCAGGCTGGTTCTGCCGGGCCGGGCCGAGCCCGGGCCGATCTGGCCAGGCCGGCCATTCCCACGCCCGCGGGAGCTGGGTGCTGGGCAGGGGATGGTGCGGTCATGGAAATAGCGCAGGCTGGTTCGCCTTGAAGCTGGGAATGGGGTTTTGGGCCAGCGAAAAGCCTTGCATCAGCATCCTGGAGGTGGAGCTCAAGGACGTTGATGCCGGATCCGGAACCCTGCGGAGCCATGGCCCCGGAGCACCGCAACTCCATCGCGGCATGATGCCACCGTTGCAGGCGTGATGGCTGCTGGCGGCCCGCACGCTGGCCGACGGACCACAGCGATGTCCAGGGGGTACCCACCCCTTCTGGCGGTGCTAGTCGCTCTGGTTGGGCGCTGGCTTGAGATTCCACCAGGGCGTCAACCGAACTCCCCCGCGGAAGCCCTGCGCCCACCTTGAGGGTGATGGTCCATGGGGTGATGGGCCATGGGGTAATGGGCCCTGGGGTGATGGGCAATGGGATGGTATTGGCCGCAGGCCTGTGCCCTCTGAACTCGCCATCGCCGCGCTTGATCTCAGCTCTGGCCTTGATCAAGGCCTTCCCTGCCCCGAGCTTCCTCGGGCCTGTCTGGATGTTGTCTGGTTAATCCAGGGCCGGCTTGGCTGCTTGGGGTGCGACCACCTTTCGATGGCGGCGCCGCAGGCGCCGGGCCCAGCCGAAGGCCACGACCCCGCCGGCCGCGGGAAGCGGTCCGGGTACCTCGTACACGGTGTTGAACATCTCGGCGGCGATGACGCTGTGGGCGGCTGTGGTGACGTGCACACCATCCCAGAACAACCAATTGTCCGCTGTTGGCGAGCAGCCAGACGTGAAGGTTGTCGAGGCATAAATCGACGTGCACGGCTGGTCTATGTTGCTGAAGCCGTAGCTGCCGGGATTAGCGAAAATACGATCAAACAATGCGGCCGTATCAAAGTCCATGATCTCCACATCTTGATTGGCCAGCCGCAACTGATTCAGGGTCTGAACGAGGCCCTGGTTGAAGCCGAGGACCAAGGCTTTGACCGTGGCAGCCTGGACGTGGTCGCCACTGAATGCCGGCGCCTTGCTGAAGTCCAACAGATTGGGCACCAACACCTGCTGGGCACCGTTGTTAATCAGGCGTTGAATACCGATGGCGATGTTACTCATCGAGTTTTTTAACATATCTTCGGCATTTGTCTGGACAGGCGGGTCACCATTGATGCTGCCTGGCGTGAAGCCATCGGCAGATCCCATGGGCTTGGTGTTTAACCAGTAGAGAGCATCGTTCGGCCCCATCCAGAAGGTAAATAAGGTACTGCTGGCGTCAAAGGATCCGGGCGTGAAACTGCCGAGCACGCCAGCAAGCTGGTTATGTGCGCTGGTATTGGCGTACAACGGCTTTAGCGAACCTGGCATATCCGGAGCGATCTGGAGGTAACTTTCCGATCCACTGGTGGCGCCGCCAAACGCATAATTCGTGCCGCCCGGCGATATGGAGGGCTTCAGCGGCGGCAGGGCAGGATTGAACAGGGACCAGAGTTGCTCCACCGCTACCGGCCCATTGGTAAAGCGTCCGTTGGCGTAATATGGAAACGGGAAACCAGGCGAGCCAGGGTAAAACGCGGACTGGGTTCGTAAGCCTGAATTCCCCCCATCAGAGTAGCTGTCGCCAATCACAGCGAGCTTGGACAAGTTGCGCAGTTTTGCGGCGGCTGGCTGGGAGCTGAACCCCCACCCCAGAAAGGCCAGGAGCAGCGGCACGATCAGCCTGGCTTTGTCACGACCCTGGACAGCGGGAGCTCTCATCACAAACGAGCTGGAACTACCCCAAATTCTATTCAAACGCCATTTCCGCCCAGTGAAATGATATCGATGGAAACAAAGTCGAAGTTCAGGTGGCGGGCAGTGCCGAGGGTTCGGGTTTGCTTCTGTTGGGAATTTAAACAACGCGGAATCGGCAGGCGCCACTCAGGAGCGTCCCACCAGCGTCCGCGCCATCGCCGCCGCCATCGAGCGGATCAGCTCGGCGGAGCGGGGGTCGTTGAAGGGACCCTTCACCATGAAGGCGGCCACAGCCCGCTGGCCATTGGGCAGCTGGATCAGGGCCGCATCGGAGTAGGCGATGCCGATATCACCGGTTTTGTTATACACGGCGATCCCAAACGGTTTGAGCTCAGCATCGGGGTCGCTGGAATCTCCGCCCAGGCCCTTGAGCATCCCCAACGGAATCAAGGTGTTGGTGTGGGAAGACCCCATGATCTCGCGGTAGAGATCCCGTGCCCGCGGGCCGAGTTTGTCGCCGGTGTCCACCAAGGCGATGGTACGGGCCAGGTCGTGGCTGCTGGTGGTGTTGGTGCCATTGAGATCCGGCAGCCAGTTGCGCAGCACGGTGGCGGGCAGATCGAGTTTCTGGAAACGCGTGTTCAACGCCTGCTTGCCCCCCAAGCGGCGGATCAACAGGTTGGTGGCCGTGTTGTCGCTCACCCGGATCATCTCAGTGGCCGCCTCAAAAAATGGGAAGCGGGTGCCCATCGGCTTGTTGGCCATCCAGCCCGCTCCGCCGCCCAGCACCTCCTTGGTGAGCGGCAACGGTTCGTTCCAGCGCAGTTGGCCGCGGTCGAGGTCGTCAAGGGCCGCCAGCAGGATCGGCGACTTGATCGAACTGGCCGCTGGCAAAGGCAGGTCGGGCTTCAGCTCGGCATAGCGGCCGTCATCCAGCACCAGCAGATAGCCCGAAGCGGTGAGGCCCTTCTGGGCCGCCGCCAGCTTGGCCCATTGCTTGCTCAGGCCCGTGAGCTCCCGGCGGGGCTCAAAGCGGCCGAGGGCCAAGCCTCCACCCGGCAGCACCTTCGGCTGGGGATCGGCCCGGGGCAGCCCGATCGCTCCTTGGGCCAGGCGCGGGGCCAGCAGCTTCAGCCCGGTGCCCACCAACACCCCCAGGCCGGCCCCCAGCACGATCAGCCGCAGCAACAGCACGAAGGGCTGCGGCCAACTGGGCTTGCGGTTGCGCGTCGTTCGGCCGGTGGTCACGGAGGCGATCGAAGGAGTCCACCGAAGTTAGTGGTCCTGGTCGGTCTGACCAGGGTGGGGGTGCCGGCTCGCCCAGCGCAACTGACCCACCATCCCGCGCAGCAAGGCCACTTCGGCAGCACTGGGCTGGGCCCGGCCCAGCAGGGCCCGCAGCTTGCGCATCCGCGCCCGGGCGGTGTGGGGCAGCAGGAAGCCCACCTCCAGCAGCAGATCTTCGGCATCAGCCAGGGCCGACTCCAGCTCTCCCCGCGAGCTCGGGGCCGGGGCGACAGTGACGAAGCGATCGGCGGGTTCGACGGGCGTCACCGAGGCCGCAGCGGCTTGGACGGCTGCCACCGAGCCCGGACCAGGGGGGATGGCCTCGGGCTGGCTGATCGGCTCCGGGCTGTGCAGGGCATGCAGCACGATGGCCACCGCATGGGAGAGGTTCAAGGAGGCGTAGCCCGGGGCGGGGATCGCCAGGGTCTGGTCGGCCTGCAGCAGCTCATCGATGCTCAGCCCCCGATCCTCGCGACCAAACACCAATGCCGCGGCCGCATTGCCCTGCCGCAACCAGGGAAGCGCCAGCCGCGGTGGCAGCGGCGGCAGCGGTTCCCCCTCCCCCCGCCCACTGCAGGCCACCACCCGGGTGCGATCCGCCAGAGCCGCGGCCAGATGCGGGTAGCGCTCCGCCCGCTGCAGCAGCGGCCTCCCCGCCATGGCCATCCGCAGGGCATCGGGATCGTTCGGGTCGCAGCGGGGGGCGACCAACCGCAGCCCCGATACGCCGAAGTTGGCGCAGAGCCGGGCAACACTGCCCACATTCAGGGGGCCGGCCGGTTCCACCAGCACCAGCTGAAGATCCATGCCGCCAAGCGCGAGGGGTTCAGTCCGGGAGGCTGTGCAAGAACGCCAGCAGATCGGCCATCGCCTGGGGTTCCGGCTGAAAGCGGGGCATCGGCGGCGTGTTTCCGCTCACCACCTGCTGGATCAGCTGGCGATCATTCTTGCGGTGGCTGACCCCGTGCAGGTTGGGGCCCACCAGCCCTTGGGCCGCCAGACCGTGGCAGCCGGCGCAGTTGAGTCGGAACAATCTGCCGCCGTTCTCAGCTGATCCGGACAGGGCCAACGTGGCACGGCTGTAGGGGTCCTGGCGTGAGGCCGGCACCACAAGCAGCATCAGCACGATGCAGGCGATGGCGGCGAGCATCAGCAGGGTCCGGATCCCCAGCCCCTGGGACGGCATCGGCGGGGCTGGCGCCTCCGGCGTGACCGAGGGATCGGGCTGCGCTTGGCGATCCCGGATCGACGCCGCATTGGGGAAGTCCAACCAGGCAGCTGGGCTGGCCTCGCCGCTGGCCTGGGGAGACTCCGCCGCGGATGCTGGTGGGGGCTTGGTGCCTGTCACAAGATGATGGGGGAGGGCGACGCGGCGGCGTTGGTCATGGGAAGATTGTGCATCCTTCGCGACCCCAACGGCCATGATCGAACCCCTGCTCTGCGGCATCGTGCTGGGGCTGATCCCCGTCACCTTGCTGGGGCTGTTCGTGGCGGCCTGGAACCAATACCGCCGCGGTAATGCCCTGGGTTGAGGTTTCGGCCCCCCAGACTGTTCGCCGGTTGCGTGTCAGCGTTGAAGCGGCTGGGATCGCTGCTTCATCCGCTGCCGTTCTCCGGGCCCAACCCGTGTTTCGCCGCCAAGCGGACTCGCGACCGTTCTTCGCAACGTCTTCGGCCACCTCTGTTCAACTGCGCACCGATGCCTGACTCGCGGCATCGCTCCCAGGCGCAAACCAACCGTTCTGGCGAGACAGGTCTTCAGTGTCAGGGCTGATCCAGCCCCTCAGCTCAGCCTCCAGAGCATCGGGCAAGCGATTCCAGGCCGGCCCCGGATCCAGCGAGGTGGATCTGCCCGACCGCATCTTGATCTCACCGCGTCAAGCCGCAATCGCTCTGCGCGTCAACTCGTCGCGTCAACGCGCAAATGCTCTGCACGTCACCCAGCTGCGTCAGCCCCTGTCGCTCGTGGGTCAAGCCGCTCCCTCCTGAAGCAACAGCAGCAAACCACAGCCGCCGTAGCGGCGCCGGTCCAGTTCGCGCCAGCCGCTTGGAACCGCCAGCGGCGACTCGCTGGCATGTTCGAAGATCAACAGGCCATCCGGCGCCAGCCACTGCTGCCTGAGGGCCTCGGCCAAGGGCCCGTAGAGCCCTGCCGCATAAGGGGGATCCGCATAGGCAAGATCGAAGGGGGGGCGATCACCGCGGCCACGCCTCAACACCCGCAGCACCTCCTCCGCCAGCACTTCCACCTCTGGTGCGTTCTGTTCGGCCGGCAGCCCACGGCGCACCGCCTCCAGGTTGGCGCGCGCCAGGTCCGCCACCCGCCGCTGACGCTCCACCGCCAGCACCGACGCCGCCCCGCGCTGCAGCGCCTCGCAAGACATCACACCGCTGCCGCTGCAAAGGTCCAGCCAGCGGGCTCCCGCCAACCGTGGTGCCACCAGGTTCATCACCGCCAGCCGCACCCTCGAGGTGGTGGGCCTGGTGCCCGCGCCGATCGGGCTGCCCAGTCGCCTGCCGCCGCTGAGCCGCAGGCTCACCGCGCCGCCACCGAAGCCAGCCAGCGGCCCAGCATCGCCTCCCCCACCGGCCCTGATTTCTCCGGATGAAACTGACAGGCGGCGATCACCCCCTGCCAGACGGCGGCGGTGACGGGCGTTCCAGCCCAATCCACCCAGGCGGTGACCAAGGCCGCATCGCTCGGGTCGGCGGCGTAGGAATGCACGAAGTACACCCAGGCCGGTGGCTCCCCAGCCGGGAGCAGCGGGCTCGGCTCGCCCGGCAGCAACGGCGCCCAGCCCATGTGGGGTATCGGATGGCCAGGCTGGCGCGGCAGCGCCCGCACCCGGCCGGGCAGCAGCCCCAGCCCGGCCGCCTGGCCCTCATCGCTGGCCTCGAACAACAGCTGCAACCCCAGGCAGATTCCCAGCAGCGGTCGCCCGTCGGCGCAGGAGGCCTGCAGCGGTTCCTCCAATCCCGACGCCCGCAGTCGCTCCATGGCCGGGTCGAAGGCCCCCACCCCAGGCAGCACCAAGGCATCGCAGGCGGCGATCGCCGCAGCGTGATGGACCGGCTCAACCTCGGCCCCGAGCCGTTCCAGGGCCCGTTGCACCGAGTGCAGGTTCCCCATGCCGTAGTCGATCAGGCCGAGACGGGTCATGGAGGGGGGCCAGGGAAGGGATCACAGGGCTGGTCCAGGCCGGTGCAGCCCGGCAGCACCAGGTCGTTGAGGTGGTCGATCAGCTGATATAAACGTCCGAGGCGGCGTTTATCGAAGCGGAATCGCAGCGCTGGGCGCAGAATGCCATCCTCATCGCAGCTCTCCGCCACCCGCATTACGCCCTCCACAATCAGATCATCAAAGCGCTGATTCAGCTCGCGCACAGCTGGCTCTGACAAGGACACATTGAGCAATAGCTCAACGCGATCCTCACTAAGTTGGGCAGAGTGAAATACCCTATAAAAGCGACCGATGCGGGCCACCGCCTCGGAGGCACTGCTGGCCAGCATCACCAGACCGCCATCCTCCGGCGAGATCAGGCCGCGCTGAGCCAGGAAGCCGTTGATCTCCACCAGCCAACCGGACCAGAAGTCATCTCCGGGTGGAGCCAGCAGCACCAGCGGGATCGGCGGCGTGCGCCCGGTTTGAGTGAGCGTCAGGGATTCGAACAACTCATCCAGGGTGCCAAAGCCCCCCGGTAGCACCACCACAGCGTCGCTTTCGCGTAAGAAGAAGAGTTTGCGGGTGAAGAAATAACGGAAATGCAGCAGTCGCCCTTCGCAACTGCTCACATAGCGATTCGGGTGCTGCTCAAACGGCAGGTCGACGTTGAGACCGATGCTGTTTTCGCAACCCGCACCAGCATTGGCCGCTTCCATCACGCCACCGCCGGCACCGGTGAGCACCGAAAATCCGGCAGCCACAGCCTCTCGGGCCAGCGCCTGGGCCAGGACGTAGATGGGATCATTCTGCTGGGCCCGAGCTGAGCCGAATACAGAGATCTTGCGAGCGTTGCGCCAGGGATGGAAGACTTCCAGCGCCTCCTCCAAATCACCCAGGCAACCACTAATCAACCTCCACTCAGAGTATCCCGGCTCGCTGCGACTAATCCTCAGCAGGGAGACCAGTGCCCGCTCGATCAGCCGCCGTTGCGGATGTGACAACATGGCAGCGGCCAGGGCCTCAAGTGGGCTCTGGCCGCCGCTGGAGCGAACCGTGATCGGGGTGGAGCCGCTCAGAGGTATCTGGTAATGGTGCTGGACAGGGTGGTCTTGGGTACGGCGCCCACGACGGTATCCACCTTCACACCATTCTTGAACAACATCAGCGTGGGAATGCTGCGAATGCCGTATTGGCTAGCAACTTGGGGATTCTCATCCGTGTTCAGCTTGTAGACCTTGAGCTTGCCGGCGAAATCTTGGGCGATCTCATCGACCGTGCTGGACACCATGCGACATGGGCCACACCACGGAGCCCAGAAATCCACGAGCACCGGCACATTGCTCTTGAGGACATCGTCCTCAAAACTGGCGTCGGTAACGGCGGCGGCGCTGGACATCCTGAAAAATGCAGTGTGGTGGGTGTTGGTTGGAATCTAGCAACGTTCGCCGGGGCGAGTGCACCCTCAAACCACAAAGCTTTGCAGGTCGTTGTATCGGCCGCAGCGGAGGACTGCGACGGGCCTTGGCCATGGTGTGAACGGCGGCGCAGGCCTCCGGGCGCCGCGACATCGGAGGGTCCAATTGGCTTGCTGAACCCTGGCCGGCTGCAGCTGGCGAGCGATGGAATGGCGGGGTGCGAGCCGATGCCGGCCGGCCGCCTCGCGGTGGGAATTCGCTCAACCCCCTCATCCGAGCCGCGCCTGGACTGATGGACCATGGCGGCGTCGCCATCCTGGACGGCGCCCAGTCATCTCGACGGAAGCTCTCTGGAGGGATCGCTGCAGGCTCAGTGGGCTCGCAGACGCCCGGACATCGAGAGCCCGTTGCGGACCGTGGAGAATCTCGCCGCGCCTGTCAGGGCGCTTCAAGGCCTGCCGGCTGAAGACAAAAAGCCCGGGCGCGCCGGGCCGGGGGGTGTGAGGAGTGTGCGAGCCGTAGCCCCCACGCCTTGAGAGTAGCCCCCGTCTTCCCCCCTCTGTCCTGTGTCCCCATCAGGGGTTGGCGCCCTCGGCCGCTCCGGCGGAAACCCCTCAGCGGCGATCCCTCAGCGGCGGCCCATTCGCCGCCGGCCGCTCCGCTCACTTGCCCATCCCCAGATGCTGGGCCTTCTGATAGACCTTGCCTTCGGTGAGCAGCGACGGCGCCACCACCACCTCCACCTGATGCATCTCGCTCAGGGTGCGCGCGCCGAGGGTTCCCATCGAGGTGCGGATGCAGCCCAGCAGATTCTGGGTGCCATCGTCCAGGGCGGCCGGTCCGCGCAGGATTCGCTCCAGGCTGCCCGTGGTGCCGACGCGAATGCGGGTGCCCCGCGGCAGCACCGGGCTTGGAGTGGCCATGCCCCAGTGGAAGCCGCGCCCTGGAGCCTCCTGGGCCCGGGCGATCGGCGAGCCGATCATCACCGCATCAGCGCCGCAGGCCAGGCACTTGCAGATGTCTCCACCGGTGACGATGCCGCCATCGGCCACCACCGGCACGTAGGTGCCGCTTTCCCGCTGGTAGTCGTCGCGGGCGGCGGCACAATCGGCCACGGCGGTGGCCTGGGGGATGCCGATGCCCAGCACGCCGCGGCTGGTGCAGGCGGCCCCCGGTCCGATGCCCACCATCACCCCCGACGCACCGGCCCGCATCAGCTTCAGGGCCACCTCATAGGTGACGCAGTTGCCGATCACCACCGGCACGCCGAACTCGCGGCAGAGGGCCTCAAGGTCGAGGCTGCGCTGCCCCTCGGGTCCGATGTGCTCGGTGCTCACCACCGTGGCCTGCACAAAGAACAGGTCCGCACCTGCCGCGGCGATGGCCTCGCCGAACCGCAAGGCCGCCGCCGGCGTGGCGCTGACCGCGGCAATGCCGCCCCGCTCGCGGATCTCGGCGATGCGCTGGCGGATCAGCTCCTCCCGCACCGGCTGGCTGTAGAGCTCCTGCATCAGCGGCACGAAGGCGTCCTTGTCCACGGCCGCGATCCGATCCAGCACCGGGTTCGGATCGTCGTAGCGACACTGCACCCCTTCCAGGTTCAGCACCCCCAGGGCTCCCTGCCGGCTGAGCTCCACGCACATCGCCACATCCACCACACCGTCCATGGCGCTGGCGATGATCGGGATCTCGCGGTGAACCCCGCCCAAGCTCCAGCTGCAGTCGGTGACCGCTGGATCGACGGTGCGGCCGCCGGGAACGAGGGCGATTTCATCGATCCCATAGGCGCGACGGACGACGCGGTTGCGACCGAGCTGGATGTTCACCGGACCCTTGCCTGTGCCGCCAAACCTATCAATCGGCGCCATGGAGGCCTCGCGGCGGGCGCCGCAGCGCGGAGCCGGCTTCAGACCCTGCCGCGGAACGTGGCCCAGCGCTGCTGCCAGGAGCTGATCAGGCGCTCGCGATCGCTGGTGCGCACCAGGTTGGTGAGACTGAACCGCACCAGCACGATCACCCCCACCAACTGGAACAGCCGCGGCACCAGCGGCAGGCTGTCCAGGGTGTCGATCAAGGCGCCGTAGAGACGCAGCAGCACGAGCGCCAGCAGGAGCAGCGCCAGGCCCCGCAGCGGGCCTTGGAGCTTTTCCCAGCGCGCCGGCAGATCCTGCTGCTTCAGCCAGGCGCTGACCCGGTTGATCAAAAGATCGAACTCGCCTCCCTCGCCTTCGGCGCTGGCCCGCTCGTCCAGCGGCGGCACGCTGAGGGTGCTGGCGACACCCTCGGGCGGGCTCGCCGTCGGAGGCTCGGAAGCGGCCGCGGCAGACGGCAGCGGTTGGGGGGGCGCGGAGGAGACGGCCGCGACCACCGTGTTGCCATCCTCGGGAGACGATCCGCCGCTGACCGGAAGGGTGCTGGCTGGGTCGCCGTTGATCGGAGCAGTGCTGGTTGGGGAGGCCGGCGGCATGGGGGCCGCGGATTCGCCAGGCGCCGTAACACTGATGGCGCCGGCCAGCACCGTCTCCGAGGCCGGGGCCTCGCTGGCCGGCATGGGTTCTGGCGTCGCCGGGGCCGGGGGCGGGGCCGCAGGCGACGGCGCTGGAGCTTCGCCCTGTTGGAGCCCGGTCGACTCGGTCGCCGGCGGACTGGCCGCCTCAGGGCCTGGCTGCGCCGGAGCAGCGCTGGTTTGGGGATCCTCGGGCGGCAGGGTGGAATCGACCATGGCGGCAAGGCTGGGCAGACCTGGCGGGAGCTTACGGCCGCTTGCCGGTCCTGCCCTTGAACATTGCAGCAGTGCGAAGCGACTCAGCCCTCCAGAGGCACCAGGGCGCTGCGCGTGGTGAGCGGCTCCGGCGGCACATGCAGCGGGAAGCTGCCCTGCTCCAACCGCAGGATCAGCTCGGCCGCCAGCTCGGCGGCTAGCCGTGGACTGTAGGCGGGAGCGGTGCTGACCCGCTGCCCCTTCACGGTGATGGCGCCCGAGCGCGCCGCCTCGTGGCTCACCCAGCCCAGATTCGGCTTGACCCGACGCGGCACCGAGAGATCCAGCACCGGCAGCTCCAGCTGGCGATCCGAGAACGCCGCCGCCTGCGCCACCTTGGCGTTGAGCAACGGAATCGGGGCTGCCACCGCCACCAGCAAGGCGCTGCCGTGCCCTTCAAAAAAGCAGGCTCTCAGCCAGCGGGGATCCAAAGCGTGCAGATCGACGCTGAGGGCCGCCACAGCGCCTGGTCCGCGGGCGTGGCCGCTGGCCTGCCGCTGGGGTCTGGGCTGGTGGCCGCTGCCGCCGCCCAGCACCCAGCCGAGCCCGCCGGCCACCAGCACCGGCGAACCGGGTCCCAGCAGCCCCAGGCCCGGCATCGCCAGACCGATGCTGTCGGCCCCGGAGCAACTCACCAGCCCATTGCCGAGGGGCCCCAGCAGCGGCCCCAGGGGGCTGCGCAGCAGGCCCGGCGCCGTGCTCACCGCCACCAGGCCGTTTTCGACGATGCCCCGCGCCAGCACCAACCGGCCGGCGCCGATGCGCTCCAGGCTGAGCTCCGTTTGCAACGCCCGGCGCGGTTGCAGCTCCGTGGCTTCGCCGCCCGCGCGAAACGCCAGCTGCTCGCCAGCCAGCAACCGCGCCAACACCTGGGCGCCGCCGTGCCGCTCCGGGGCCGTGGGAGCACTGCCGATCGGCAGCACCAGCTCGCCGCCGGATCCCAACACCAGCGCCGCCACGCCATCCAGCTCCGCATCCCGCAGCCGGATCGGCGGATCGCTGGGGCCGAGGCTCAGGTGCAGGCTGGCCAGATCGCTGAACTCGGCATTGGCCGCCACCACCACCTCGGTGGCGGCGTAGGCCTCCGCCAAGCCCGCGCTCGCCACCAGCTGCCGGAACGCCGCGGCCGTGCGCACCCGCAGCTGGCCGCGGCGTTGGCGCCGCCGCAACTCGGTTTCACTGCGGCTTGGCAGGCGGGGCGGTGGCGTTGGCAAAGGGGCAGACGCTGCGGGCATCAGCGGTCGCTCTGGAGGCACTGCAACAGGCTGGGCTTCGATAGAATGAAGCGAATGCGACTGGTGTCTGAATGGCCGATCCCACCGGAATGCCCCCCGGGGACGGCGGAGCGGGAGGCGCGGACGGACGGATCATCCAGACGGATCTGCGCAATGAGATGTCGCGCTCCTATCTGGAGTATGCGATGAGTGTGATCGTGGGCCGGGCTCTGCCCGACGCCCGCGATGGCCTCAAGCCGGTGCATCGGCGCATTCTTTACGCGATGTATGAGTTGGGGCTCAGCAGCGACCGGCCCTATCGCAAGTGCGCCAGCGTCGTCGGCGAAGTGCTGGGTAAATACCACCCCCATGGCGACACCGCCGTGTACGACGCCCTGGTG
>JBKDOR010000105.1:0-5988 GCA_046342775.1 Synechococcaceae cyanobacterium
GAAACTCCTTATCTCGTCGCCCTGGCATTGGTTGAGTTCGCGGGGCGTCGCGCCCTGCCGCTCACCGGGAAATCCCAAGCCGCGGCGGCGCTCGAGGCCAGCGATCCCGGCGACACGGGTCGAAGCTTGGCATTAGAACTTTTGCTGCGCCTGTGGCAGCGCAGTGACGAAGGCCCCCTGCAGCGAGCCGGCGGCGAGGCCAGCCTGTTGCTACTCGAGATCCCCCTCGACGTGATGACCGAAGAGATCCCCCGGCTCAAAGCCAAGTGGATCGCCGGTGGAGACACGCAGGAACTCTTATCGGCGCTCGCCTCCCTGGCGATCAGGGGATGGTCCATCGCCGCGGTGAAATACGAGCCAGTGCGCTTCACAGCTTGGCCGTGAGGAACGGGTTTTTACGTAGACCATCCATCAAAAGCCGGTGATCAAATAACCCCGACTCGTCGTTTTTAGACCTTCATGGGCATCAGCCAAGTTTCAGTCATAGAGACGTTCAAGTTCTGATCGATGATTTCGCTCCATGACCGTGGCGAGCGTCGAGGAGTTGCGCTGATCGATTTAAGCCTCCTCACCCAAGCAACACTTAAAACCAGCGCGACAGTATGACCACTGCGAGTAGCAACGCCATCAACAAGAATTCATTGGTCATGCTTTGTCTCCAACGCCGGCCGGTTCACTTCAAGCTTAAGTCTCGAACGGCACGCCTGCGATCGGCGCCCCCCATCCGGTAGCAATCCTCCCGGATGGGGACTAGGCGAGCTGGCTGAACGAGCGGCAAGCTGCGCTGTCGCGGTGTCTCCGCGGATCGTCACTCCACCCTCTGCCATGGCCAACTACAAAGTCACCCTGATCAACGCCAAAGAAGGCCTGAACCGAACGATTGACTGTGCCGACAACCAGTCGATCTTTGATGCCGCCACTGACCAGGACATCGACCTGCCGGTGTCCTGCAGGGCCGGTTCCTGTTCGTCCTGCGCCGGCCGGCTGATCAGCGGCAGCGTCAATCAAGACGATCAAGCCTTTCTTGATGAAGACCAGGTCACAGCAGGGTTCATCTTGACCTGTGTGGCCTTCCCCACCTCCGATTGCACGGTGGAAACCCATGCCGAAGAAGCGCTCTATTGAAGGGGGGGCCTGAACGAAACACGCAAAGATTTCAATCAGGACGCCAGCGGCAGGCTGCTGGCGACCTGGTTCAGAGCGGCAAGTTCCCGATCCACCAGGGCCAAGCGTTGCATGACTAGGTGGAGATCCATGGCGGTCAGTTCGCCATCGGAGCCCCACTCCAGGCAGGTGCGGCCCAAGCAGCTGCAGGGGCTGGGGCTGGGACTGAGCAGGAAAGTGGAGTCCGTCATGCGGCCCTCCGAGGAAATGTTGCTTCATTCTGTTCTCCCGGGCCCCTTCAGTGATGCCCCCAAACAGGGTGAATCACCGATCCAGCGGGGTCCTTTTCTCGCACCAACACGCTGTCAGCGCACCAGCAGCCGCTCCGCCCCGGACGCCGGCAGCACACGGCCGATCTCGCGGGCCTGCTGGAAGCCGTGGCGCTCAAACAGTTCCAGCACCTCGGCGACGCGATCGGCGCCGCAGCTGACCAGCAGGCCTCCACTGGTCTGGGGGTCGCAGAGCAGGGCCTGATCACTGGCGCTGAAATCGGCGGGCAGCAGCACCTCCTGGGCGCAGGACTGCCAGTTGCGCCCCGAGGCGCCGGTGACGTATCCGGCCTCGGCCAAGCTCTGGATGCCTGGCAGCAGCGGCACGGCGTTCCAATCGATCTCCAGCGCCAGCCCCGAACCGCGGGCCATCTCCAGGGCATGGCCCACCAAGCCGAAGCCAGTCACATCGGTGAGGGCATGGACCCGCGGCAGCTGGGCCAACTCCGGGCCGGGGGTATTGAGCTGGGTGGTGCTGGCCAGCATCGCCTCGTAAACCGAGTTCGGCAGAGCGTTTTTCTTGAAGGCGGCGGAGGCGACTCCCACCCCCAGCGGCTTGCCCAGCACCAGGCGGTCTCCAGGCTGGGCATCCTGGTTGCGGCGCACCTGATCCGGGTGCACCAGCCCCAGCACCACCAGCCCATAGATCGGCTCCAGCGATTCGATCGTGTGGCCTCCAGCCACCGGAATGCCGGCGGCGGCACACACCTGCTGGCCTCCTTCGAGGATGAGGGCGATCACATCCGTGCCCAACCGCTGCAGCGGCATGCCCACCAGGGCGAGGGCGAGGATCGGACGGCCCCCCATCGCATACACATCGCTGATTGCATTGGTGGCGGCGATGCGACCGAAATCGAACGGATCATCCACAATCGGCATAAAGAAATCCGTGGTCGCCACCAGCGCCTGGCTGTCGTTCAGGCGGTACACCGCGGCGTCATCGGAGCTGGAGATACCCACGAGCAACGCCTCCGGCACCGGCAGGCTGGAGGTTTGGCGGAGGATGTCCCGCAGGGTCGCCGGGCCGATCTTGCAGCCGCAGCCGCCTCCATGGGCCAATTCGCTCAGCCTGGGCGGGGTGCTGGCCGGGGGGGACACGGCGGTCATGAACGGAGCTGAACCTCTCGGCATGGTCTCACCTTGTGACAAATATCACAGCTCATGGTGCTGGCGAGCGGGGCGACGCGAAGGGCGCCGCCAAGCCGGATAAGCTGCAAACGCTTCTCAATAGCACTGCGTCAACGTCCTCCATGGCCCAGCCCATCGGCCCCCAGGAGCCAGTTCAGCCCCGCCGCCCCCTGGCCCAGCACGACAAGAAAAAGGGCTGCAAACAGCAGAAATGTTCGAAGTGGAAGGGCGGCAAATGCCGTTGCGGCAAGGACTGATTGGAGCTGGGATGTCCAGGGGTCTGGCCTCCGGCGATCGGACCAAGCCTTCAGCACACCACCGGACCGGGATGGGATCAAGCCGCCGCCGCTCCCCTCGGCCAGGACTTAGGCGGCGGTAGTGGCGCCACTGCCTCCCAGGCCTCCTTTGACGTGGCTCAAGGCCGTCCCTTCGAGGAACTGCTGATCCAGCAGCAGCAGGGCGGCGCTGTTGTCAGCCGCCAGCCGCAGGCGCTTGCAGACGAAACGGGCCTCGGCCTCCTCTTGCAGCTGTTCAGCAACGAACCAATCGAGCATCGCCGTGGCGCTGCGCTCGCCTTGCTGCTCGGCTATGCCATACAGGCGGTTGATCGAGGCGGTGACGCCCTTCTCCAAGTCGTAGACCGCGTCAAACAGCAGCTGCACCGACGGCCACTGGCGTTCGGGCGCCTCCACCGTGGGCAGCTCCACCTCCTCATCGCTGTCCACCAGGTAGGCGATCATGCGCGCTGCATGGGCCCGCTCCTCGTTGCTCTTCTCCAGCATGTAGGTGGAGAAGCCGGCCAGGTCCTTCTCCCTTAGCCAGATCGACATCGCCAGGTAGGTGTGGCTGGCTTGGAACTCCGCCGCCAGGTGGTCGTTGATCGCGCGGGTGAGTTCCTTCATGGCCTCCGGCCGTCGGCGTGACGTTGTCTAGCGCCTCCAAGGCGGGAGCAGTCGCTGGCCCCGGCCTCAGATCAGCCACGCCAGACCAATCTTCAGGCCCAGGCCGGCGCGGAAGCCTGGGAGAGCGGCCTGACCTCGAGCCCTTCGCGCTCGGGGATTGAGCAGCGGGCGATGGCGTTTCGCCTGGGAGCTTCGCCACAGCCTCGATCAACATGGCCATCGAGAGCACTGCGATACGCCGATTGCTTTCCCCGGTATATTTGATTTATTTGTGATATTTTACAGCAGATCACTTGCGAGATCGAACGATCATTGATGAGTCGTATGAAATTCGACTGGATGAGCCTTTACAGCCAAGTAACTACTGGATGACAGCGTTTTCGGATCTGCTCGACCATCGGCGTCGTCTCGACGTTAAGCATGGCAAGAAACTGCTGGATGGACAACTTGAAAGCTGAGTGCAAGTCTCAGCTGTTGTTTCCGCTGACAGCTGGCCATGCCTTAATCCCCCAAACCAACTCCAGAGAAACCCGTGCATGCTCAAGGAGGAGCCAGCTCCCGCCACCTACGCAGATCACAAATGATCGGCTTTATGGATAGCATTTTAAGAGTTCAATAGTCCGTTTCAGGACGATTCTCTTGCTCGTCGACGTTGGCAAGCCAGCGGCTTCGAGCAAGCCATGTCCCATGGAATCGGTTCTGGCATTGCGGGCCGTCCGCAGGCAACATGTTGTTGGCTTGATCAGTGGCCAGTCTCGCAGCAGAACAAGCTGCAGACGAGCCGTTTTAACCATCAAAAAACCCCCGCCGAGGCGGCGGGGGTTCAATGGAAGCGCAATGGCTGCAGCATCAAAGCCAGGGGAATGGCGTGAGAGCTGGCAGAGATCAGTCCAGATCTGGCATGGCGAGGGTGGGCTCGGCCTGACGGTCGATACCCTTCTCGAAACCAGCAGCGGCGGCACGGGCGCGACCGGCGTGCCAAAGGTGACCCACTAGGAAGAAGAAGGCCAACACAAACTGGGTGGCGGCCAACCACTGGCGGATGTTCACATAGTTCACCGAGTTGGGTTCGGTGATGATGCCGCCCACCGAGTTGATCGACGCATTGGGGGCGTGGGTCATGTACTCAGCGGCACGACGCACCTGCCAAGGCTGGATGTCGTTTTGGAGTTTGTCCAGTGACAGGCCGTTGGGACCGCGCAGGGGCTCAAGCCAAGGGCCGCGGAAATCCCAGAAGCGCATCGTTTCACCACCGAAGATGATCTCACCCGTGGGGGAGCGCATCAGGTACTTGCCCAGACCGGTGGGGCCCATGGCGGAACCGATGTTGGCGCCCAGCCGCTGGTCGCGCACCAGGAAGGTGAAGCTTTGGGCCTGGGAGGCTTCAGCGTTGGTGGGGCCGTAGAACTCGGAGGGATAGGCGGTGTTGTTGAACCAGATGTAGGCCGAAGCGATGAAGCTCATCAAGCTCAACGCACCGAGGCTGTAGCTCAGATAAGCCTCGCCGTTCCAAATGAAGGCGCGCCGCACCCAGCCAAAGGGCTTGGTGATGACGTGCCAGATGCCTCCAAAGATGCAGATCAGGCCGATCCAGATGTGGCCACCGATGATGTCCTCCATCGAATCGACCCCAATGATCCAGCCCTCACCGCCAAAAGGAGCTTTGGTGAGATACCCGAAGATCACCGCAGGGGAGAGCGTGGGGTTGGTGATCAGGCGTACATCTCCCCCGCCGGGAGCCCAGGTGTCATAGACACCACCAAAGAACATGGCTTTGAAAACAAGCAGCAGGGCGCCCACCCCGAGGAGAATCAGGTGATAACCAATGATGTTGGTCATCTGATTCTTATCACGCCAATCCTGAGAGAAGAACGCGGAGTAATTCTCAAGGATTTCCGGGCCGCGCAGAGCGTGGTACAAGCCACCAAGACCGAGCACAGCCGAACTGATCAGGTGCAAAACCCCAACCACAAAGAAGGGGTAGAGGTCGGTGACTTCACCGCCGGGGCCAACTCCGTAGCCGAGGGTGGCGACGTGGGGGAACAGGATCAGCCCCTGCTCATACATTGGCTTGTCGAAGGTGAAGTGGCTCACCTCAAACAGCATCATGGCGCCAGCCCAGAACACCATCAGGCCGGCGTGGGCCACGTGGGCTCCAAGCAGACGGCCAGAAAGATTGATCAAGCGGGCATTGCCGGCCCACCAGGCGTAGCCGGTGGAATCAAGGTCCCTGCCTCCAACGGAGACGAGACCGGAATCAAAGGGCGTTTCCACGGGGCAGAACCTCTTCAGGGAAGACGAAGTTTTCGTGCGGTTGATCCGCTGGTGCCATCCAGGCCCGCAGGCCTTCGTTGAGCAGAATGTTCTTCGTGTAGAACGTTTCAAACTCAGGGTCCTCAGCGGCGCGGATCTCCTGCGACACGAAGTCGTAGGCGCGCAGGTTGAGGGCCAGACCGATGATGCCGATGCTGCTGGTCCACAGACCCATCACCGGCACGAACAGCATGAAGAAGTGCAGCCAGCGC
>JBKDOR010000106.1:0-13804 GCA_046342775.1 Synechococcaceae cyanobacterium
GGGATGGGGATTGGGTTCAGGGCTTCATACCCAGGAGCACCTCGGCGAGGCCGATGAACAGGGGGATACAGAGGGCGATCGCCACGGGGGTGCCGATGGCCGTGGAGGCGCCGATGTAGGCAGAGGGATTTGCGGAAGGGATGCCGGCACGCAGAGTGGGTGGGCCCGAAATATCGGAACTGGAGGCGGCGATCACGGCCAACACGACTGCACCGCCAACGCTGAAACCGGTGAGTTTGAGAATGATCAGCCCGACTCCAAAGGCCAGAAAGCCGTGCAGGATGGGCGCAAAAAAGGCATAGATCGCGAACCACTGAGCCACCTTGCGCAGCTCATTCATGCGCTGGGCGGCTTCCATTCCCATGATGATCATCAGGATCGCCAGGAAGCCGCGGAACAAGGGGTTGAAGAAGCTCTCATAAACCGGCTCGGGCTTCGTGAGGATGCCAAGCGCAACACCCAGGAGGAGGGCCGTCACGGCAGAACTCTGCAAACTCTCCTTGATGATCGGCCAGATCTCCACCTTTTCCGAGGTGTCACCGGTCTGCTTGCTGAGGTAGACGCTGGCCACCACGATGGCGGTGACCAGGGCCGGAATGTCCATGAACGGATAAAGGGCTGCCGTCCAGGCCTCGTAGGAGATCTTGGCCCCATCCAACTGGGGCAGCACTGCCGCGAGCGTGGAGCCACTCACCGCGCCGAACAGGCCACAGGTGGCGACTGCATCGGGAACATTGATGCCCGGCGGCTTGCCAAGGGTGTACTTGCTGATGAACACGATCACGATGCCCAACAAGATCGCGGCAATCGCTGGCAGGAAGATCTCAGCAGGGTTGGAATTACGAATGGCAATACCCCCTGTGAGGCCGATCTTCATCAGCAGGAAGAAGCTGATGAATTTATCGATCGAGTCAGGGATGGCCAGCTGGCTCCCAAACGAAGCCACCAAGATGACTCCGATCAGAAAAGCAAGCGTTGGCGATTGTTGTTGCTCTTGAAAAAGCGTTTGAAATTCGTTCATTTCGCTACTTGGCAAGCGAAAAGGAAAAAGCGCTGTCCTAAGGGTTAGTGGCGGCAGGTTTTTGCTTGTCCGCTGTCTGAGTATCATTAGCTCAACCCTCTCCCCTGAACAAAGTCATGACGCTATGTGACAGCACCTCGCTTTCATTCACACGCTTCAGCCATCCCTGTTAGCAAAAAAAAACTAGCCGAGGGCCTCGGTCACGGTGACCCTTGACATGCTGGCCATTTCAGCCAGCTGTCGGTAAGTCAGATTCATGGCCTCCAGCAGTACGTTCGGCTCCTGCTCCGCGCCTGAGCCGAACCGATCGCTCAGCTAGATCAGAAGATTGAACAGGCGTGCTTCGGTCGGGGGGACACGGGTGATTTGCAAAAGCATGCCCAGTTGCTCAATTTGTACCCGGGAACAGTGTTGTTGCTCGCTGGACTAGGGCACCATTGATGAACCCATGCTCTAGAGAGTGCGCACAGCTCTACGGGCTTCAGGTTTAGAAGTTGCGGCATCAGAATCTCTCCATGTCCCTACACTCACAGTGTGTAGGTTTCCGTCAAATCGGATTTTCTCCTCGCCCTGAGATATCCAGGCGCAAGCCGCACGCCTGTCTGTGGCATAGTATAGCGCATTAGCGTTTTAATCTAACGAGCAAGACTAGATGCTACTTGACTCAAATTGGGGGGGGCTGACCTCATCGGTCTGCCAATATCAATCATGTGCATCTCTGGTCGGCCTGAGATGCTGATGTTCGCGGGCGACACTGTCATATGTTGACGCTATATTCAGAGGAGAGCCATCAAAAAAGCAGCCTCGGAAGGCTGCTGATTCGTTGCTGCTGCCCATGGGCCTGATGACACAATCCTCTGGACGTCTATCAGGTCAGGCCTGACACGGCCTTCTCCAGAGCGTCAGAGCGGCTGAGGTTGGTGCGCTCGGGGGGCAGTTTCTTGTAGAGGCCAAGTTTTTCAAGCCGCCTCTGGGTGGTGCCAGCGGCTCCCACCACAAACACCTGTCGGCCTCGCTCGATCGCCTCCTCCACAGCGTTCTCCACTGCCAGGGCTGCGGTGACCCCCAGGTGGGACACCTCGGTTAGATCAAAGACCACAGCTTGGCAGTCGCTAATTGCGTTGTGCTCGCGGCCAATCGCCTTGGCCACCCCGAAAATCATGGCGCCATTGAGCTGGAACAGCAGCACCTTGCCTTTCCCCTCATCCAGTAGAGCCTTCTCGTTCTCGGGAAGCATCAGATCGCCATCTCCGGTGCTGATCGACTTCACCGACTTCGCCTGAAGCGAGCTCATCTTGTCGATCGTCAGGATGTTGGCGATGAACACGCCGATTCCAACTGCTGCGATGAGATCCACAAGCACGGTGAGGGCGATCACCAAATACATGATCAGGGCGCCCTTGATGGAGATCAGGTGAGCCCTCTTGAGGAAACCCCAGTCGACGATGTCGACACCCACTTTGAGGGCGATGCCTGCCAGCACGGCCTGGGGGATCTGGGAGGCCAGATCCTTGAAAGCAAGGATCACCAGCATCAGGATTACGGCACGGCTGATCCCTGAGAGCGCGCTGCGCCCGCCTGCCTGGATATTCACCACCGTTCCCATCGTGGCGCCCGCACCAGGGAGCCCCCCAAACAGGCCCGAGACCAGGTTGCCAAGACCCTGGCCGATCAGCTCCTTATTGGAATCATGCTCGGTTCGGGTGATGCTGTCGGCGATCACGGCCGTGAGCAGAGCATCGATGCAACCCAGCATTCCCAGCACGGCTGCATCCACGAGCATGATCCGCAGATCATCCAGTTCGAAATAGGGGACCCGCAGCTGGGGGAAACCAGAGGCGAGCTCGCCGATGCGGCGGATCTCCTCACTGCCACCGGTGAGCAGGGTGAGCGAGAGCAGCGTGCCCACCACCAAGGCGATCAACTGGGGGGGAGCGATTTTCTTCACCGCTGCCGGAGTGCACCAGAGGATGGCCAGGGTGATCAGCGCCAGGATCACCTCACTTGGGCGGGCGTTGGCGACCAGCTGGGGCAGGGCATTCAGTGTGCCCATCACGCCACCTTTCGGGATGGCCTGGCCCAGGAAGGGGCCGATCTGGAGGACAACTAAAATGATGCCGATGCCGCTCATGAAACCCGAGATCACCGTGTAGGGCATCTGAGTGATGTAGCGGCCCAGCCTCAGGAACCCAAAAACAATCTGGAGCAAGCCGGCCAAGATCACCACCGTGAAGGCCATGGCCAGGCCGTTCTCGGGATTGCGGGCGGTCAGGCTGGCGATCACGGCCGTGAACACCACAGTCATCGGACCGGTGGGTTCGGAGATCAGCGACGGCGTGCCACCGAACAAGGCGGCAAAAAGGCCCACCAGGACGGCCCCCCAGAGGCCAGCAGAAGCACCGGCCCCGGAGGCCACGCCGAAGGCCAGGGCCAGGGGCAAAGCAACGATGGCGGCGGTAACGCCGCCGAACAGATCCCCCTTGATGTTCGTGGTGCTGATGTGGTTCAGCACCAGCAGACCCGGGCGCCGGGGCGGCACCGACTCGGTTGTCATCGCTACAGTTGATGGTAGGCGTGGAACCTTAGGCCGCTCGCGATGAACCTGGGGCGATCGCGCTTAGTCTCGAAAAGCGCATCACCCATCAACGGATGCGCCAGCGAACTGCGTCAGCCACCCCCAGACCGGTGTGGGGCACCCCTATAAACCCTCCACTCACCGAAGCACCCATGCTCCCCGTCCCTCCGCTGCTGATGGAGTTCAGCTCCCATCAGCTGGAAGCGGCCGAAACCCTGCTGCAAGTTGGTCGGTTTCTGGTGATCTTCATCGCCGCCCGGGCGATCGCCGAGCTGATGGTGCGCCTGCAGCTGCCCACAATCCTCGGGGAGCTGGTGGCTGGCGTGCTGATCGGCGTTTCAGGCTTCCATCTGATCATCCCGCCCGGCACTCAGGCGGAGCTGTCCGGGGTCCTTTCCGGATTGGTGGCCTCACTGACCGAGATCACGCCGCAGGCGGTGCGCCATATCTATGACGAAACCTTCCCCAGCCTTCAGGCCGTCTCGCAGCTGGGATTGTTTGCGCTGTTGTTTCTCACGGGTCTGGAGAGTGAGCTGGATGAACTGGTGGCCGTAGGGGTGCAGGCCGGCACCGTGGCCGTCACCGGTGTCGTGCTGCCCTTCGCTCTCGGCACCGCAGGGCTCTACTACCTGTTCCATGTGCCGCTCATCCCGGCGGTGTTCGCCGGTGCAGCCATGACGGCCACCTCCATCGGTATCACCGCCAGCGTGTTCGGGGAGCTGAAGTGGCTCAAGCGCAGCGAGGGCCAGATCGTGATCGGCGCTGCTGTGCTGGACGACATTCTGGGCATCGTGATCCTGGCTGTGGTGGTGGCCATCGTGGGCGGCGGCGCCTTCAGCCTTGGCCCCGTGGTGCGGCTCTGTCTGGCAGCGGTGGCCTTCGTGGCCGTGGCCCTGGTGCTCAGTCGCACCGCGGCGCCTCTGTTCGATTGGGTTGTGGACCGTCTCAAGGCCCCTGGCGATGTGGCCGTGGCCAGTTTTGTGGTGCTTACCTTCTGCTGCTTTGCCGCCCAGGCCATCGGCCTGGAGGCCGCTCTGGGGGCCTTTGCCGCTGGCCTCATCCTGAGTGCCTCCAAGCACACGGAAGACATCGACAAGGCGGTCAAACCCCTGGTGGCCCTGTTCGCCACCGTGTTCTTCGTGCTGATCGGCACCGGGATGGATCTTTCCGTGCTCAACCCCTTTGATCCCGCCAATCGGGAGGGGTTGATCGTGGCCGCCTTCCTGCTGGTGGTGTCCATCGTCGGCAAGGTGGCTGCCGGTTGGAGCTACGTGAGCAAGGAACCCACCAACCGCCTGGTGGTAGGCCTTGGCATGATGCCGCGGGGCGAAGTGGGGCTGATCTTCCTGGGCCTGGGCCGTCAGGCTGGCATCCTCACCCCGTCGCTGGAGGCCGCCATCCTGTTGATGGTGATCGGCACCACCTTCCTGGCGCCGATCCTGTTGCGCGTGGTGATCCCTGCCGAGACCGAGCCAGCGATGGCAGAGACGATTCTGCCCTCCCCTTGACTGTTGTCCGCCTGTCCTCTCACCGCTTGCCGTGCTGTCCTCTCCCGGCTCCTACGCCGGCCAGGCCGTTGGCACGCCGCACGAATTGCTCCCATCGCTTGGTTTCGCCCCCCTTGCCCACGGGGCCTGATCCGGATCTTGAGCGCTGGCTGGAGCAGGTGGATTTTCCCCGCCATGCGCTCATCGTGCGGGCCCAATGCAACCCCACTCGCAGGGCAGCGTCCGGGCCCTTGCCCAAGAGGCGCAGCAAGCGGAGCGCAGGGCTCGCGGTGCCCGTGGATGGGCGGAGCTGGCCCGCAGGCCGGCGATGCGGGACCGGTCCGTCGCAAGATGGACGCACAGCAATCGGTCGAAATCCTGCGGGCACGCGCCGATCTGGGGCAGACAACACACGCTGGAAAAATGCTCAATCATTTGTTGATCACAAAGCCGGCGATCTGGTGTAAAAGACTTCGCACGCCTGAGCACGTTTGGTTGATAGGCGAATCAGACGTGGTTCTGATGATCAAGGTCCGTTTCAAGCCGTCGGGCGCAGGCTGAACGGCAGCAGATGTTCAGCAGGCGTTGCCCTGGACGCGGAACAGTCAGCGGCAGTTGAAGCAACACCTTGCCATCGCAAGCCTTTGCTACAAATCTGGGCACAGCGTCCCTAACGACGATAAAATCGGGAAAAAGAACCCGTGAAAAACATTTCGCTCAAGCCCTGGCTCGTCGGTCTGCTTGCAGGGCTCTCCCTGCCATTGCTGAGCGGTAGCCCGGTTCAGGCCGGCGAAGTTCTCTCCTTTTCCTATGGGCCGCTGATCCGCTCCTTGCGCATCAGTTCCCTGCAGGCCTTCGCCAAAGACGGCAGCGTTGCCGATGACCTGGCGTTTTTTTTGCAGTTCGTTCCGGCCAGCAAGCATGCGGCCTTGCGCTCGGCCCTGGTGCAACGGGCTGACGTCGACCCGCTGATCGTGTCGCGATTTTTCAATAGCTCCATTGGTGAAGATGTGCTGGAGCGCTTAGGGCGTGGCATCACCTTGCAACGGGGCGGAAATGGCAAGTTCGCCTTGCGCTCCGCCCTGGTGGGGGCCGCCTTCTCCAGCGACGGCTTGAGCCAGCTCAGCGTGCTCCAGCAGTTACCCACCAACCTCCAGTTGCACGGGGAGGCGATTTTGGGCGCCACCAAAGCCGGCGAGAAGGTCATCGCCGCCACGGAAGCCCTCACCTCCACCCTGGCCACTCTCTCGGCCCAGGAGGCCGCGACCCAAGCCCCGCAGACCTTCAATGCCTTGCCGGATCCCGCCAAGCCGGGGCCGTTTGCCGTGCGGAAGGAGGTGTGGAATCTGGTGGATGCCAGTCGCCAGAGAGCCTTCTATGTGAATGTCTATAGTCCGGAACAGAACAAGGCGGCACAACTCCCGGTCATCATCTTCTCCCATGGCCTGGCCTCCAGACCGGAGGATTATGCCGAAGGCTTCAAGCATCTCGCCAGCCACGGCTATGTGGTGGCGGCCCCCCAGCATCCCGGCAGCGACACGATCTGGCTGAAGGCCATGCTCAAGGGGTTGCATCGGGACCTCTTCGATGTGCAGGACTTCATCAACAGACCCAAGGACATCAGCTATGTGATCGATGAGTTGGGCCGGCGCAATGCCGGGTCCTTCGCGGGCCGGTTGAACCTCGCCTCAGTCGGGGTTGCGGGGCACTCCTTCGGGGGCTACACCGCCCTGGCGGTAGCTGGCGCAACGCTGGATTTCGACCATCTGCAAGCCGACTGCAACCGTCTCTACGGCGGCCTTGACATCGCCCTGTTGCTGGAGTGCCGCGCGCTTGAATTGCCCCGCGTGTCCTATTCCCTTCGCGATCCGCGGGCTCGGGCGGTGTTTGCCGCCAATCCGGTGATGCGCAGCCTGTTTGGCCCGAAAGGAACCGCTGCCATCTCCATCCCCGTGATGCTCGCCTCCGGCAGCTACGACCCCGCCGCTCCCGCCGCTCTCGAGCAGGCCTTGCCGTTCTCCTGGCTGAAGGCTCCGCACAAGTACTGGATGCTGCTGGAAGGCCAGGCCCATGTGAACTTCAATGAGATTGATCCCGGCATCAAGAAAACGATTGATTCCGTCGCAGATCTCACCCTGCCTAGCCAGGGATTGATCAGCAGTTACGTGAAAGCCACCACCCTTCCCTTCTTCGAGGTTCAGCTGCGCAACAATAAGGACTATCTGCCGTTTCTCAGCTCTTCTTATGCCCAATACCTCAGCAAAGGCCAACAGTTCAAGCTTTATCTGATCAGCGGCTCCTCCGCCGCCGGTGTTGTCAGCGCCATCGACACTTTCCGCAAAACCCATCCCTAGCCGGGCAGGGCGGCCACGGTGGTGAGGGTGCCGCCTTTCTGATCCCAAAGGATGTAGTCGAAGCAACTGGGGATGTCGCGCAGCCGCAGCCGGGTCACGCCGGTGAGCAGATGGGCATTGCGCTGCTGGCAGGCCTGCAACCGATAGTTCGGAATCGCCTCGCAGAGGTGATGAATCGCATGGCAGCCAATATCGGCGGAAAACCAATTCAGCAGCGCCGGCAGCTCCAGGTCACTGGTGCCGTGCATGGTGCCATCCATGGCCTGCCAATCCTCGCTGGCATGGGCATAGGAGCCCGGGAAGTTGTGCTGCACAAAGAAGATGCAGATGAAGATCGCTGCAGCACAGGCCATCACCGGGGCATAGATCAGCCAGAACGTGCCCGCCCCCAGCCACCAGGCCATCCCGATCCAACTGGCCAGCACGGCGAGGTTGTTGAGCAACAGATCCCGGAATTCCTCCGGGCTGTGCCACCAGCGGCTCTTGTGGCTGGCCACGATCTCTGGCCAGCTGGGCACGGGCGATTGGCGCAAGCTGGTCAGCAGGTGGGGCATCAGGCCCGCCAGGCCGGCCAGAAGTTCCAGCCGCGGCTTGATCACCAAATAAAAGAATCCGCCCGGCACCAACATCAATGGATGGCGCAACAAGCGGTAGAAGGCCTTGCCGCGGTGGCTGTAACTGTTGTAGGTGTCAACGCTCACCAGAGCCGAGGGGCCCTTGTACCGCTCCCAGTTGCCATTGTGGCGATGGTGAAAGGCATGCCCCCGCGACCAGGGCAGTTGCGGGATGCCAGCCACGATGCCCAACAAAAACCCGATGCAACGGTTGCTGGTGGCCTGTCGAAACAAGGAATGGTGGCCGCAGTCGTGCATCAGGGTGAAGCAGCGGGCCAGAAACAGCACCATCAGGCCCAGCACCGGCAGCAGCAGCCAGGACCCCTGCCGCAGGCAGACCACCGCCAACCACCACAGCAGTCCGTAAGGCACCAGGGTGTTCGCCACCTGCCAGGCGGCGACCCAGTTGCTGCTGGCGATGAACGGCTTGAGTTCGAAATCACGGCGCCGCGGCGTGCCGGCCGTCGTGGCGGGTGCGGTGGTTGGAGCGGGGCGCTCCTGTGTTGCTGCGATGGTTGGCTCCGGGGCCTGCGGGACGGGAATGCGAACGCCATACCAAGGTTCTGGGGATTTTAGGTGTTTGTTGACAAAACGTGTGACGTCGAGGCAACAGCAGCAGCCGCGCCCAGTGGGGAATGGCCGCGTGTCGATCCTCACTGGCCCTGCCTTGTTCGCAGCGAGCTGGCAGCGACCGGATTGGCTTTCCTTGCCAACCAGGTGAGCAGCCAGACCGCGCTCACAATTCAGCAACTGCTGGACAATGGGGATAACGAAATAAGTGCTGGAGAAGCTCCATAACCAAGGCAGATCAGCCAGATGTTGAGTGGCTGCAAACGACCGCATCAGCAAGGCCGCGTCGAAAGCCTCGAAGCCCTAGCCCTGCCCCAGCCGCGACTTGAGCCAGCCTTGGCCATTGCGTTGCGCCAATCCCTGAGCCAGCTCGACCAGGCCGGTCAGGCGCGAACTATTGGCGCAGACTTTGACACAAAACGCCTGAAACTGAGCCTTTGCGATTTGAAAGAGTCAAATGCAGCGATGGCAGCACGACAGATTGCAGAAATCAGGTTGACGCTTGGCGTAATCCTGCTCAGTTTGTGGTGGGTCTGTATTTCCTTTGTTCATGCCTGATCCCCTGTTCCTCCAGGTCCCGCCTGGAGTGCCTGTGCCGGGGGTCCCGTCGGAGGTGGTGCCCTTGGTGGTCCATCTGATTGGGGCCCTGGCGATCCTGCTCGTGGGCTGGATTGTGGGCGGCCTGCTGGCGCGGCTGGTGCGCTCCGCCCTGCGCCGCTTCTCGCTCGACTCCCGGCTCTCCGCCGCCGTTCCCAGCGGCGCCATGCCAGCGGCCGGCATCCGCCTGGATCGGCTGTTGGCCTCCGTGGTCTTCTGGGTGGTGATGGTGTTGGCGGTGGTGGCGGCACTGAATGTGCTCAACCTCACCACAGTTTCGGAACCGCTCAATCAATTTCTCAATCAAATCTTCGCGTTTCTGCCCAAGCTCGGCGCCGCCGCCTTGCT
Organism: Synechococcaceae cyanobacterium; assembly: GCA_046342775.1. GTDB lineage: Bacteria > Cyanobacteriota > Cyanobacteriia > PCC-6307 > Cyanobiaceae > Cyanobium. Next base: position 9,567 of record JBKDOR010000106.1, read on the forward strand.
GGCGGCCGTCGGCTGGCTGGTGGCCATCCTGGCGCGCTCGGCCCTGCTGGGGGCCACCCAGCGGCTCAACCTTGATGAGCGCCTGTTCGAGGGCGAGGCGGAGGCTGGCGCCTCTCCAGGCCAGGCGGTGAGCGGCGCCCTGGGCGACGTGGTGTTCTGGCTGGTGCTGCTGTTCTTCCTGCCGTTGGTGCTCAACGCCCTCAACCTGGGCGCCCAGGTCACCCCGGTGGTGAACCTGTTTGACACCTTCCTTTCGGCGTTGCCCCGGCTGATCAAAGCGGCGGCGATCGCGGCGGTGGGCTGGTTCCTGGCCCGCATCGTGCGCACGATCGTGGCCAGCCTGCTGGCCGCCACCGGCCTTGACCGGGTGGGCGCCGAATTCGGCCTCAATCCCCAACGGGGCGCCCAGTCCCTCTCCTGGCTGGTGGGCACGTTGGTGTTCGTGCTGATCCTGATCCCCACCGCCACCGCCAGCCTCGACGCCCTGGCGATCCCGGCGGTGTCGGGCCCCGCCACGGCGATGCTCGATCGGATCCTCACGGCTCTGCCCCAGATCTTCACCGCCGCCTTGATCCTGGTGGCCGGCTTCGTGCTCGGGCGCTTCACCGGTCAGCTGGTGGCCCGCCTGTTGGCGGGCATCGGCTTCGATGGCATCTTCCAATGGCTCGGCATGCCCGATCTGGCCGGCTCAGCCCTGGCCGATGCCGAGCCCGACGCCGCGGCCGAAGCAAACGCTGACGGCCCCGTTCGCACCCCCCAGCGCTCTGCTTCGGATGTGCTCGGGGTGGTCACATTGGTGGGGATTTTGTTGTTCTCCTCCGTGGCGGCCACCAACGTGCTGGCGTTGCCGGCCCTCACCGACGTGATGCAGGGTCTGCTGCGATTGTTTGGCCAGATCCTCTCCGGTCTGGTGGTGTTTGCCGTCGGTCTCTACCTCTCCAACCTCGCCGCCCAGCTGGTGCGCAGCTCCGGCGGCAGCCAGGCCCAGCTGCTGGCCCGCACCAGCCGCGTGGCGATCGTGATCTTCACGGGCGCCATGGCCCTCCAGCAAATCGGCGTGGCGCCGAGCATCGTCAACCTGGCCTTTGGCCTGCTGCTGGGTTCGGTGGCCGTGGCCGGTGCTGTGGCCTTTGGTCTCGGCGGCCGCGAGGTGGCGGCGGAGCAGCTGCGCGAATGGATTCGTTCCAACAAGCAGCTCGATTCCTGATCTCTCCTGCCGCAAACCTGCCGCGCAGGCGTTCGTCGGGTGCCCACGGGTGCCCGGCCTTTTTTGTGGCTGGCCTGGTGTGGGCAGGCCGGCTGGCGGAACGCCTGCAAAGCATGACTAGCCAATCCGCACTAGCCAAACAGGTTGTCAGCCCTTAATGAGGGTAAAACGCGAGCAAATCAGGCGTAGGATCACGAATGGCTAATCCAACAAGCGGGGCACAAGACTCGATCTGAATCATCAGGGATCCGAAACCCTCTTGAATGACTTGATGCGCCTGCGCAGACTGCGGCTCCAAGCAAAGGCCATGGCAGTCGCCATGGCGGGGACTGGTCCCGGCGAGTCCGCAGGATTCGCCGCTGAAGTACTGAACTGATCGAAGTAGAGATAGCCTTGATGCTCATTGCTGGTGATAAAGTCCAAGGAGGTGATCAGCTCAGATCGGCTAGTCGCAATAAAGCCGTAGAACGATGACATGCCAGTCTTGGCGGAAGGCCCCAAAATGACCGGCCCGCCATTGATCTTGACAGTGATTCTGTTGTTGGTATTATTCTGATGATTCGCCCAGAATCCAAATGAATTAACTGCCTTGCTGAATCTCAGCCTAAACAGGGGATTCGGTGTCCAAGGTAGTCTTTCAAGACACCTAGAATAATTGTAACACCATTCAGGATCTTGAAATTGGGCAGCGATGCTGCTTTGCGTAATCCGCGCCAGCCCGCCAAACAAGCTTTGGCCAGTCAGGGAACCTATGCTAAGGCCATCTAACGTATCTGTAAGCAAGGGCGTTGAAAGTGAGCTGATGAAGGCACTTTCGGCAGCCTCGCCTTCTTCAAACGGAATGATCCACGGGTGGCAATTCCACCAGTGCTCGTTGCAGGTCTGCGGTTGCTCGGCGCTGTAAATTGTATAAGCTGACGCCAAACTGCTGGCGCCAAGCACAACGGAATGCGCGGTAAAAAATGCAACGAGAATTAGGAAACTGCGGGTTTTCATGGCACTTTGGTCGTTCTTTTTGATTTTAAGTTCAAGCGAGAGCCGCGAGAATGGGTTGACATGTTCTGTTACCTGGAGCGGTAGCTGTGGTTGGCTGCATTGATCATGCTGCAGATAACACTGCATCGGCAGCGTTTGCGCAGCGACGCATCGGTCTTGGCGCTGGGCGGAGTAAGAAAGCCTGGGGCAATCGGGGGATCACATTTTTGGGCTCGCCCTGGGTCTAGCCAGCAGCATCGCCGCCAGGGCAGAGAGCGCAGTGGGAACCCGGGCCACGGTTGCTTTCGGGGTCGAGCCTCCAAAGTCGTCCTCGGCCATGGCTTGCTGCCATAAGCACGATTTGCAAGAGGCAGCGAGATACGGATGGGTGTTTCGGTCGCGGGGGTGTCCAGAGCTGATCTGGATCGTTCGCTCGCAAATCTCCGGGACTGAACCGTCGGCCTCCCGCACAATCTGGGTATCGTCAGCGATGGATGAGTGCTGTGGCAGATGGGTACGAAAAAAGCCGGCTTCAAATGGCCGGCTCAAGCTGATTGATGCTGTCGCAGCTGCCCCGTGTCGGCGGCGTCTCTGTCATCGACGCCGGAATAGTCCCGGGAAGGACTTGGTTTGCTCCGTGACAAGCTTGTTGGCGAGATCGACGCCGAACTTCGCTCCTTTGCTGATCGCCTTCAGAGCCACTCCATCCTCCCGTTCAGCGAGTTTGTCGGGCGCCTGGGGGAACTGCTGACGCAGGGCCACCAAGGCGGCGCCGAGGATCAGATCAACCACCGGCTGTGGATCGACCAACGGCAGCGGCGGTTCACCCTTCTCCAGCCGGCTGTGGCTGATCGGATCCCAGGGATCGAGCCAGGAGACATCGATGTACTGGCGGATCCAGTCGATCAGCCATTGCAGCGATTGACACTGGCCGGCCCGACGCCCGAAGACATCGCGGGCGTGGATGCCGATGTGCATCAACGTCGCTGCCGGGATACGCTCCAAGGGGATGTCGGGTCTGGTGAGCGTGGCCTCAACCAGGCGCTCCGCGAAAATAATCTCCCACCAAGTGAGCCGGTGGAAGCAGGCATGCTTGCTGGGCGGCGAGATCCAGATGGCGATGTTTGTGTAGGTGTGCGTTCCGAATTCTTCTACTACCACATGATTCACGACCGCCGTCAATCTGACATCGGCGCGGAGCACCTGCTCGGCGGCCTCACCCACTCCCAAGAGCTGGCCCGCCACATGGCGGAGCTGGTCAGCAGCGAGGAAGCCCTTCAGATTGTCATCGCCCAGGTGGATCGGGCCTGGGATCTGAAGAATCGCTTTTATCAGCAGTTCCTGCCCCTACAGGCCCCTACCCTTTCTCCGTAGGCTGGCTGCTGATCAGGGTGAGGAAAGCCCGCAATCGGGTTTGGTTGGATGCGCAGGGATCGAGCTGGACTCGGGCGGAAAGCAATGCTGCTTGATCAAGGCGCTCAAAGCTCTTTCTCTGGCGTTCTCTTGCCATGGCCTCCGGCCGACTGCGTCTACAGCTGCTCGATTTCTTTCTCGATCAGCTCGGTATCTTTCTCGAGCTGCTTCGTTCTCTCTTTGCTCCGCTCGATCTCGTTCGCGAGCTGTTTCATCCGCTGCTCGTGCAGCACGATGCTCAGCTCGTAGCCGGGATCCCGTCGCCAGTTGAGCAACTGCTGCGCAGCCTTCGGCTACGACAAAAACAATCGTCACCGAGGCAGCGATGAGGGGGATGCCCCATTGCTGGGGGATGGGGAAGTTGCGCCCGGCGATGGTGAGGTGGTCATAGGAGGAGAAGAGGGCGATCAGTCCGAGGGCACGCCACCGATGACCTGGGTGAGGCCGAGCCGGTCGAGACCGAGACGGCCAGGGCCCGGCCAAGAGGGAGATGTTGCTGGCAATTCTGGCGGAACCGGCAGCTTCTCGCTGCCGGGTGGCGGCCCGGCGGCGCTGGGGGGAGGGGACACGGGGCTGGAGGGCCGTGCAGAGAGAGGCGGAGGCACCCTTCCATCCATGCCACCGCTGTCACATCACTGTGGGG
>JBKDOR010000107.1:0-3594 GCA_046342775.1 Synechococcaceae cyanobacterium
CTCTGGCGCAACAGGGTGGCGATGCCCTTGTTTTCGCTCGTGGTGGTTGCCGAGCCGAGGATCAAATCTCCGTAGCGATCGGCGTTGAGCGCCACCACTAACACCATCAAGCCTCACCCCCGCCACAAAACCCCGGCATCCCCATCGATGTAATCGGGAATATGCCGCCGGGGCCTGCCTGCTCCCCATGATTGCCGAGTTCCCCAATCGGCCTACTGTGTTTTCAGCTCGTTCTGGTGCCCGGCGCCTGCTCTTCGGCCTGTCCGCCGTGGCTGGGTTGTCCCTCGCCCCGGTGGCGCTGGCGACCCTTCCCAACGCCTTCACCGCTCCTGCGGCCCAGGCTCAAACGAACAGGCCTCAGGAGCTGCTGCTGGTCACCTATGCGGTGACCAAAGCGGCCTATGACCAGATCATTCCGTTGTTTGTGGCCGACTGGAAGAAGAAGACCGGCCAAACCGTGTCGATTCGCACCAGCTATGGCGGCTCCGGCAGCCAGACCCGGGCCGTGATCGATGGCCTGGAGGCCGATGTGGTGGGCCTGGCGATGGCGGCCGATGTGAGCAAGATTCAGCAGGCGGGCCTGATCAACCCGGGCTGGGAGAGCCGCTTGCCCAACAATGCCGTGGCCACCAACTCCACGGTGGTCGCCTTTGTCCGTCCCGGGAACCCCAAGAAGATCAACAGCTGGAATGACATGGACAACAAGAATGTCGAAAGCGTTCTCGCCAATCCCAAGACCTCCGGTGGCGCCCGTTGGAACTACGTCGCCCTTTGGGGGTCGGTCACCGAGCAGGGTGGCAGCGAGGCCCAGGCCCGCAACCTGTTGATTGGCGTCTACAAAAATGCCGAGGTGCTGCCCAAGGATGCCCGCGAAGCCACCGACACCTTTGTGAAGCGCAAGAAAGGCGACGTGTTGTTGAACTGGGAAACGGAAGCGATCCTGGCCAAGCGCAATGGAGAGTAGACCGTGCCTTACAAAATCTTCAGCCCCAACGTGTTGACGGAGATGCCAATCGCTGTGGTCGATAAGAATGTGGACAAGAAAGGCACCCGCAAGGTGGCGGAAGCCTTCGCCAGATTCCTGTTCACGCCTCCAGCCCAGAAGGCCTTTGTCAACAACGGATTCCGACCGGTGACGGCGGAGGGCAAAGCCTTTGCCAAGGGCCGCTTCCAGGAGGTGAAGTTCTTCCGCATCGGTGACCTCGGCGGCTGGCCCGCCGTCACCAAGAAGCACTTCGACAAAGGCGGCATCTGGGATCAGATCTTCAGCAAGAGCCGTTGAACTCTGGCTGGGTGGCTGCCGTTGCGGGCCTGGGCGGCAGCCAAGGATCGATCGCTCACCAGTTGCGGCATCGTGATGCAAGAGTTGAATCGCTGTTGCCGGGTTGGATTCCAATCCTCGCGAAGATGTCTTGGCTCTGTTGTGCAAAATTTGCGCAACTCTTGAGAGGCTGTCGAGGGAGCGATGGCTGAGTGTTTGCGTTCAGGGACTGATCCGCGAGCGAGACAGGAGTGTTGAATCGCCATGGCCATCCAGCCCTGAACCCCTGTTCAGGGCCCTCGCAAATGCGAGTGCTAGGTTCAACCAGAGTTCTCCATCGGCATACGTGCCTTTCGGCCGGTCTGCACATTTGATCCACCGAGATCCGGGGCGTCGGCCAAGTCCAGGCAGGTTGATGTCCTCCGGGTTGGCCGCTGGTTCATTGCTGCTGCTGAGTGCCTGTGGCGGCTCCCCACCCAGCGGCAGCTCGGGCAGCAGCCCCAGCCAGGGCGCCGGTCCAAACCAAAATGGTGCCCAGCAGCTCACCTTGGTCAGTTACGCCGTCACCAAGGCGGCCTACGACCGCATCCTGCCCCGCTTCCGCAGCGCCTGGAAGGCCCGCACCGGCCAGGACATCACGATCCGCTCCAGCTTTGGCCCCTCTGCCGCCCAGACCCGGGCCGTCATCGATGGACTCGACGCCGACGTGGTGACCCTGGCCCTGCCAGCCGATGTGCTCAAGCTGCAGCAAGCCGGCCTGATCAACCCGGGCTGGGAGGGCCGCCTCCCCCATAACGCCACCATCACCCACTCGGTGGTCGCCCTGATCCCCCGCGCCGGCAATCCCAAAGGGTTGCGCGATTGGCCCGACCTGGCCCGCCCCGGTGTCGCCGTGTTGACCGCCAACCCCAAGACCTCCGGCGGCGCCCGCTGGAACTTCCTCGCCCTCTGGGGCTCCGTCAGCCAGACCGGCGGCAGCGACGCCCAGGCCCGCGCGTTCGTCTCGAAGGTGTATCGGAATGTGGGCAACCTGCCGAAGGATTCCCGCGAAGCCAGCGACGCGTTTCTCAAACGCGGCCAGGGCGATGTGTTGCTCAATTACGAAAACGAAGCCCTGCTGGCCCGCCGCCAGGGTGACCTGCCCCAACCCTTCATCGTGCCGTCGGTGAACATCGAAATCGAGGGCCCCGTGGCGGTGGTGGACCGCAACGTGGACCGGCGCGGCACCCGCAAAGCCGCCGAAGCCCTCGCCGCCTATCTCAGCGGCGAAGACGCCCAGCGGATCTTTGCCGAGGAGGGCTTCCGACCGGTGAACCCCAAGGTGTGGCAGCAGGTGAAAGGGAGCTACCCGCCCGTGCGCAAGTTCTTCCGAGCGGCTGATTTCGGCGGCTGGGAGGTGATCGACAAGCGCTTCTTCGGCAGCCAGGGCCTCTGGAGCCAGTTGTACTCCAAGAGCCGCTGACGGAACCTTCAGGATGTGCGAGCTGCTGGCCCTCAACGCCAATACGCCCACGGACATGCGGTTTTCGTTCCATGGGCTGCGTCTTCGCGGCGGCGCCACCGGCGATCACAGCGACGGCTGGGGTCTGGCCAGCTTCGACCCCGACAGCCAGGGCGTGACGATCTATCGCGAGGATCAACCCGCCGCCTTCTCGCCGATCGCCGCCAGCGTCGCCGCCCTCGACCTCAAGGCCCACTGCTCGATCGCCCACATCCGCAAGGCCACCCAGGGGGTGGTGGCGTTGGAGAACTGCCACCCCTTCCATCGCCGCTGGCAGGGACAGGAGTGGATCTTCGCCCACAACGGCGATCTCTGCGGTGAGCTCGCTTGGCGCGCCCCCTTCGTCCCGGAGGGCAGCACCGATAGCGAGGCCGCCTTTTGTTGGATGCTGGGCGAACTGGAGCGAAGCCACTGCCGCGGCCTGCTCAACCCCAACGATGCCGCCGCCATCTTCCAGGAGCTACTGCGCTGCTCCCGGGAGCTCAGCGACCGGGGCAGCTTCAATGCGCTGATCAGCAATGGACATTGGCTCTACGCCTATAGCGGCACCCGCTTGCATCGCCTCACCCGCCGGGCGCCGTTCCGGCAGGCCTGTCTCACCGACGACGACCTGAGTGTGGATTTCAGCCAGCTCACTCAGCCGCAAGACGTGGTGACGGTGCTCAGCACCGAGCCCCTAACCCGAGACGAGCCTTGGACGGCGCTGCAACGCGGCGAGGCGTTGTTGCTGCGCCATGGCGAGCTGGTGCAGCAGGCGCTGCCAACGGCGGGTTGAACACGCCTTCCGCTGTTCTTTAGCCGCTGTTCAGGCCGGGTCGGCCAGTACTCCCAG
>JBKDOR010000108.1:0-25141 GCA_046342775.1 Synechococcaceae cyanobacterium
GCCCGCGGATGTGGCGGAATTGGTAGACGCGCTAGTTTCAGGTACTAGTGGCAGCAATGTCGTGGGAGTTCAAGTCTCCCCATCCGCACTCTGATGATCGTTCTCAAGGTCACCAACAGCTCCGAGTTCATGGCCTCCAAGATGGGGCGCCTCCTGGCGATGCTGACGCCTGATGGCGTTGAAGCCCATGCCATCGAGGCCGTGTTGATCAAAAAGCTGATGGAAAATCTTGCCGCCGAGGGCCTCAGCGGTGTGGTGGCCTCCGTGCATGGCCTCGATTTCGAAGGATCCAAGCTGGTGCTCGAGGATCACTTGCACGTGCACTCCCACCATCAGTTCTGAGTCCCTGGTTCTCGGCACGGCGTTTCTGGGGCCGCCATCACACAGCCGGCGCCGGGAGCGCCTGGTCATCCCACGCCAGCGCTCTCTCCTCCTTGCCCTGCGCAGCGCTCGGCATCGATCAGCGCCGGGTGTGGTCGAAGCCAGCGTCAGTGCCTCAAGGGCAGCGCCAGCGTCGCAGTCGATCGCCCGGGTGATCAGGATCACGGTTGCCCCAGCTGCGCGACTCCCGCCATCGACACCCCGCTTCCGCCCCTGACCAGCCGCCGCAACCCGCTGGTGCGCCAGTTGCGCGAGCTGCGGGAGCCGCGAGGCCGCCGCGAGCAGCGGCTGCTGCTGGTGGAGGGCACCCATTTGCTGCAGGAGGTGCTGCGGCTGGATCTGACGCCACGCCTGGTGCTCGCCACCAGCCGCTGGTGCTCCAACCACCCATCCCTGCTGACGGCGCTTTCGGCCTCGGTGCCGTTTCGCCTGGCGAGCGAAGAGGTGCTGGCGGCGGTCGCCAGCACCGACCACCCGGACGGGGTGTTGCTCACCCTGCCTCTGCCCGAGCCCCAGGTCGCGGCGCCGGCGGAGTTCCTGCTGGTTCTCGATCGCGTTCAGGATCCCGGCAATCTGGGCACCTTGCTGCGCACGGCTCTGGCCGCCGGGGTCGATCAGGTGTGGCTGGCTGAGGGGGCCGACCCCTGGCAGCCCAAGGTGTTGCGGGCCTCCAGCGGCGCGGCCCTGGCGCTGCCGTTGCGGCGGTTCCAGCTGGAGCCTCTGCGCCAGCGGCTGGAGCTGGTCGGCGCCCAGGGTCTGCAGCGGCTGGCGGCGGTGCTGCCGCGGCCCGGCCTGTCGGTGCGGCCCTACTGGCAGCTGGATTGGACCCGCCCCACCGCCCTGCTGCTCGGCAACGAGGCCAACGGTCTCGACCCGGCGCTGCTGCGGCTGGCGGATGCGCTGGTCACCATCCCCCATGCTTCCGCTGTGGAGTCGCTCAACGTGGCGGTGGCGGCGGCGCCGCTGCTGCTGGAGCGCTGGCGGCAGCGCAGCCAGCCGAGCTGCTGAGGGCGGCGGCCCCAGCACCGCGCTCCACCAGTTCGACCGGGCTGCCGATCCTGTCGCCGCTGCCGCGCTGCCAGCGCCGCTGACAGGGGAGAATGCCCGCCAGCAGCCCGCCCCACCTCCGGTGACCGCAGCCCCCTCCGCCAGCCCCGGCCCGTTCGACTTCGATGTGATCGTGATCGGGGCGGGCTATGGCGGCTTCGATGCCGCCAAGCACGCCGCGGAGCATGGGCTCAAGGTGGCGATCATCGAACCGCGTGAGATGGGTGGCACCTGCGTGAACCGCGGCTGCGTGCCCTCCAAGGCGCTGCTGGCGGCGGCCGGCCGGGTGCGGGAGCTGGCCGACGCTGAACATCTGGCCGGCTTCGGCATCCACGCCGCGCCGGTGCGCTTCGAGCGCCAGAAGATCGCCGACCATGCGGCCCAGCTGGTGGCCACGATTCGGACCAACCTCACCCGCACCCTGGAGCGCTCCGGCGTCACCATCCTGCGCGGCAGCGGTCGCCTCGCCGGCCTTCAGCGGGTGACGGTGCAAACGGCGGGCAGTGGCGTGGAGCGCACCTACAGCGCCGGCGATGTGGTGATCGCCACCGGCTCCGATCCCTTCGTGCCGCCCGGCATCGAGACCGATGGCCGCACGGTGTTCACCAGCGACGAATCGATCAACCTGGAATGGTTGCCCCGCTGGATCGCCATCATCGGCAGCGGCTACATCGGCCTGGAGTTCGCCGATGTCTACACAGCCCTCGGCTGTGAGGTGACGATGATCGAGGCCCTCGATCGGGTGCTGCCCACCTTCGATCCCGACATCGCCAAGCTGGCGGCCCGCAAGCTGATCGACAGCCGCGACATCGACGCCCGCGCCGGCGTGCTGGCCAAATCGATCACGCCGGGCTGTCCCGTGAAGATCGAGCTGGTCGACATGGCGACCCGCGAGCCGGTGGAGACCCTGGAGGTGGACGCGGTGCTGGTGGCCACCGGCCGGGTGCCGGTGAGCAAGGACCTCAATCTCGCGTCGGTGGGGGTGGAGACCCAGCGGGGCTTCATTCCGGTGGATGAGTCCCTGCGGGTGCTGGCCAGCGCCGAACCCGGGGCCACCCCGATCCCCCATCTCTGGGCCGTCGGCGACGTGCCCGGCAAGATGATGCTGGCCCACACCGCCGCCGCTCAAGGCACCGTGGCGGTGGACAACATCCTTGGCCACCCGCGCACGATCGACTACCGCTCCATACCGGCCGCCACCTTCACCCATCCGGAGATCAGCTCGGTGGGCCTGAGCGAAGCCGACGCCAAGGCCGAGGCCAGCCGTTTGGGTTTCGAGCTCGGCGTGGTGCGCAGCTACTTCAAGGCCAACTCCAAGGCTCTGGCGGAGCTGGAGGGCGATGGCCTGCTCAAGCTGCTGTTCCGCAAGGACAGCGGCGAGGTGCTCGGCGCCCATCTGTTTGGCCTGCACGCCGCCGATCTGATCCAGGAGATCGCCAACGCCGTGGCCCGCCGCCAACGGGTGAGCGAGCTGGCCGCTGAGGTGCACACCCACCCCACCCTCAGCGAGGTGGTCGAGGCGGCCTACAAGCAGGCGGCCTTGGCGTTGGCGCCGGCGCCGGCCACCGTCGGCGCGGGGGCTTGAAGATGGAGATCCGTCGCCGGCCGCCCAACCCCTCCGTGAAGGTGGCCCACCTCGAATACGGCATCCCCCATCCGGAGGAACAGCCGCGTCACATCCTTGAGGAGATCGTCTGGGAGAAGGAGCGGGAGGTGGCGGCATCCCGCGAGCGGGTCAGCCTGGAGAAACTGCAGCGTCAGATCGCCGACCTGCCAGCCACCCGCGATGTCGTGGCGGCGTTGAAGGCCAGCTGCCGCAAGCCGGCGGTGATCGCCGAGATCAAGAAGGCCAGCCCCAGCAAGGGGGTGATCCGCGCCGATTTCGACCCGGTGGCGATCGCCCGCGGCTTTGCCGAAGGTGGCGCCAGCTGCCTCTCGGTGCTCACCGATCGCAGCTTTTTCCAAGGGGGCTTCGAGGTGCTGGTGGCGGTGCGCGAGGCGGTGGAGCTGCCGCTGTTGTGCAAGGACTTCATCCTCAGCCCCTACCAGCTGGTGCAGGCCCGGGCCGCCGGCGCCGATGCCGCCCTGCTGATCGCCGCGATCCTTTCCGATCAAGATCTCACCTATCTCAACAAGGTGGCCCGCAGCCTCGGCCTCAGCGTGCTGGTGGAGGTGCACGACGACTCCGAGCTGGAACGGGTGCTGGCCCTGGGGGGCTTTCCCCTGATCGGCATCAACAACCGCGATCTCAGCAGCTTCACGGTGGACCTGGCCACCACCGAGCGGCTGATGGAGGGGTTCGGGGCGCGGCTGCGCCAGCAGGGGGCCCTGCTGGTCAGCGAATCGGGCCTGTTCTGCCGCGATGACCTCGACCGGGTGCAAGGCGCCGGCGCCGACGCGGTGCTGGTGGGCGAGGCCTTGATGCGCCAGCCGGATGTGCGGCTGGCGTTGGAAACCCTGATCGGCGGTTGAGGCCGGATCCACGACAGCCCCACCCGCGGCTGCGGCGTCAGGGCAGTCACCCCAACCGGCAGCCCGGTCGCTCCTGGGGGGAGCCCAGAAGCTCCTGGCTTCCGTCGGGGCGCCTGCCGTGACGCGCACCGCCTCGCCAGCAGCGCACGCCGCGCCCTGCGCGGCCTTCCTGGCGGTGGAAGGGCCGCTGCTGGATGTGCGCAGCCCAGCGGAGTTCGGCCAGGGCCATATCCCCGGCGCCAGCAACCTGCCCCTGTTCGATGACGCCGAACGGGCCGAAATCGGCACGCTCTACAAGCAGCGGGGCCGCGAGGCGGCGGTGCTGCGGGGCCTGGCCCTGGTGGGTCCGCGGCTGGAGGCCCTGGCCACCAGCCTGGCCGCCCGGGCCGTCGCCAGCCCTGGCCAGCCGCTGCGGCTGCTCTGCTGGCGCGGGGGACTGCGCTCGGACAGCGTCGCCTGGCTGGCCGGGCGGTTGGGTCTGCCGACGCTGCTGCTGGCGGGGGGCTACAAGGCTTACCGCCGCTGGGTGCTGGCCCAGTTCGAGCGGCCCTGGCCGCTGCGGCTGCTGGGCGGGCGCACCGGTACGGGCAAAACCGAGCTGTTGCTGGCCCTGCGAAACTGCGGCGTCGCCGTGCTCGACCTCGAGGGCCTGGCCAACCACCGCGGCAGCAGCTTCGGCGGCCTGGGCCTGCCGCCCCAGCCCAGCAGCGAGCACTACGAAAACCTGCTGGCGGCCGGGCTCAACGGCCTGGAGAGCGTCGCTGAGATCTGGCTGGAGGCCGAGAGCGCCCAGGTGGGCCGCTGCCGCATTCCCCACGGCCTGTGGCGGCAGATGCGCGCCGCACCGGTGCTGGAAGTGCGCCGGCCGCTGGAGTGGCGGGTTCAGCAGCTGGTGGCGGTGTACGGCTGCCAGGCCCCAGCGGAGCTGACCGCCGCCACCGAGCGCATCGCTCGCCGGCTTGGGCCCCAGCGGACCCGAGAGGCTGTGCAGGCCATCGCCCGCAGCGACTGGGCCGAGGCCTGTCGCCAGATGCTCGACTACTACGACCGCTGCTATGACCATGAGCTGGCCGGCCATCCGAATCCCGACAGTGAACCGCTGGAGCTGGGCAACAGCGGCGCCGAGGCGGCGGCGCAGCTGCTGCTCAGCCTGGGCAAAGTGCAGCCTCCCCAATCCAGCCATGAGGGCTGATCGAAACGTTTTGGCCGTGCTGGCACCACTCCATGCCACACCAGTCAACTGCTGAGAGATCCCTGATTGAGGTGAGCGTTTAAGCTGAATAAATGATGAGATTACAAATGCGCTTGACCTCTGAGAGTTGCTGGTGCGACGGTTGCCGCCTTCCTGGACCAGACCCCACCGGATGAATGGCATTGCGGGGGACTTGTGTATCTGTAGTGTGCTTGGTACCGCGCCTATCGCGCGTATTGAAAAGCTGATGCCTGCCCCGAACCCAGCGCCGCCGCCCGCCGCAGGGAGCTGCTGCGCTGGGAGGGGGGTGAGCAACCGGCTGGCGAATCCGGCCCGCATCAGCTCCTCCGCGCCGACGGCGAGCGCCGCGAGGTGCTGATCAGCGGCACCCGGCTTCCGGATCTGCTGGTGTTCACCCTGCTGGACATCACCGAGCTGGCCCAGGCCCGCCAACGGGAGCGGCGGCTGGAGGAGGAGCAGCGTCGGCGACTGGAGCAAAAACTGCGCACCAGCCTGGCCGCCGCCGCGGTGGTGCATGAGATCAATCAGCCGCTGTCGGGGCTGCTGCTCAACAGCCAACTGGCCCGCCAGCGGCTCCTCGTCAGCGAACAAGGGCCTGACAGCGAGGCCTTGGAGGCTTCCCTCAACAGCATGGTCGTCCAGGCCGAGCGGGTGGTGAGCACCACGCTCAAGATGCGCAGCCTGCTGCGCAGCGTTGGAGGCGAACCCCGCCGCCTCGATCTCGCTGCCGTGGTGGAAAGCGCGTTGCTGGGGATGGGGCCTCAGCTGCACAGCGCCGGTGTGCGCCTGCGGCGCCAGGGTCTGGATCGGCCTTGCCCCCTGCTGGGCGATGGCGAGCAGCTGCAGGTGGCGATCAGCAACCTGCTGCGCAATGCCCTGGAGGCCCTCAGCGCCGGCGGGCCAGGCGGTCGGAAGGCTTGCATTGAGGTTGGGCTGCGACGCCTGCCGGAGGAGCTGGTCTTGGCGGTCGGCGACAACGGCCCCGGCATCAGCGCCGCGGTCTTGGAGTCCCTGCCGCTGCTCACCACCAAGCCCGATGGCACCGGCATCGGCCTGTATCTGGTGCAAACAGCCGTTGAAAACCACGGCGGCCGGTGGGCGTTCGACCGCTCGCACCTCGGAGGCGCCGAGGTGCGCATGCATCTGCCGCTCGGCCCCGCGGCCCCTGCCCTGGGCGACGTCCCAGCCTGCTCCGACGAGGCAGGCCCCACTGGGGCAGCCCTCACTAGGCAGGCCCCTCTAGGCGGACCCTCTAGGCGGGCCCGAGCAGCCGGGCCCATCGAGGCAAGCTTGGCTAAGCCGATCGGCCGGGCGGAGCTGAGGCCTCGCGCAGCAAGACAAACGAGGCGATGAAATGCCGGTCGATCCGCTGCTTCCAACGCCACAACGCCCCGCTGGGGCCCCAGCTCCAGGGCCCCCAGCAGGCGATGGCCCGCGGCTGCTCGCCCGGATCCGCCAGCAGCTGCAACGCCCAGGCTGGCGGTCGCCAGCGGGCCAGCGGCCGCGGCGGTTCCTGCAGCTGGCGGCGCAGGTTGCTGGCCAGGGTTGGGGCGGCGCGCACGGCCCACACGCCGGCGGCCGGCCGGGGAGAATCGTCCATCACTGCGCAATCGCCGCAGGCGAACAGCAAGGGATGGCCTTGCACCCGCAGGTTGGCATCCGTAAGCACCCGCCCGGTGTCCCGCCGCACCGGCAGCCCCGCCGCCGCCAACCAGGCCGGAGCCCGGCTGCCGGTGCAGAGCAGATCGGCCGGTGCCGTGGCGGCCGCCCGGCGGATCCGCGGAATGCCGGCTTCCTCCAGCAGGCGCTCCGCTGCCTGGGCGGCCCTGGCCGTGCCCATGCGCAGCCGCTCGCCCCGCAGCAGCAGGCGACAGGGGTGGCCGCGGGCTTTGAGTGCCAAGGCCAGCTCCACGGCGGCGGCACCTCCACCGCGCAAGCGCAGCCCACGGCCCGCCGGCAGTTGATCCAACCGCTCCAGCAGGGGTTCCAGCGGCTTGATCGGCAGCTCCAGGGCTGGCGGTTCCGCTCCCGGCGCCTGGTCAACCCGCGGCTGGCGGCTGCCAGTCGCGGTCAGCCCGTTCGTGCTGAACGTCTCGGCCGGAGCCTGCAG
The DNA here is from genome assembly GCA_046342775.1 of Synechococcaceae cyanobacterium. Taxonomy (GTDB): domain Bacteria; phylum Cyanobacteriota; class Cyanobacteriia; order PCC-6307; family Cyanobiaceae; genus Cyanobium. Next base: position 7,224 of record JBKDOR010000108.1, read on the forward strand.
CTCGCGAGGGTCGGAGACCACGGCCCCCACATCGAGGCTGAGCAGATCGAAGATCAACGGTGCTTGATCGCGCAGGAGCAGGGTGTGGCTCAAGGGATCGAGCCCGATGATCTCCGCCTGCAGGAAGGCCACGCCGGCCAGGCGGCAGAGGCGCGCCAGATCGATGCTCGCCTCGTCGAGCGTCACACGAGCCGCGATCAGCGCCGGCACCAGGCCGGAATAGAGGCTGCGCGGCTGGCGGCTCACCAGGGTGATGCGGCAGTTCGGAGGCCGCTGGGATGGTCGCCGCACCCAGCTGCGCAGCACCAGGGCGTGGCAGTGGCCGCCGCCGGCCAACACCAAATGGCGAGCGGGCAGGGGCGGGGCATCCGGCTCACGGTGCGGCACGGCGATGACTTGGCGCGATGGAGTGGCAGCGATGGCGTGGGGCTTGGGGAAATTGTGATCTTGCGCCGCCAGCACACTCCACTGGATGCTCACCGCCAGGCCAACCAGGCTCTCTCCCTCCCGCCGAGACCCTTGCGAAGGTGCTTCGCGTGCTGCGCTTGCAGGCCTGGCTGAACTCGCGTCGTGCAACGCCAGCGTCGGAGCGGACCCCCAAGGGAGCGGACCTCCCAAGAGAGTGTTCCGCCAAGAGAGTGGGCCGCCAAGGGAGCGGGCCGATCGCACAGCGGTCGCATGCTGTCGCCAGGGAACCCGAAGGCAAAACAAAAAGCCCGGTGAACTGGTCACCGGGCCGCAAGGCTTCTTTGGAAAGGGGGGTTGGACGTGGTGCCGAATCAGATGAGGCCGATCTGGGCCAGGATTCCCTGGCCGGTGAGGATCTCGGTGGCGAGGCCGATCACGAAACCGAGCATGGCCAGGCGGCCATTCCAGGTTTCAGCGAAAGCGACGAAGCCGAAGCGGGGGGTGGCGTCAGTCATGGTTCGCAGGTGTTGCGTAACTTTTCACATCGTAACAGATCGTGAAGCGTTGCAAGCGGTTGTGTCGAAGGGCTGGCAGTTCGGTTTCCTCGCCTTTTGCCCCGGCCTTGCCGATTTCCCGCCCGCCCGCCTGCGGCGTCTGCGCCGGCGACTGCCCGGCCTTTTGCGGCGGAGGCCAGGCCGCGCGAGCCCTGCCTGGCCTCAGGTGCCGGCGTAGAGCGCCCGCAACGCCAGCGGATCGGCGCTCGCCACGCCCCGTTCGGTGATCAGCCCGGTGACCAGCCGCGCCGGGGTGACATCAAAGCCCGGGTTGAAGGCAGCGCTGCCATCCGGGGTGAGCTGCACCGTGGCCAGGGATCCCGCCGCCGGCCCGCTGGCGATGCGCCCCTGGATATGGGTCACCTCCCGCTCAGAGCGGGCCTCGATCGGGATCTCGGCCACCCCATCCTCCAGGCTCCAGTCGATCGTGGAGGCTGGCAGGGCCACGTAGAACGGCACGCCGTTGTCGCGAGCGGCCAGGGCTTTGAGATAGGTGCCGATCTTGTTGCAGACGTCGCCGCTGCGGGTGGTGCGATCCGTGCCGACGATCACCACATCCACCTGGCCGTGCTGCATCAGATGGCCACCGGCGTTGTCGACGATCACCGTGTGGGGGATGCCCTCCTGTCCGAGCTCGAAGGCCGTCAGGCTCGCCCCCTGGTTGCGGGGCCGGGTTTCGTCCACCCACACCTGCAGCGGCAACCCGGCCCGGTGGGCCTTGTAGATCGGCGCCAGGGCCGTGCCCCAATCCACCGTGGCCAGCCAGCCGGCATTGCAGTGGGTCAGCACCCGCAGCGGCTGGCCCTGGCGTGCTGCCGGCCGCTGTTCCAAGACCTGGCGAAACACCGCCAGGCCGTGATCGCCGATGGCGGAACACATCGCCACGTCCTCCTCGGCGATGGCGCCGGCCTCCTCCCGGGCGGCGGCGGCCCGTTGTTCGGGCGGCAGCGGCGCCACCCGATCGCGCACCCGCTCCAATGCCCAGCGCAGATTCACCGCCGTGGGACGGGTGGCCTCCAGCTGCGCCAAGGCCGCCGCCAAGGCTCCATCGCTGGCATCCTCCTGGAGCGCCAGCATCAGGCCGTAGGCACCGGTGACGCCGATCAGCGGAGCACCCCGCACCACCATGGAGGCGATCGCCTCGGTGGCGTCGGCGCTGCTGTGCAGTCGGCGCGTTTCGAACCGGTGGGGCAGCTGGGTCTGGTCGATCACCCAGATCGAGCGGCCGTCCTCCTCCAGGCCGATCGTGCGCCAGGGGCTGCCGTTGATGTTCACGCGTTGCTGGGAGAAACCGCCGCCATCCTCAGGCCATGGGGCCCGCTCAAGCCATGGACGCGCCGCCGCTGGCCGGGCCGTCGATGCGCCGGGTGCCAAACCAATCGGGACGCAGCGGCTGGGGCCGTGGCGACGCGCCGCTGGCGTCGCGATCCAGGTACACCCACCAACCCTGAAGCTCCGTCATGGCCAGGCAATCGTCCACGGCCCTCAGATCATCCTTGTGTTGTTGCGTCGCCGCCGTGAGCAGCGTGCGACGGGCTCTGGCCTTGGCGGCCTGGGCCGATCCGGCCACGAATCGATCAGGCAGCCCTGGGCGCGCCCCCCGAGCACCACCAGAAACAGATCGGGCGCCAAGGGGCTGGGGTTGTCGCTTGGGGGCTCAACTGCGCGCATCCAGCCGTTCACCGCAGCGGAACAGCGGGCTTGGAGCGCCACGGGGTGGCCTGAGACGGGACGCCAAGGGGAGCCTCGCGGCCGGGTTGCGATCGTGTGCCAACGGGAAGGCTGGCGCCTGGTGTCGCCGTTGGGCGCTTCACCACAAGCGGCGCGTCCGGCAGGGTTGCCGCCAACTCGTTGGGATCACAGCGCAGCACTCGGCGGGCCACCCCGGGATCCAGCTCGATGCCCTCGGCCAGCAGATCCGGCTGCAACTGGCGCACCCGCAGAGCTGCCCGATCCAGGCGCAACTGGGCCTCATCGATGGCGCCCAGGCGCTGTTGCCGCAGGGATTGCCGCTCCGCCAGCCGCCGCTGCCAGGCTGAAATGGCGTCGCGGAAGCGTTGTCGGTCGAGCTCGGCATCTTCGCGGGTGTAACGCTGCAGCACCGCCTCATTCAGCCGTTTGGGCGGCTCCGGCAGCGCCGGCTCCCGGCTGGCGCGCAGCCGGGCCAGGGCCAGCTCGGCCTGGCGCAGCTGCCGCAGGCCGCCGAGGAGTTGCACCTGCTTCTGGCGGCAACGGCGCAGGGCCTGATCGAGCTGGCGTTGGTGCTCCTGGCGGCGTAGGCCTTCCTCACGCCGTTCCTCGGCCAGCTTGGCCTCAATGCCGCTGAGGCAGTGATGCTGGATCAACGGGCGCAGCGGCTGAAACTCTTCGAGATCAGCCCGTCGCTGGCAGCGAGCCCGCCCCTCGGCACTGATCGGCGCACCTGGGCCGGAGCAGGCGCCGAGAAGCAGTGCTGACGCGAGCGCCAAGCAACCGGTTGCTGCGCGGATCGTTTGCCGCCGGGCCATCGTGGCCGACCTCCTCAGGCGCTGCAAAGGGGCACCTTAAACAGTTCCGGACGGGTCAGGATCGTTGGATTGGGGCCGGAAGTCGAGCAACAGCACCACCCGGGTGCGATCGCCGCGGTTCCAGGCTTCATGTTCGGCCGTGTCGTCGAACACCAGGCACTCCCCCTCCCGCCAGCTGCGCACCTCCGAGGCCACCCGCAGGCCGCAGCTCTCCGGCACGATCAGGCCCAGATGGCAGCGCAGCAATCCATCGGGGTAGCCGGTGTGGGGGGCGATGTGGGTGCCGGGGGCGAGGGAGGAAAAGCCCGCCGAAACCAAACCGGGAATCTGGCGCAGGGCGGCGGCGGTCGCCGGGCAGAGCTCGCAGTTGCGGGCGATCGGCACCCCCAACGCGAACAGCCCGAAGGTGTCCCAGCCCTTGCCCTCGTAGAGGTACTTTTCCGGCCAGGCGATGAAGTCGCCCGAGCGCAGGGCTTGCAGTTCCGCCATGATGCTGGGCCAGCTGCGCCGCAGCACTTCGGTGAAGGGGAAATCCCCGGGGTCGTAGAACCAGGCCTCATGGCGCAACTCGGGCAGGGCACGGCCGTGCCGCTGGCGCATCAAGCCCATGGTGGTGGCCAACGCCCGCACCCACTGGCGCGGTCCACCGAGTCGGCCCAGCATTTGCCACACGAACACCACCCACTGCCAGCCACGGCCGATTTCCTGGGCCAGGTGTCGCAGCGGTCGCGGCAGACGCCGCCGCTTGGGCCTCTGAGGTGATCGTGACGACAGGGGATCGGGCATAAACCGAACTGGGCCAAGCAAAGAACAGGGCCCGTCAGCCGGGCCGGCCGGCATTCAAGCAGCGTGGGGCGGATGCTCCTCGGTGGACGGGATCCGCAGGGGTGGATCCCGCTTGGAACCTGGCTGCGACTGCGACTGCGACTGCGACTGCGACTGCGGCTGCGGCTGCGGCAGGCGCTTCACCAGCTCGCCCGTTGCGTGTCGAAGCGGCTGAAGCCGCAGAGCTGCGCGGCCTGGCGGTACTGCGGCTCAAAGCGGTCCCAGCGGAAACTGCGCGGGTCGTAGCGACTGCGGCTGCGGTCCACCGCCGCATGGGTGGTGAGGCGGCTGAAGGGAATGCCGTAGCGGGCCTGCCACAGCAGCACCTGGGCCGCGGCGGCGCGGTATTGAGCCGGGCTGTAGCCGCTGTGGCCGTCGCCGTCTCCGCGGCCATCGGCGGGGGTTTCGAGGCTGAGATGCAGCGCCAGATCGTTCACGGATCCCGGCGATGCACGCTTGATCCGCACCGTGGCGTCTCCGAAGGCCGACATGCCGGCGCCGTAGGCGCGGCGCTCATCCGGCACCAAACGCAGCCTCTGACCTTGCCGATCGATCACGAGGTGATAGCTCACCTGGTCGTCATCGCGCTCGTGGGGGGTCTGGAACAACCTCAGGCTGTCGCCCGCCGACAGCACCGTTTCGTGCAGCACGATCAGCATCGGCGTGTGGGGCACAGGCCGCCCCAGTTGATCGCGAGGCCGTCGCCAACCAAAGTTGCTGGGGTGGGCCGGCCGCGGCAGTTCGGCGCCGAGCCATCCCGCCGAACGCAGGCGTTGCTGGCAGGTCTTGAGGCTGGCGTCGCTGGCGGGGGAGAGGCCCGGATCGGCCAGGTTGTGCAAGGGCCAGCCGGCTTCAGGCTTCGGGCCGCAGGCCACCAGCAGGCTGGCCAACAGGCTCGCCCAGCCCAGGCGGCCGAGCGGGAGCGCCAGGCTGATGGAGGTGGCTGGGATGGAGAACCGATTCAGGAGTGTTCGCGCAGAAACTGGATCGTGCCTTCCAATTCGGCCCCGAAGCGCTCGATTTCCTCCGGCGTGGTGGTGAAGGCCAAGCTGGCCCGGGCCGTGGCGCTGAGGCCGTAGTGGCGATGCAACGGCTGGGTGCAGTGGTGGCCGCTGCGGATGCAGATTCCGGCCGAATCCAGCAGGGCGGCGATGTCGTGGGCGTGCAGGCCTTCCACATGAAAGGCGGCAAGCGCGCCGCGATGGGGCTGGCGCTCGGGATCCGGCCCCAGCACCCGCACGCCCTCGATGGCCCGCAGCCGGGCGAACAGCAAGCGGGTGAGGTGCTGCTCCCAGGCGGCGATGCGCTCCATGCCAAGGTCCTGCAGGTAGGCGATGGCGGCCCCCATGCCGATCGCTTCGCCGATCGCCGGCGTGCCGGCCTCGAACTTGTGGGGCAGGTCGGCCCAGCTGCTGTGGTCGAGAAACACGTCCTGGATCATTTCGCCGCCGCCAAGGAAGGGCGGCATGGCTTCGAGCAGGGATTCCCGGGCCCAGAGGAAGCCGATGCCGGTGGGGCCGCAGAACTTGTGGGAGGAGCCCACCAGGAAATCGCAGCCCAGCCGCCGCACATCGATCGGCTGGTGGGGCAGGCTCTGGCAGGCATCCACCAGCACCAGGGCGCCGGCCCCATGGGCCAGGGCGGTGACTTCCGCGATCGGGTTGAGGCAGCCGAGCGTGTTGCTCACATGCACGAGGCTCACCAGCCGTGTGCGCTCGTTGAGCTTCGCGCGCAGATCCTCCAGATCCAGCTCGCCCTGCTCGGTCAGGCCCACGTGGCGCAGCACGCAACCGCAGCGGGCCGCCAGCAGCTGCCACGGCACCAGGTTGCTGTGGTGCTCCATCGTCGTGAGCAGCACCTCATCGCCCGGGCGCAGAAAAGTTTCTCCCCAGCTGCGGGCCACCAGGTTGATCGCTTCGCTGGCGTTGCGGGTGTACACAATCTCCCGTGGTCCAGCCGCGCCGATGAAGCCCGCCACCCGCTCGCGGGCCTGCTCGAAACCTTCGGTGGCGCGGGCACTCAGCTGGTGGGCGCCGCGGTGCACGTTGGCGTTGTCGTGGCCGTAGTAATGCTGCAGGGCCTCCAGCACCTGGCGCGGTTTCTGGCTGGTGGCGGCGTAATCGAGATAGATCAGCGGCTGGCCGAGGCAGGCGGTTTGGGCCAGCAGGGGGAAGTCAGGCCGGGTGAGGGCTGCCAGATCCTCCGGCGTCGGCTCGGCGCCAGCGGTGGAGGAGGCGCTGGGGCTGGGTGGCGGGGAGGGAGTGGCAGGCTCGGCGATGCTGCCGGGGCTGGGCAGGGGGGTCAGGGTCATCGCGGGGCGGCCTCGCCGAGCAGGTGCTGCAGTGGCTGCCACGATGCCGCAGCGGCGGGCAGGGCGCGCAGCACCTCCTCACACCAGCCCCGCAGCAAGAGCTGGGCTGCGGTGGCGTTGTCGATGCCGCGGCTGCGCAGGTAGAAGAGCTCGTCGTCCTGCAGGCTGCTGATCGTGGCGCCGTGGGCGCAGCGCACGTCGTCGGCCACGATCGCCAGCTCCGGCTTGGTGTCCACGCAGGCTCGATCGGAGAGCAGCAGGGCGCGGCTCAGCTGGCTGGCGTCGGTGCGCTGGGCCTGCCGCGGCACCTGCACGGCACCGTTGAACACACTGTGACCGTTGCCAGCGGCCACCACTTTGTGCAGCTGATCGAGCTTGCCCTCTGGTCCTTCGAAGCGGATCAGGCTATGGGTGTCGGCCAGGCCGCCCTCGGCCACGCAGTGCAGGCCGCGCAGGCGGGTGCTGGCAGCTCCGACGCTCTGCAGCACGCGGGGCTCCAGCCGCGCCAGCCCCCAGCCGCCGAGGGCGCAGCTGAGCTCCAGGGCGCTGCCTTGGGCCTGGCGGATCGCCTGATGGGCCAGCAGCACCGAACTGGGATCGCCCAGGGCCAGCAGGCCATGGTGCAGCCGCGCACCGGGAGCCAGGTCGGCCTCCAGCACCAGGCTGGTGAGGGAGCTGGCGCGGCTGCGCTGCACCTGCAACAGCTCCAGATCGGCGCCTGGCTCCAGCACCAGCAGCAGCCTCTGGGCCAGCAGGCCAGCGCCGCTGGCGTCGGCGATCAGCTCCAGCCGCACGGGGGATCCGGCGCTGACGCGCAGGGCGAGCGGTGGCGCGCCGACCGCCTGGTTCAACAGCGGCGCCCAGTCGTCGCCGCTGCCGCAGGCTTGCAGCCCCTGGCCGAGGGCATGCTCCAGGGCTTCGCCGGCCAGCCGTTCCAGGCCGGCAGGCAGGACCACGCCCTCCAGAGGATCGGCCTGACCGTGGAGCACCAGCCGCAGAGCCTCAGCAGCGGCGGGCCAGCCGGGCTCAGCCTGCGAAGCCGTTGCCAGAGCGGGCGGATGGGCCAGGCTGACGGGATCAAGGGCCCTGAGGGCATCAAGGGGGGTGAATCGCCATGCTTCCTGCCGGCGCTGCGGCAGCCCGACGCTGGCCAGGTGGGCGCGGGCTTGAAGCGCCTGGGCGGCGTGGGCGCCGGGGGTGGGCAGGGCCGCCAGCCAATCGTCAAGCCAGGCTGCCTGGCGGTCGCTGCGGGGTGGGCTGGCCACGGAAGCGCTCGCCATCAGGCCACCTCCGCCGGCGTCGCCGCCTCGGATTGGCGGGCCAGCAGGGCATCCACCCAGTCGTAACCGCTGCGCTCCAGCTCCAGCGCCAGCTCCTTGCCGCCGGTGCGCAGGATGCGTCCAGCCGCCATCACATGCACGTAATCGGGGGTGATCACGTCCAGCAGACGCTGGTAATGGGTGATCAGCAAGGTGGCGTTGTCGGGGCTGGCCAACTGGTTCACACCGCCGGCCACGATGCGCAGGGCGTCGATGTCGAGGCCGGAATCGGTTTCGTCGAGGATCGCCACCAGAGGTTCCAGCAGGGCCATCTGCAGGATTTCATTGCGCTTCTTCTCACCGCCGGAGAAGCCCTCGTTGACACTCCGCTCAAGAAAGGCCGGATCCATCTGCACCACCGCCAGCCGTTCGCGCACCAGGTCTTCGAAGGCGAAGGTGTCGAGCTCCTCCTCGCCACGGCCGCGGCGCCGGGCATTGGTGGCCACCCGCAGGAACTCCAGATTGCTGACACCGGGGATCTCGATCGGGTACTGGAAGCCGAGGAAGAGCCCCTGGCGAGAGCGCTCCTCCGCCGGCAGGGCCAGGAGGTCAGCGCCTTGGTAGTGCACGCTCCCGGCTGTGACCGTGTAGGCGGGATGGCCGGCGAGCACTTTGGAGAGGGTGCTCTTACCGCTGCCATTGCGGCCCATCACCGCGTGGATCTCGCCGGCTCGAATCGTGAGATTCACGCCCATCAAAATGGGTTGGTCGTCAACGCTGGCGTGCAGGTCGCGGATCTCAAGCAGGACCGGGGCGTCGGGGCGAATCACAGCGGCAAACAGAAAGAAGCGTGGGGAAGAAGGTGGGAATCGAGGCTTGGACGGGTGTTGGACTCGAGATGAACGTGGCGATGGTCCGGTGTTGGCCGGGGCGTTAACCGTCCTGGCGATTGCCCGGCCAACGAAGACCTTCAGCCGACGGAACCTTCCAGCTTGAGGGCGAGCAGCTTGTCGGCCTCGGCGGCGAACTCCAGAGGCAGCTGATTGAACACATCCCGGCAGAAGCCACTCACCATCATCGAGACGGCTTCTTCGACGGCGATGCCGCGGCTCTGCAAGTAAAAGAGCTGATCTTCCGAGATGCGGCAGGTGCTGGCCTCATGTTCAACACTGGCCTCGGGTTGGCGGCTCCGGATGTAGGGGAAGGTGTTAGCGGCGGCCTGATCGCCGATCAACATCGAATCGCATTGGCTGTGGTTGCGGGCGCCGCGGGCTTTCGGGCCGATCTGCACCAAACCGCGGTAGCTGTTGGAGGAATGGCCGGCGCTGATGCCCTTGCTGACGATGGTGGAGCGAGTGCGCGGCCCAACGTGAATCATCTTGGTGCCCGTGTCCGCCTGCTGGCGGTTGTTGGTGAGGGCAACGGAATAGAACTCGCCGATGCTGTCAGCCCCTTGCAGTACGCAACTGGGATACTTCCAGGTGATCGCCGAGCCGGTCTCCACCTGGGTCCAGCTGATGCGGCTGCGGTCGCCCCGGCACTGGCCACGCTTGGTGACGAAGTTGTAGATGCCCCCTTTGCCCTGTTCATCGCCGGCATACCAGTTCTGAACCGTGGAATATTTGATTGAGGCGTCGTCGAGGGCCACCAGTTCCACCACAGCGGCGTGCAACTGGTTGGTGTCAAACATGGGAGCGGTGCAACCCTCCAGATAGCTCACCGAAGCGCGCTCCTCGGCGATGATCAAGGTGCGCTCGAACTGGCCGGTGTCGCCCGAGTTGATGCGAAAGTAGGTGGACAGCTCCATCGGGCATTCCACACCCTTGGGGATGTACACAAAGGAGCCATCACTGAAGACGGCCGAATTGAGGGCTGCAAAATAATTATCATTGCTTGGCACCACAGAGCCGAGGTAACGCTGCACCAACTCCGAATGCTCTTTGACGGCTTCGCTGATCGAACAGAAGATCACGCCATGTTCAGCCAGCTTCTCTTTGAAGGTGGTGGCAATCGAAACGCTGTCAAACACGGCATCCACGGCCACATTTGACAAGCGCTTCTGCTCACTGAGGGGAATGCCAAGTTTGTCGAAAGTTTCGAGTAACTTTGGATCAACCTCATCCAGGCTGGACTTTTTAGCCTGTTGGCGGGGGGCGGCATAATAAATAATATCTTGATAGTCGATCTTCGGGTAGCCTAGAGCAGCCCAGTCAGGCTCTTGCATCTCTTGCCACTGGCGCCAAGCCCGCAAGCGAAAGTCGAGCAGGAATGCCGGTTCGTTTTTCTTGGCGGAGATCAGCCGAACCACTTCTTCGCTGAGGCCCTTGGCGATTTTCTCGGTCTCGATGTCGGTGACAAAGCCGTAGCGATAGGGCTGGCTGACGAGATCGCTGACGCGGCTGGCGGTGGTCATGGGCAGGTGTGGTGGATAAAGCCGCTAGGGTCAACCAGCGGAGTAGGTCTTGATCTCATCGATGCTGATAGTTTGTTGTTCGCCGCGAAAAGGATTGTCTTCAGTCAGGAACAACATGCAGTGACATTCCTTGCGCTCGCGCATCGGCACGCAGGGGCAGTTCCAAAACGCCTGCGCAACCTCGGCCGCTTTGTCCTCGTAGTGGCGGCAAGGGCAGAGGGCGCCACCCAGCTCATCCTTGTGGTGGGCAAGCCCTTCGAGAACCACAGCGGTGACACCCAGATCGCTGCAGAAATAGGTGCCGGTGCGCTGGGCGTAGGTTTCGGCGAAGCGACGGATGATCTCAAGGCTGTTAGGGCCTTGGGCGGCGGGGCTGGCGCTGGAGGAACTGTCGGTCACGGTCACGGCATTCGGTGGGGAAAAGGGACCGGTGGCTGCGGGAGCGGGAGCACCGCTCGCGGAGCGGCGGCGGCGTCACCGAGAACCCATTACGAAACCTGGTGGTTTCGTAACAAGGACCTTAGGGCACCGCGCCGGAGGTTGTGGTCGGCTTCATTGTGAACCCCCGCATGGGGCCGTGCCGACGCACGCACCCATTTCAGGCCGTCGCGTGGCATGGTGACAGGAATTCGCCTTCGTTATGGACGCTCGTCCTCCCTGCAACGATCACCAGCTCGGATCCGCCACGCGTGACGCGGTACTGGTGGTGCTGTTGCGGCATGGAGAGGGCACGGCCGCCGATCTGGCCCAGCAGCTGGGCGTCTCGGTGCAAGTGATGCGCCGCCATCTACGCAGCCTTGAAGACGACGGCCTGGTGCAGGCCAGCTCCGCCCACGAGGGCCCGGGCCGCCCCAGCAACCGCTGGTGCCTCACCGCTGCCGGCCACGATCGCTTCCCCGATGGCAGCGAAGACTTTGCCCTCGGTCTGCTCCAGGCCATGCGTCACAGCATGACGCCGGAGCAACTGCAGGGGTTGATGTGGCAGCAGGCCGTCGCCAAGGCTGAGGACTATCGCCATCGGTTGGGTCCTGGCCCCCTGAGCGAGCGACTGGAGCGCTTGGTGGAGCTGCGGCGTTACGAGGGCTACGTGGCCGAATGTCGGCCTGATGACGGCAGCCGGGCGATGCAACAGCACGCTCTGCCTACTACGGCGGCGACGGCCTCAGTTCCCGGACACTGTGAATCCTGGCTGTTGAGCGAATTCCATTGTTCGATCATGCGCATCGCCGAGGAGTTCCCGATGGTGTGCGACCAAGAGCTTCAGCTCATGCGCCACACCTTCCCCGATTGCCAGGTGGAACGGGTGCACTGGCGTCTGGAGGAAGGCCACAGCTGCGGCTTCCGGATCACCCCCCAACAGCCCGACCTGCTTCCACAGCCCGTCCAGCCCCTTCAACCCGCCCCGACGGAAGCGCGGGGTCTCCCCGGTGATCAGGGCCAGCGCTCCCGTGCTTGACCCCCAGGAACTGAACCTGCTGGACAGCACCCTGCTGCCCAGCCTGGAGCGCCACCACCTGCGCCTGCTGGCCCATGGCCTGCGCACGCTCCAGGCCGCCGCTGGCCGCCGGCAGGGGCCGTTGCCTGAGCGGCGCCAACTGGAGGCCTGGGCCGCCGCCCAGCCCGCTCTGGCCGGCGATCGCCAGTTTGCGGCCGCCTTCCTGCCCCAGTTGGAGGAGCTTGGGGGCCAGCTGGTCGCCAACGCGGCGGCTGAGGGGGTCACCCCCCTAGCCCTCGAGCTCGAACAGCTGCGGCGTTGGGCCCAGGAGCAAGCCGATCAACGGCTCGGAACGATCACCCCAGCCCCGGCAGCGGCAGCCCCACCACCAGGCTGACGCCCAGCAAGCCGGCGGCGGCCGCCAGCAGGCCCGCCCGGCCTGGGGAGTCCCCCTCCAGCGGCGCGATCAGCACCCCCATCAGCGGAGATGTGGCCAGCAGCGCCACGGCCAGGCCCCCGGGCAACCCCGCCAAGGCTGTCTGCTGCAGCACGATGCCGAGGCTGGTGCCCAATAGCGTGGCGGTCAGCACCAGCGCCCAATGGCGGTTGGCCAGGGCGCGCCAACGCCGCGGCGGCGGCAATCCCCCCAGCAGCGGCGCCAGCACGAGGCTGGCGGCCCCGAGGCGCACGCTGGCCGCCTGCAGCGGATTGAAGGGCCCGTCCAAAAGGGCGGCCCGGGCCAGCAAGGCACCCGCGCAGCCGCAGACCAAGGCGGCCAAGGCCAAGGCTAGCCCCAGCCGTTCAGAAGCCTGGGCGGCTGGCGGCCGCGGTTCCTCTCCCGGCGGCCCTGGATCCGAGTCGGGAGGCCCCAGCTGGGGCGGGCGTTGCCGCGCCACCAGCAGCACCGCCAGGGTGATCAACCCCACCCCCAGCCATTGCCCCGCCCGAGGCACCTCCCCCAGCAGCGCCAAACCGGCCAGGGAGGTGAGGCCGGGACCGCCCGCCTCCAGGGTGAGGCAACGCCGCGTCCCGAGGCGCCGCAACGCGCCGAAGTGGAAGCTGTCGCCCAAGGCGATGCCGAGCACGCCGCTGGCGGCCAACAGGCCCAGCCGTTGGGCCGTTTCCCCAAAGTTGGCGCCGCTCCAGGCTCCAGCCAACGAAGGCAGCTGCACCAGCAGTAGCGGCAGCTGCACCGCCAGGGCCAGCAGATTCTTGAGCAGGTTCAGGTGTGGGGCCGGCAGGGCCGTGGGAAGCCGCCGCCAGAGCAGGCTGGCCAGGGTCCAGCAGAAGGCGGCCGCCAGGGCCGCGGCGGTGGCGACGGCGGGGCTGGGAGCGACGGCAGGAACGAGGGGAGGGGCGATGGGCAAAGCCGCTGCGGCGGCGGATCGTCGCGCTCAGGCTGGCGCCGCAGAGAGCCCAGCGGCGGTCCCGGCGGTGATGCGGGGCGGCGGTCCAGAGCGGCGATGCCAACCGGCGATGGAAGGCGGCGGTAAAGCGGCATGGCTGGGCGACGCTTCCAGGAGGCTGTGCCAGGAGGCTGGGCAAGGTGGTAGTCCATGGCGCCGGGAGAAGGGGCCGCAGTCAGGTGAGCTGAGGTGAGGATGCGTCGAGGTATGCGGGCGTGTTGCGTCGGCCAGGTGTGTGGGCGAGGTGTGCGGGGGAGGGCCCGCAACGCTGGGCCGCGGGTTGGACCGACGGCTGCGATCATCAAGGCAGCCTGCCTGCCCCCATGAGCGGCCCGATCGCCGACGCCATCAGCTTCTTTCGGCTCAGCTGCGGCCGCTGGCGCTCCCAGCGCAGCAGCCACCATCTGCTGCACCGTCGCGCCGAGCCGGGGGGATCGTTCATCGAGGTGGTGGAGCTGGAGCCGCGCGACGGCCGCCTGGTGGCGATCGCCAGCCTGCACGGCTGCGATCCCGAACGGCTCGTGGGCGGCTGCCGTGTCACCTGGAATGGCACGATGGCCTGGGACAAGGAGGGGGAAGCCCACGAAGGCGAGAGCGTCTTCGGGTTGATCCCCACCGATGAGCGCGGCCGGGCGGGATTGCTGCTGCGCGATCGCGGCTACGCGGAGACCAGCCCGGTGGCGGGGCGCTTCGCGATGGATGACCGCGATGGCCTGCTGCTGACCACAAGCTACGAGACCATGGACAGCCTGGAGCGGTTCTGCTTCGCCGGCCCGGACGTGCGCCTGCGCACCAGCACGGTGGAGGGCCTCTCGAACACGGCCTCGTTCTGCGTCGAAACCCGCATCACCGGCACGGGGGCGGAGCCGGCCACCGCCCTGGGCTCCGATGAGCAGGACCGCGTCGCCGCCCGGGCGTCCGCGTCGGGCCTTGGCGCCAGCGTGTCGCTGCTGGGCTGGTGAGCCTCGCCAGCCGGGTACATTCCAGCGCTGCCGCGCACTTGCGCAACGTTACGGACTGTGAGCCCTGCCGCTCGGGCCTCGGGAGCCCTGAGGGCGCACTTCTACGATCGCTAGCGACGGATGCCTGATCTCGCGTGGCCCTGCCGCTTCTGAAGTACGCCCCAACCACCCAGAACTCCCGGGTGAACCCCCTGCGTGTGGGCAACGACGAAGATCCCAAGGCCGTGTCCATGGACAAGCCCATGGACCGCGAAGACCAGAACTTCGTGATCGAGGCCGCCTATCGCCAGATCTTTTTCCACGCCTTCAAGGTCGACCGGGACCGCACCCTCGAATCGCAGCTGCGCAACGGCCAGATCACCGTGCGTGACTTCATCCGCTCCCTCTGCCTGTCGGACACCTTCACCCGCAGCTTCTACAACCTCAACAGCAACTACCGGGTGGCTCGCCACTTGGTCGAGAAGCTGCTGGGCCGCCCGGTCCATGGCCGCTCTGAGGAGATCGCCTGGTCAGCCGTGATCATGACCAAGGGCGTCAAGGGCGCTGTCGACTTCATCCTCGACTCCGACGAATACCTCGACAATTTCGGCTACGACACCGTTCCTTATCACCGCAACCGCGTCGTCGGATCCCGCGAAGTGGGCGAGACGCCGTTCAACATCACCAGCCCGCGTTACGAGGCCTACCACCGCGGCATCCTGGGCTTCCCCCAGATCGTGTATACCGGCGCCCCCAAGTCCCTGCCGGCCCGTGCCCAGCAACGCCGCGGCGGGTTCCCCGAGGACTACCTCCCCTGGGTTCGCACTCTGCCGGCCCTGCGGGGTGTCGGCAGCGCGGGCGGCAACATTGGCGGGGATTACCTCTCGAAGGTGCCGTACCGCAGCATCGGCCGCTGAAGTCTCAACCCTGGCAGCAGCGCGGGGTGAGACCGATGAGATTCTGAAGCCGGGCTCGCCGTCGTCGCGGGGGGGCTTCGGATGGGCTCCACAATCCAGAAGCCGTCAGCAACCACTGACCGCTTTGCTTTGCAGGCGACGCGACCAGCCTCTTGTGCACCAGACTCATCCTAAATGAAATCTGTTGCTGTGAGCCAGAACGCCCTGTCCACCCTGGCCTCCAAAACTCTGCGACAGCTGCGTCACGTGGCCAGTGAGCTGGGTGTGACCCTCTACAGCCGCAAGTCGAAAGAGGAGCTGGTGGAGGCGATCAGCCAGCGCCAGCAGGAGGAGGGTCTCTCCTTGGAGGCGATCGAAGCGCAGCTTGCCACCGCGCCACGGCCCGACCCGGAGACCCGGATCGTGTTTCTGCCCCGCGACCCGCAATGGGCCTATGCCTTCTGGGAGATCTCCGACGACGATCGCGAGCGTGCCCTCAGCGCCGGAGCCACTCAGTTGGCCTTGCGCGTCGCTGACGTCACCGGGCTGACCGGCGGATCGGTTCATCCCCACACCATGCAGGAGGTTGTGGTCGATGCCCACGCCTCCGAGTGGTACCTCCCCGTGCCACTGTCCGATCGCGATTACCGGGTCGAGCTGGGCTTCCGCACCGGCGGAGGCGGCTGGATCTCCCTGGCCTTCTCGGCGGTGGCGCGGGTGCCGGCCCTGCACCCCTCCGAACAGATCCTCGACCAATTCGTGCCTTTCTCCCTGGAGGGGCCCAGCACCCCCACCCAGCTGCCAACCGGCACCCCTCCCGCCGATTCGGGCCTGCACGAGCGCCTTTACCAAACAGCCACCTCGCGCTGGCGGCGGCTCGGACGCGGTTCCGAGGCCTTCCATGGCTTCGATTCCGCTGAGGCGGATCTCGCTGGCTCGACCGCCTCGGGAGCGGGTTGGGCATCCGGCCGCAGCGAATCGGGGGCGGGGCTGCTGCCGCGGCAGCGCTCCTTCTGGTTGGTCGCCGATGCGGAGCTGATCGTGTATGGCGCCACCGATCCCTCCGCCCGGCTGATGATCGGTGGCGAAGAGGTGCCCCTCTCCGCCGATGGCACCTTCCGGGTGCAGGTGCCGTTCCGCGATGGCTTGCAGGTGTATCCGATCGAGGCGGTGGCCGCCGATGGCGAGCAGAAGCGCAACATCACCATGGAGTTCCGCCGCTCCACCCCGGAAGACAACAGCAATCCGGCCCACCAGGCCGTCTCGGAGTGGTTCTGATCATGTCCAGCGCAATGTCTCCCGAGACGCCTTCCACCGCCTTGAAGGTGTTCGTGGCCGCCACGCCGATGCTCGGGGCTGTGGCCTTCCCGATCGTGGTGCCGCTGCTGATGGTGCGGGTCAGCATCGCCGCCGGTGTGGTTGCCGCCGTGTTGATCGGCACCCTCTGGTTTGTGGCGATGCTGCGCACCTCGGAGATGCCGGGGCATTCTTGATGGCACTGCGGGTAAGGGAAGCGGTTGTCCTGAGCCGGAATCTGTGGAACTGGACCGTGCTGGGTTACGGCTTTGGGCTGACTGGATCGCGTGTGCACAGGTGGCCATCACACGCAATCGCGAACCCACTGCCTCGATCACCTGAAATTCATCTCATACAACAACCAGCGCCCGATTGATTAAACAACCTTATTGAATAGTCTTATTCAAGCAGAAGTTCCTGGAAATTGGCGGGTTGACTGGTGTGCCATTTTGCTAAAATTGGAGCAAGATTTTTTGCTCCAGCTATGCAAGCGCTCGATCTGCCCGCCAGCGCTGGGCTCTTCAGCTTGCTGGACGACTGGCGCACCCTGCTGAGTCGCTGGGCGCGAACGGGAGCGTTGGAGCAGGCGGCGCAACAGGCGCTGCGGCTGCCCGTTGCCCCGCAAGCCCTGGCTGAGCTGAGTACCCGCCTGGGGACCGCTGACTTCAGCGATCTGCCTCCCGTGCAGCTGTTGCCCGCCAGCGCCATGGCGGGGGCGGCTGGCGCTTATGCCCGCAGCACCGGCACGATTGTCCTCAACCAGGAGTGGTTGGCGAGTGCCAGCCGCGATCAGGCGCTGGCGGTGCTCACCGAGGAGCTGGGCCATCACCTCGATACCCTGCTCAACACCACAGACACACCGGGGGATGAGGGGGAACTGTTTGCGGCATTGTTGACTGAAGCCGGGCCGCTCAGCGACGAACGGCGGCAGAGGCTGCTGGCGGACAACGACCAGGGCAGCATTGGCCTGGAGGGGCGCGAGCTGGCGGTGGAGCGGGCCAGCCTCAGCAGCACCCCGATTCCGGCAGCCTCTCCTGGACGCACCCGAGGGGAGTTCAGCAATTTCGGCGCATTTGCTGCGCTCAAGTCCGATGGCTCGGTTGTCTCCTGGGGTACCCCAGGCCTCGGAGGCGATAGCAGTGCGGTGGCCAGCCAGCTTGGCACAGGTGTCACCCAGATCTTCTCTACTAACTCCGCCTTCGCGGCGCTCAAGGCCGATGGGTTCGTCGTCACCTGGGGTAACTCCTTTTTTGGTGGCGACAGCAGTGCAGTAGCCGGCCAGCTCACCAATGTGATGGCCTTTGCCAATCCATTCACCGATGATTGGCTGATTATTGATTCGCTGCCCAGCATCACCCTTGCTGTCTCCCTTATACCGATGGCAGAAGATGGTGCAGGGAACCTAATCTATACCTTCAGCCGCACGGGCAGCCTGATCAGCGAGCTGACGGTGACCTACACCGTTGCAGGCACCGCCACAGCCGGCAGCGATTACACCGGCATCGATCCGGCTGCCGCCACCAGGTCTGTCGTGTTCGCCCCGGGGGCCGCCACGGCTGTCGTGGAGATCGATCCAATCGCCGACATGGTTGGTGAACTCGATGAAATCGTGGCGCTCACCCTGCTGCCCGCTTCTGGCTACACCATCGGCACCACTGAGGCGGTGG
>JBKDOR010000109.1:0-8268 GCA_046342775.1 Synechococcaceae cyanobacterium
CAGCAGGCCGATCAGCAGACCCGCTATCACAACTGAGCTCATCAACCAGGCCAGCAGCCGCTTCATCACGACACTCCTTGAAGGGGGGATCACAAAGGGAAACAGGGAAGTGGGCAACAGAGACGTTGGAAACAGTGAAAGAGTCAACGCAACCGACACGGCCGTTGTTGAAGCCGACCCACACGTTACAGACCCACTCGCGACCTCCCCCAGACTGGTTGCCCTCCTTTTGCAGTTCTTCAGATCAGATCAGCCCGCTCAGCCGCGGTGCCAGCAGGGCGGCCAGCAGGAACAACCCGTCCACAGCCAAGGTGATGACAATCGTGGCTGAAGCAACCCGTCCTGCCAGACCGCGCGGCTCGACCGTTCGGGCTGCGAGCAGCAGCACGAGCACATAGCTGGCCAATACGACGATGTTCAACGGTTGCAGCACCGCTTCGCCTGCCTGGCGCAGCACCTGAGCCGCCTGCGGCAGAGGCGCCTGCAGGGCCGCGGGCCAGAAATCCATCAATCGCAAGCTGGCGATGGCGGCATCGGTGCAAGCGGTGCCGAACAGGGACGCCAAATAAAAGCTGGCGGCCAGGCGCCAGCGGGGCGATGGGATCCCGCCGAGGGCCAGGGGCAGGGCAAAGGCTTCGATCGGCAGGTGAAGCAGGGGATGGAAGCGGAACCACCCCCAGAACAGGGCCCCCCCCAGCCAGCTGCCACTGAAACCCACCAGCAGCGACCCCAGATCGCGACGGACAGAATCCCGGCAACGCTCGAGCCCTAACCCCAGCGCCAACAGCATCAAGCTGAAGAGCGCAGCACTGAAAGGGGACTGGCGCACCCAGGGAGCCTGGAGAAATACTGGCAGGCTCGCCAGCAGGGCAGACGCCAGGGGCAATCCCGAGGGGAGCGCGAAAAGGCCGCGCCCTTGCGGAGCCATGGTTTTCGCCAGGCTGCTCGTGGCCCCTGTCAAGGTGACTGCCCAAAAGGTCGGCCCAACCTAAGGGGCGGATGGCCTGGAACGGGACCGCTCCCCTGGGTAGCGTCAGAGCGCTTGCCCTTTGTTCCGAATGCCCGTCCTGGCCTTCGTGCCGCCCCAATCCGGCGGTGCTGCCCTGACTGTTCTCGAGGCCTGCTGGCGCGCCGTGGTTCTGGGGGTGGTGCAGGGCCTCACAGAGTTCTTGCCGATCAGCAGCACGGCCCACTTGAAGGTGGTGCCGGTGCTGCTGGGCTGGGGCGATCCCGGCGTGGCGGTCACGGCGGTCATCCAGCTCGGCAGCATCGTGGCGGTGCTGGCCTATTTCAGGGAGGACCTGGTCGCGGTGGTCCAGGGTGTGGCTGCGGCGTTGCGCGGAGGGCGCTGGCAGGAGCCGGAGGCCCGCCTGGGCCTGGCGATCGCCCTGGGCACGGTGCCGATCCTGATCGCCGGTCTGGCTGTCAAAAAGATGGTCCCCGACTACGACAATTCGCCGCTGCGCAGCCTCACTTCGATCGGCATCGTCTCGATCGTGATGGCCTTGTTCCTGGCCTTGGCTGAGGTGATCGGGCGGCGTCGGCGCCGCCTGGAGGAGGTGCTGCCTCGGGATGGAGTGCTCGTGGGACTGGCCCAGGCCTTGGCCTTGGTGCCCGGAGTCTCTCGGTCCGGCAGCACGCTGACTGCCTCCTTGTTCGATGGTTGGCGCCGTGCCGACGCCGCTCGCTTCTCCTTTCTGCTTGGAATCCCGGCCATCACCCTTGCTGGGCTGGTGGAACTCAAGGACGCCTTTGCCGCGGACGGCGCCATCGGCGGCGTGCTGCCGATGCTGTTGGGGGTGGTGGTGGCGGCTGTGGTGTCGTGGCTGTCGATCGCCTGGTTGCTGCGCTTTTTGCAGCGCAACAGCACCTGGGTATTCGTGGGCTATCGGCTGCTGTTCGGTTTCTCGATCCTGATCTGGTTCCGTCACCTCGAGCCCGCCACTCGCTGAGGCGCTGAGGCGCTGATCCAGGTCCTGAGTTCTGGAAACCGCGGGGCCTTGCGGCGGGGAGCCGGCGGACGGAGCTGGAGGCACACTGAGTTCAACCCATTCGCATCCTCAGCAACAAGGCCGTGTGGAAGGAACCCTCTGCCGGCATCGCCCTGGCCGCCAGCACTCCGCCCGAGAACTCTCCGGAAAGCAGCACCGGTGCCCAGCGCCTGCCGCACCCCGCGGTGGTCGCCAGCGTTGAACCCGGGTCGATCGGTGAGGAACTTGGCCTGCAGCCCGGCGATCGGCTGCTGGCCATCAACGGCGTGCGCCCGCGCGACCTGATCGATTTGCAACTGTTGCTTGGGGACGAGGAGATCACCCTGGAGGTGGAGGATCCCCAGGGGGTGCGCCAAAGCGTGAGCTTTGAGAAGGATGCCGACGACGGGCTCGGGGTCGAGTTCAGTGAGGCCCTGTTCGACGGCTTGCGGCAGTGCAACAACCACTGCGCCTTCTGCTTCATCGACCAGCAGCCGCCAGGCCAACGCCGAAGTCTTTACCTCAAGGACGACGACTATCGGCTCAGCTTCCTCTACGGCTCCTATCTCACCCTCACCAATCTCAGCCCGGCCGACTGGCAGCGCATCGAGGAGCAGCGGCTCTCGCCGCTTTATGTCTCCGTGCACAGTACCGATCCGGAGTTGCGCAGTCGCTTGCTGGTCAATCCGCGGGCGGCGCAGTTGCCCCAGCAATTGCGCTGGTTCGCCGAGCGGCGCTTACAGATCCACGCCCAAGTGGTGGTTTGTCCGGGAGTCAATGACGGCGAGGCACTGCGCCGCAGCCTTGAGGACCTGGCGGCCCATGGCGAGGGCGATTGGCCGGCGGTGTTGTCCACGGCGGTGGTGCCGGTTGGACTCACCCGCTTCCGGCCCGAGGGCGATCAGCTGCGCCCCGCTACCCGCGAGGACGCGCGCGCCGTGATCGGCCTGGTGGAACCGTTGCAGCGGCGTTTTTTGGAGCGCTTGGGCAGCCGTTTTGCCTGGCTCTCGGATGAGTGGTACCTCCTGGCCGGCCTGCCGCTACCGCCTCGGCGTGCCTACGAGGATCTGCCCCAGCAGGAGAACGGCGTGGGCAGCATCCGGGCGTTCCTGGAGCAGATGCAGCAGGCCACCGCCCGCCTGCCCCGCGCCCTGCCCCAACCGCGTCGCCGCAGCTGGGTTGTGGGCCAACTGGTGGCAGAAGCGCTGCGACCGATGCTGGACAATCTCAACCGGGTCGAGGGTCTGGAGTTGATCCTTCACGGGCTGCCCAGCCCCTACTGGGGCCAGGAGCAGGTCGTCACCGGGCTGCTCACCGGAGCGGATCTGCTCAGCGGCCTGGCGGGAAAGGATCTTGGCGAGGAGCTGCTGCTGCCCCGGGTGATGTTGCGCCAGGGGGAACCGGTTTTTCTCGATGACCTGCGGCTGGAACAGCTCCAGGCCCGCCTGCCGGTGCCGGTGCGGCTGATCGCGGGGGCAGACGATCTGGTGTCTGCCTGTCTCGGCACCGCGGAGCCAGCTGCCTAAGCTCTCAACCGTTATTGATGGATTGGACGTGGGGCGAGATCGCCACTGCCTGGCAGCTCTGGTCCTGCTCTCGGCTCTCTTCCCCCTGGCCGCTCGGGCTGTTCATCCACCCGATCAGAGCTTGCAAGCCCAACGGGCTGCGGAGCCCATGCCGTCAGGCTCCTCTTTGCTGGCCCAGGACAGCGGCCCGTCCAACACCCAGTCGCCCCTCCCGAAATCTGCCCTTCCGGTACCGAACGCGGATCCGGGGGTAGGCAGCTTTCCTGCCTCCGTATCGCCAGCGGGGCAGCCAGCCAAGGGAGCGCCTCAGCTGACCACCGGGGATCCGTCCAAGCAGTCCCTGCCGCTGGCACCGAAGGTGAAAGGGGAACGGCCAAAGGCCAACCCCAGGGTGTTGGCTCCCGCCGCCACCAAACCCCCGTTGGGTGACGAGCTGCTGCTGTCTCCAAACCCCCTGGCCCTGCCGGTGAAGCCCTCTCAAGTTCGCATCAGCGAGCTGCGGCCCCTGGGCCTGCGTGAGGCGGTCACCCTGGCAGAGGTCAACAACCCCAATCTCAAGGCGGTGGCCAGCCAGGTCGACCAGGCCCAGTCGCGGCTGCGCGCCGAGATCGCGTTGTGGTACCCACAGGTGAGCTTGAATGCCGGCAGTTTTCCGGCTTATTCCGATGGAGCTGCTTATAGCTCTCGGGTGCTGTCCAATGGCTCCACCTGGGGCAATCTCCTGGGTACCTTGTTCAATGCTTCTTCTCCTCTGCAGCAATTTCCTCTCTCGATTTCAAGCACACCCGCTCCCTTCCAATTCCCTGCCCTCAGCCCGCAAGGAGATCTCAGCCTTCAGCGCGCTGGCTTCTCCGCCACCAGTGTCTGGCGGATGGCGACCAATCTTGAGGTGTCCTGGGCGCTGATCGATCCAGCACGCGCTCCCAGAATTGCCGCAGCCCGCGATGATCTAGAGGATAGGAAAAATAGTTACCTCATTGCCCTGCGCGATCTGCGTTTACAAGTCGCTCAGGCTTATTTCGATCTGCAGCGCTCCGATGAAAAGGTGCAAGTGGGTCAAGAATCTGTGCGGGCTTCTCTGGTAAGCCTCCGCGATGCGCGGGCCCGCTTCCAGGCGGGTGTGGCTACCAAACTTGAGGTGCTTGAGGCCGAAACCCAGTTGGCCCGTAATCAGCAGCAAACTACAGATGCTCTGCGCGATCAATCCATCACTCGCCGTGCCATCGCTCAGCTGCTCTCCTTACCCCAGGACGTGACTCCCACGGCCAAGGAGCCTGCCAGAGTGATCGGCACCTGGCAGCCCAGCCTTCAGGAAAGCATTGTCGCTGCCTATGCGTTCCGGGAAGAGCTGGACCAGCTGCTGCTGAAGGTCTCACGGGCCAACAGCCTGGCCAACGCCAACCTGGCGGCGATCCAGCCTGTATTGCGCATTGTCAACACCGTCAACTATGCCAGAAGCAATGGCTACGAGCAGGCTGGCCAACCCGATGCCAGCGACTTCGGCTGGGGTCTCGATAACACCATCGGGCTGAGGCTGAGCTGGAACTTGTTTGATGGCGGCCGTGCCGCGGCTCTGTATCGCGAACAAAAGCAAGCAGCTCAGCAAAATCGTTTCTTGTTTGCTCAGCAGCGTGATCGCATTCGCTTCGAAGTTGAGCAAAGCTTCTACCAGATGGAGGCCGCCAATCGGAATATCACCACCACCGCCCGCCAGGTCCTCTCAGCCAGTGAGTCCCTACGACTGGCCCGGCTGCGCTTCCAGGCTGGTGTGACCACCCAACGCGAGGTGGTTGATAACCAACGCGACCTCACCCAGGCCCAGGTATTTTATACCGACGCGATCGCCACCTACAACCTCAGCCTCGCCGAGCTGTCGCGCCGCACTGGCCTCGATCAGGTGGTGTTCTGCAAGCAGCCCCAGCTGCCAGCCCGGAAGCCCACGATTGATGGCATCGGCGACGTCCCGATTGAGCCCACGCCATTGGCACCGGCCTGCAAAGCCCAAAGCCGCTCTGCTGTGGGTTACCTCGATTTCGGATCCTCCACCGCCCCAGCCGCCCCTGAGGCAGTGCAATCCACGGCGGGATCTCCCTCCTCCGCTCGGTAACTCCATTGTCCGGCTCCACCACTCCGGGTCTTGGTCTGATCAACACTCTGCGCCTTGGGCTTTTTCAGGCCTGCCTGGGCTGTCTGGCCGTGATCTTCGCCGGGTTGCTCAACCGGGTGATGCTCACGGAGTTGGCTCTTCCAGGGCTGTTGGTGGGTGGCGCCCTGGCTTTCGAGCAGTTCGCCGCCCCAGCCAGGGTGCTGGTGGGGCAGATTTCGGATGCCTATCCCCTCTGGGGGCGCCGGCGAGTCCCCTATGTGTTGCTCGGCACACTGATGTTTTGTGGCCTGGCCGTGCTGGTCGTCCCGTTCATTTTTCACATCCGAGCGGTGCTGAACCAGGATTTGTGGCTGCAGAGCGCATTGGCCACGGCGGCCCTCTGCGGTCTCTTCGCCCTTTACGGCCTGGCGGTTTCCCTGGCCGCTACCCCGTATCTCGCTCTGGTGATCGACCGCACCAGCGAGTCCGAGCGGCCCCGGGTGGTGGGGATCATCTGGTCCATGCTCACAGTGGGCATCGTGATCGGTGCCATCGCCATCCAGATCAGCCTGCGCTCCCTGGATGGGGTCAAGGATCCTGAGCTGCTTCGCGCTGGGTTGCAGATCTTCATGATCCGCGTGGCGACTGTTGTGTTGGCCCTCACAGTGGTGGCGACCTGGGGCATGGAGCGTCGGCCCAGCGGGCCCTCAGACGCCATGGCTGTAATCCCCTCAGCAACGTCCACGTCTGCCCCAACTCCTGAGGACCGCATCGGACTGCGCCAAAGCTGGTTGCTGATCACTTCCAGTGGTCAGGTGGGCGTGTTTTTTGCGTTCCTGGTGCTGTTCACCCTGGCGCTGTTCCTCCAGGACCCCGTGCTGGAAAGCTTCGGGGCCCAGGTGTTCGCCATGCCGATCGCAGCCACGGCCATGCTCAACGCGTACTGGGGCATGGGCACCTTGATGGGGCTGCTTGTGGCTGGTCTGTGGATCGTGCCCCGGGTTGGCAAACTCGCCAGCGCCCGGCTTGGCTGCCAGTTGATCGCCGTGGCGTTGTTGGCCTTGTTGCTGACTGGCCTCAGTGGTTCGGTGGCGCTGTTGCAGGTTGTGTTGTTCGGCTTCGGGATTGCTGCCGGCATCGGCACGAACAGCGCGCTGTGCCTGATGCTTGATCTCACCCTCCCGGAAGCTGCGGGCACCTTCGTGGGGGTCTGGGGCCTGGCCCAGGCCTTGTCCCGGGCTCTGGGAAAGCTCTTGGGTGGTGGTCTCTACGATTTAGGCCGATTGTTGCCGATGCCAGGGGGCAGCTTTCCCGCCTTTGCGCTGGTGTTCGTGGTGGAATTGTTGGTGGCCCTTGTGGCGCTCCACATGCTCAGCAGGCTCAACCTCAGGCAGTTCCGGGAGGACACCGGGCGCAGCCTGCATCGGGTGTTGGCCATGGAGATCGGATGACAACGACTGCAGCCGCCTCGGACCTCGACCCGAGCCTGTCGGACTTGCTGGATCTTGTGGCCGAGAGACAGCGCCAGGATTTCGGCCACATGGTTTCGGATCAGAAAGCAGATGGCTCGCTGATCACCGCCTGCGACCGCTGGAGCGATGAACAATTGGTGCAAGGCCTCCAGAGCCTTTACCCACAGGAAGGGGTGCTGAGCGAGGAGGGGGACCAGAGGGTTCCGGCGAGCCCTGCCTACTGGGTGGTGGATCCCCTCGATGGCACCACCAACTTCGCCGCTGGGATTCCTTACTGGGCCATCTCCTTGGCTCGCTTCGAGCAAGGAGAACCCGTGCTGGCCATTCTCGATGTGCCGCCGCTGCGCCAGCGGATTGTTGCGATCCGGAACCGGGGCGCCTGGCGCAATGGCAAACCCTTGCAGGCCCCGTGCCAGCACAGTCAGCCGGCGGGATGCGCCTCGCTTTGCAGCCGTTCCATCCATGTGCTGCAAAAGCTTCCCGAACGGCGGTTCCCCGGAAAGATTCGCCTGCTGGGGGTGGCCAGCCTCAACATGGTCAGCGTGGCCATGGGCCAGACGGTGGCAGCTCTGGAGGCCACCCCAAAAATCTGGGATCTGGCGGCGGCGTGGCTGGTGCTGCGAGAGTTGGGCTGCCCGCTGCGCTGGCTGGCTCGCGATCCGGCCCATATTCCCCCGGGCACTGATCTCTCAGCCTCTGACTTTCCTGTTTTGGTGGCGGATTGTGCGGAAACCCTCGAGAAATTTCTGCCCTGGGCCGAAGCGCTGGAGATTTGAGCCGCTGGGAAGGTTGCGGCTGAAGGGAGGGGCTGGCTAGGAGCTTTAGGGGGCTGCCCGCTCCAGATTGACCTGGTGGACCCCTGGCTGCAGTGACCAGAGCCATGGGTGCTGATTACGGTTATCGCAGCCTGCGACACGGTGTCTGGAGTCGCGGTCATCCCACGGCAGAGGCGACTACCGCGTTGCCGTTGCCGCTCCGTCCTGCTGAGGTGCTGGCCTTCGTCCGCCGGTTCGGTTAGGGGTGATGTGGGTGAAATGTTGACGCACCCCGGGGCCGTAGTGGTATGTTGGTGGACTGCGCGGGAAACCGTGCAGCTGCCGATGTCCAAGGGGAGCGAAACGGGAGCGAAAGTTCCTGAAAGCCCGCCCGAGGTGGAGGCGGAAGGGTGAGCTGCTAGGTTCACCAAGTCCAGCGAGGAGGCCGAAAGGCTGAGT
>JBKDOR010000110.1:0-2959 GCA_046342775.1 Synechococcaceae cyanobacterium
CAGATCCTTTTTCTGCTGCTTGCTGGTGTGGTGGGGTTGAAGGTGCTCTGGATCGGAGGCGGAGGCCGTCATCACCACCTTGATGGCGCCTTTCTTCGGGTCGTCATCGTGCCAGTCCGGGCGCAGGGCAACGATGGCGTCATAGAGGCGGGCGCAGATGTCTCTGCTCATCGCTACCAGCATCGCTTTGCCGGGTTGGGTGCGGGAGCGTTGCACAAAGTGGGCGACCAGATCCGCTGCCACCTGCTTCAGGCGTGGTTCAGCACCCACCAAGGCTTCCAGTGCTGCCCAGCGGCTCTTGGCCCGTTCAGCGGCGGGGATGTCGTCTACCCCTTCGGGGAAGCCTTCGGCTTCATCTGCGAAGAGGGCATCCACCGCCGCATCAAGCTGGGGCAGCAGTGGTTCCTTCAGCGCCAGTTTGGCCAGGCGGGATTCGTAGTAGATCGGCACCGTGGCGCCGTCTTCCACGGCCTGCTGAATGTCGTAGATGGAGATGTAGTGGCCGAACACCGCCTGGGTGTCACGGTCGTCCTGGGAGATGGGCGTTCCCGTGAAGGCAAGGAAGGTTGCCCGGGGCAGGGCATCCCGCAGCGCCTTGGCCAACCCGTATTTGATCTCCCCTGTCTTGGTGTCGAAGCGACCCTTGAACCCGTATTGGCTGCGGTGCGCCTCATCGCAGATCACCACGATGTTGTGGCGGTCGCTGAGGGTGGGGAAGCGATCCTCTCCCGGTTCAGGAGCGAACTTCTGGATTGTGGTGAAGAGGATGCCGCCGCTGGGGCGGTTGGCGAGCAGGGTCCTGAGTTCCTGGCGACTGTCTGCCTGTTTGGGGGATTCGCCCAGCAGGTCGCCCGCCGCAGCGAACACGCCGAACAGTTGCCCGTCGAGATCCTGGCGGTCGGTGACGATCACCAGGGTGGGGTTCTCCAGGCGTGGATCCCGCAGCAAGACCCCTCCCAGACACGCCATCTCAATGCTCTTGCCAGCGCCTTGGGTGTGCCAGACCACCCCACCTTTCCGATCGCCATCGGGGCGGCTGGCTTCCACCACCCGCTCCACCGCTGCCCTGACGGCGTGGAACTGGTGGTAGGCGGCGATCTTCTTGATGATCTGCCCGTCTTCCTCAAACAGGCAGAAGGAGCGCACAAACTCCAGCAGACGCCCCTTGTCAAAAATCCCCCGCACCAGGGTCTCCAGATCACGGTGAGCACCCAGCGGATCGAGGTGGTTTTCCCCTTCGATGGTGCGCCACCGCTGGAACCGCTCCCGATCGGCACTCAGGGATCCCACCCGTGCCTGGATGCCATCGCTGATCACCAGCAGCACGTTGGGCGTGAACAGGTCGGGGATGTCTTGCTTGTAGGTCTGGAGTTGGTTGAATGCCGCCCAGATGTCGGCCTTCTCATCGGCAGGGTTCTTGAGTTCGAGTACCGCCAGCGGCAGCCCGTTGACGTAGACCACCACATCAGGGCGGCGGTTGTGCTTGCTGCCCTGGATCGCCAACTGGTTGACCACCAACCAATCGTTGGCGGCGGGGTCGTCGAATCCGATCACCTTGAGACGGATGCCGACCTGCTGGTTCCCATCCAGGTAGGTGATGGGTAAACCCTGGGTCAGCCAGCGGTGGAAGTTGCGGTTGGAGGCCAGCAGACCAGGCACGTTGGGGTTCGCCAGTTGCAGCACCGCTGACTCGATGGTGCCTGCTGGAACTTCAGGGTTCAGGCGCTGGAGTGCGGAGCGCAGTCGCCCCGTGAGGATCACCTGCCTGAAGTCAGTGCGTTCAGGTGAAGTGCCGTCGCTGTCAAGTTGGGGTGCGAAGACCTGGGTGTATCCCAGTTCCTGGAACCACTCAAGGCACTGCTGCTCCAGATGGTCTTCGGTGATGATTGCCATCGGCTCAGACTAAAGAACCTGCCAAGACCCGGCACGGGGTGAGCCATGGCGGAGCAGGCGTCCCTTTTGCTGGAGTGCCGCCAGGTGCTTCTCCACCGCGCGCTGGCTCAGCCCGAGGCGCTCGGCCAGCAACCGGGCTGAGAGGTTGGGATCGGAGCTGAGGTCCTGCAGGATCAGCTCATCAAGGCTCGGGGCTTTGGCGCTCACCTTCTCCGAGCCGATCTCCGAACCTTTCTCCGAACTGATCTCCGAACGCAGCGCATCGTGGATGGCCTCCAGCTGATAGGCCACGAAGGGCGCCAGATCACCCTGCTGATCCGCCTGGCCGAGTGAGTCGTCATAGCCCTGCTGCCGGGAGCGGATCACCTCCTCGATCGGCAGCCAGGCGAGCAGCGGGTTCCAGCGGCTGAGGATCAGGGTCTGCCACAGGCGGCCGAGGCGGCCGTTGCCATCGGCGAAGGGATGGATGAACTCCAGCTCGTAGTGGGCCACGCAGCTCACGAGCAGAGGATGCCAGTCGCTGGCGGCCAGCCAGGCCAACAGATCCCCCACCAGGGCCGGAGCGCGGGAAGCGGGTGGTGCCATGTGCACGAGTTGATCACCGCGGTCGATGCCCACGCCACCGCTGCGGAAGCGACCGGGCGCATCGATCAGCCCAGCCATCAACAGCCCGTGGGCCTCCAGGAGATGGGCGCGATCGGTTGGATTCCAGCGCGCCAGAGCCTCGTAGGCGGCGATGGCATTGCGCACTTCCTGAATGTCGCGAGCCGGACCGATCACCCGCTGGCCATCGAATAGAGCACTCACCTGCTCCACGCTGAGGCTGTTCTGCTCAATCGCCAGCGAAGCCTGGATCGTGTGGATGCGGTTCTCCCGGCGCAGACGCGGCGATGGCAACGCGTCCTGGCGAGCGCTCCAGCGGCCAAGGGCTTCGGCGATGGCGGCCACCTGGCTGAGCAAGGCCGGGGTGAGGGTGAGCGGTGGGGGGTAGGGCTGTTCAGAGGCCATCAGCTCGGAACCACGACCCGTGGCGGCAGGTTGAGCTGACGGATCCTGCGGGCGAAGC
>JBKDOR010000111.1:0-15227 GCA_046342775.1 Synechococcaceae cyanobacterium
AATTACAACGACTCAGAAGCTCACGACCAAATATCCTCAGTTGCAGCCAATCGCATTACCGCTTGGAGCCGGCAGTGAATATAGCTGTATCGTCTTGGAAGCAAGTGGCGAAGCATCTAGCTTACACGCACAAGGTCAGACTGAATCCGAAAATGTCTATACTGTAACAGTTAATCCTTTGGACAATATGATGCCCGCTGTTCAGTTTGATCTTGTGAAGATTGATGTGGAAGGGCATGATCGTGAAGCCATCTTGGGCATGCAAGCCATGTTAAAACGTGCGCAACCTGTCGTGGCCGTTTCTCTTTATCACCGACCGCATGATTTTGTCGATCTGACATTGTTTCTCCGACAGACTTTATCCGATCTTCCCTATAAGTTCTATGTGCGCCAACATCTTTATAACTCCTTTGAGACTGTGCTGTATGCGATCCCCGAGCGAAGCTGAGTGAGCCAAGACACCCATCACTGTGCGGCTTCTAAGTCTCCCTTGGCATGAGCCATTGAGGGATCTCGACCCAACCGACTGCCTACCCAGCTCCACCCCTGCACCCCTGACATGCGAGTCGCTGATTTCATTGCCGAGCGGTTAAAGGTTTTGGGTTGCACGGATGTGTATATGGTTACAGGTGGAGCTGCCATGCATCTTAATGATGCGTTTGCCAAGACATTTGGCAACCATGTGCATTGTCTTCACCATGAGCAAAGTTGTGCCATCGCTGCGGAAAGCTTCGCCAGAATCACCGGTCGACCTTGCATCGTTAATGTTACAGCTGGCCCCGGTGGAATCAATGCGATTAATGGCGTCTTTGGTGCTTTTGTAGATTCGATACCAATGATTGTGGTATCAGGTCAGGCAAAACGGGAAACGCTTCTGGCAAATTGCAAGACTGATGGGTTGAGACAGTTGGGTGACCAAGAGGTCGATATCATTCGGATGGTGTCAGGGATTTGCAAGTCGAGTGTGCTGATTCAAGATCCACTCCAAATCCAACAAGCTGTCGACCAAGCCTATCAGCTCGCAACAAGTGGCAGGCCTGGTCCAGTCTGGCTTGATGTGCCCATCGACGTGCAAGCGACACCGTTGCCAGCCAGTTTCGAAGCCTGGCTGCTTGGCGATTGTAATGCTGGGCAGTCTCTACATGGCAAGGATCCGGAGGCTACACAGCAAGAGCTTGTCGAATTGGCAACTCATTTACTGCGCGATGAGCGTCCTGTTCTCTATGTTGGCAGTGGCATTCGTCAAGCTGGTGCTTATCACGAGTTTCTATCGTTTCTTGAGGACTGGCCGCTCGCAACCGTCACGGGTTGGAATAGTAACGATTTGCTCTGGGACGATCATCCCTGTTACAGCGGCAGGCCTGGAAGTGTAGGCAATCGCGCCGGGAACTTTGCCGTTCAGTTTGCCGGTGCTGTGCTCACCGTCGGTTGTCGGTTGAATATCCGCCAGGTCAGCTTCAACTGGAAGTCTTTTGCAAAACATGCCTGGACGTGCCATCTCGATATTGACCCAGCCGAGTTGAACAAGCCAACACTCGCCTCAGATCTCAAGATCCGTGCCACCTGCAAAGGCTTCTTTCCGCGATTGTCGAAGGCTCTGACTGAAGTCGCTGCGAGCCAGGGAGTGGATACACATCAAGTCAGGTCCCACTGGCATTCCTGGAGGGATTGGTTAAAGCAGCAATTACAAACTTATACAGCGATCAGCCATGCGTTGCCAATCCAAAGTGGATGCGTCAATCCTTACCGTCTGATCGATCGGCTGACCGATTTTCTGCCTGAGGGTTCCACCACAGTCTGCGCTGATGGTACGGCCTGCGTCGTTGGCTTCCAAGCGGCCATCTTCAAGCGCTCCCAGCGCATGTTTCACAACTCGGGCTGTGCCTCAATGGGATACGACTTGCCGGCCGCTATTGGTGCCTATCATGCATCTCAAGCTCCTGTGACTTGCCTGGCTGGTGATGGATCAATTATGATGAATCTGCAAGAGCTCGCCTTCATTGGCGGCAAGCAGCTCCCCGTCAAGATCATTCTACTGAATAATCTAGGTTATCATTCGATTCGTCAAACTCAGAACAATTACTTTCCTGATAATCCCGTTGGCTGCGGCGCCGAATCTGGCCTGCCATTTCCTAAGTTCTCAAATCTTTGCCAGGGCTTTGAACTCGACTATCAACGACTCGATGATGAACTTGATCTAGAGAGTTCGATCGAAACACTTTATTCACACAATCGTCCTTCTCTGCTCGAAGTCATTCTTGATTTGCGGCAAGAGTTTGCACCCAAGTTGGCCAGCAAAAAGCTGGCCGATGGTTCCATGGTTACGGCTGAACTTGAGGATATGAGTCCATTGCTCGGTGATGAAACTTTAGCTAATCTCCAGGCAGCAGCTATGGCCATTCGCTGATGCAGCTGTTTTTCGACTTTGATGGCACTCTGGCAGATTCCTCACCAGGGATTTATGCCTCCTTCCAGCTGGCTTGCAACAGCCTCAATCTCGAAGCTCCTCCCTATGAAACGTTTTGCGATTCGATTGGTCCGCCGGTCCAGCTGTTGGCTCGACGTTTCTTTCCTGATTTGACGCAGCACCAAGCTGAGGATTTTCGTCAGCTATTTCGGCACGACTATGACACTATAAGATTTCGACAATGCCATTGGTATGAGGGCGTAAAGTCAACGATTCAAGAATTGAAGCGGACGCGAGGGGCGCGATTAGTAATCATCACCAATAAGCCCACCCAGCCGACGCTAGAACTCTTGAGCGCTGGTGGACTGTCTGAACACTTTGAACTTGTCGTCGGCATCGATTATCAAGTTACCCAGGGGACTGGTCCAGCATTTGCTAACAAGTCAGAAGCGATCGCCCTTGTCCTTTCACGACTTTCCCATTCCGATACTGCAGCCATCTATGTCGGTGATACTCCAGCAGATCGCCACTCCAGCCTTAGTTGCGGTCTTGAGTTTATTGCTGCTACCTACGGGTTCCATCGCTGGCAGCAGGATGAACTTTGCGCAACACCTAGCATTGCGCGAATCAGCGATCTCATTCCCTTGTTGCAGTCTCGATGGGGATGTGGACAAGCCGCGCACTGTCAGCCAGATACTTGACCAAGTTACTAGCTCATGTTAGTTTTGTAGAGTGAATGGATTGAATCTTGAACACCTACGAGCGCAAAATGTGCGAACTTTTGCGCACAGGTCGCGAGCGGCATGGGGTTGTTGCCACCAAAGCCGAGTTTGAGGCCGAGGGCACACGCACAGATGAGTTGCTCCGCCTTCTTGAAATCGCCCATCGTGCAGGCGTTGACATCGCCTTGAAGGTTGGTGGTTGCGAAGCGATTCGAGATTTGCTGGAAGCCAAGCAATTCGGTGTCCGCTACATTATTGCACCGATGGTTGAGACTCCGTATGCTCTCAGCAAGTACATCCAAGCAAAGTCAAAGGTTTTCAGTGAGGAAGAAAATGAGGAGGTTGACTTCCTGTTTAATTTGGAAACCATCACGGCCTATGAACATCTTGATGAACTTGTCACGATAGCCAGTGGATCTCCTGGCTGCAGCGGCATGGTCTTCGGTAGGGTCGATTTCTCTGGCTCCCTCGGCCTGGGTCGTCAGGGTATTGAATCGGAGGAAGTCACCAGCCGAGCCGAAAAATCTGCCGCCGCGTGCAAGCAGGCTGGCCTCGACTTTGTGGTTGGTGGTGCGGTTTCGATCGATGCCTTAGACAACCTAAAGCGTTTCAATAATGTCCACCTCACCCGCTTTGAAACCCGTAAGGTCGTTTTCGAAGCAGCGGCCCTTGAAGGTGGGGCATTGGAGGAGGCCCTCAAGGATGCTGTGCATTTTGAACTGCTCTGGTTGTTGAATAAGCGTGACTACTACGGATTTATCCATAAAGAAGACGAAACGCGTATTGAAATGCTGGAGGCCCGTTGGCATGTTCTCGATCAGGAT
The DNA here is from genome assembly GCA_046342775.1 of Synechococcaceae cyanobacterium. Taxonomy (GTDB): domain Bacteria; phylum Cyanobacteriota; class Cyanobacteriia; order PCC-6307; family Cyanobiaceae; genus Cyanobium. Next base: position 3,954 of record JBKDOR010000111.1, read on the forward strand.
TGATGAGTTCTTCAACTGAACCAAAAGCAGATGGTCCGTACCTCTTGACGGGGGCCAGCGGTTGGTTTGGTAAAACAGCTTTATGGGAATACGAGCATCGACATGGTCCTGAGGCCCTGCGCAACGATGTTGTTGCCTTTGCATCGAAGGCCAAAGCGATCGACTTCGGCAGTCCCCATGGACCAATGCCTGCTTTGCCACTGAGCAGCATCGCTGAGATCAAGAATCCACGCGGTTTGATTCATCTCGCCTTTTTGACCCGCGATCAGCTTCAACATCTAGATGTGGAGAGCTACATTGCGACCAACAGGGCGATCACCGATCAGATCAAGCAGCTGATCGGGCGACATTCGCATCTCCCGATGATCACCACCTCCTCTGGCGCAGCTGCTGGTGTTGACAGCCACTCCAAGCAGGATCTGGACCGAAATCCCTACGCATGGCTGAAGCAAGAGGAAGAGAGCCTTTGGCGGCACCACGCCCAAGAGCGCATGGCAATGGTCTTCCGGGTCTATGCGGCCTCCGGTCGATTTCTGAAGAGTCCCAAGCTCTTTGCCATTGGAGACTTTGTGGCAAAGGCTTTGAACGGAGAAGCTATAGTGATCAGGAGCCATCGGCCGGTGCTTCGCAGTTATGTTCACGTCGGCACACTCATGCGTCTCTGCTGGGCGTTGCTGCGTCAGCCGCTGTCTCCAGGCTTTCAACAGATTGATGCTTGCACAGATACCCTCAGCCTGATCGAACTGGCCGAAAGGATAAGCTCGATCTGGTGTCTGCCAGCTGTAGAATATGAGCTTGACCCAACATTGTCTCCTGATAGCTACATAGCGGATGGCTCAACCTTTAGAACTCTTTTGCAGCGCTACCAGATCACGACATTGGATCTGGATGATCAGATCCGTGAAACAGCCCGCTGGCTCGCTTGATCTGGCGATTCAGCCAAATCAAGCGATAGTGACTATGACACGACCATGGGTCTGTCTTATTGGGCCCGGTAGATTCGTTTCAATACTTGATAGTAGAGTATGGCAACAATGAGAGAGATTAAGCCAGTGATATAAGCTGGAGTGAATTGAGATATAATCGCTACGTTCACAAACAGAACCAATGAGCCTGGCAGCACCGCCAACAGATAGATCAAGAGGGTGGGGCGTCGTGCGGTTTCGCCTGTGAAGACGAAACGTCCTAGGGCGTAATAGCGGAATAACTGCATAAAGACCTCGGTCATGATTGATGCTAGAAGTTGACTGACAACCGAGGCAAGAGACACAAATATCGCATATGCCAGTATGGCATTGACCGTTCCTAGAGCGCCATAGCGTCCAAAGCGACGAAGACGCTTCATGAGACCAGCTTAAGCTGGCTCAAATCACCACAAGTATCTTGAATTCGATAATAGGGACGGCCCGTTTGCATGGCATAACTCCTAAAAAGGTATTGCAGGGCTACGCCTATGCATAGGATCAGAAAGGAGAGGCCAAAGTAAATCAGAAGCAGTAGGCAGAATGTAGTAGTCAGGCCTATCGTAAAGATTTCATGGACCAATAAAAGAGCAGCAACCACAAGTGTCATGAACCATTGAAATACGGCAACTGAAGTGATGAGCTTTGGCGGGAAGCTTGAAAACTGAATAATGCCATCGACTGCAAGGTCAAAAAGGGTTGAAAAGTTGTTGCTCGACGAGCCGTGGCGACGTTGCTGACGGATATACGAGACTTGATGGATATCTAAGCCCATATAGGTTGGTATTAAGCGAATGTAGGGCCTCAGTTCATGATAGCTTCTAAATGCTTTAACAGCCCGAGATGCATAAAGACCAAATCCGTAGAATCGTGGAATGCTGCGTGAATCTGAAATTTTTCCCATGAATTTATAGCCAAGACGACGTGCCCCGAGTCGCCAGGCCGACTCTTGATCTTCTTGACAAACTGCGGCGATCAGATCTGCCTTGCTATCCAGGTGAGCCAAAATCAGCTGTGGAAGAACCTCCGGTGGGTCCTGGAAGTCAGCACACATGCCGATGGTTAAGTCAGCATCTGATTGGCAAATGGCCATAAACGGCGACAAGAGCTGTCCGTAGTTCACCGCGTGGCGAATGCCATTGACATGAGGATTTTTAGCGGCCAGACGCTGGACTCGTTCCCAAGTTTGATCCCGAGAACAGTTATCCACAAATGTAATTCTATACCGAAAGGGACCTAGTCTACTCGCTAGTTCTGGATCTTGAAGAGAGATTTCTATCGCTTCAGTAAGTGGTGCGACATTGTCCTCTTCGTTATAGGACGGAACCACGACGTTGAGCGTAAGGGCTGCTCCGCTGGTCATGTCGTGCCGTGAATGGATCAATCCTACAAGAGCGGCAGCTCTTTCTCCCGCGAGGCAGTGCTCGAACTGACCCCGGCCAGAATGCAACAAATGCAGGGCTTCAGATCTGCATGATTTTCGCTTTATTGAGCGAATGATAATCGCCAACGGCTACGCGATCTCCCCTTGATCGGACTGCGGCAGCCACGTCGAGGTAGGGATCACGGCTTGCGTGCGGCGGTAAACACGCCCGTCATGATGTCTTCGTGAGCAGCGGTGGTCTTTGACCTTGGCAAGCAAGGAGATCAAGACCGCTGAGATCCAGTGGACGAACCCTTCCTGATCCAGGCAAGAGCGGCCAGACAGGTTATGCAAGCATCAATCCTGGAGATTGAACAGGGCTGATTCAACCTGACATCGACCCAGCCTCAACGCAAGGCCGCAGGAGCGGCCTGGATTGCCCCTCCAGCAGAAGCCGACTGTCCAGCGTTTGAAGATAAGGTTTGAAACTCAGCATGGCTTAATTGGATGCGTTTGCGCAGCTTCAGCATCAATAAAGAACCGAACAATAAGAAGAAGATGGGCCTCAACAAGGCCACAGCCCCCGTATATGTTCCAAGACATAAAAATTGCTGACCCGTAAGCTCGGATAGCAGAGGAATTTGCCGAAAGTATTCCAGTGATATGCTTCTGATACCGCATTCATAGGCCTTGCTGGTGACGCCTGGCAAATCAAAGGCACAAATCGCGCAGAAATATAAGCTCAAGAGTATTGGTGACTGTGAAATAATCAAGGTCTCTTCCTCAATGCAGAAGACAGCTACCAACAAGAACAGTATGACATAAGCGCCAGAAGACTGAGAGTATATTAGAAAAACCATGACATTGATAAAAGCTGGAATGGCATATCTCAGCATGACCAGCCTTGAGTTGAAGGCCTCGCAAAGGCGAGAAAAAGAGCTTGAGGCCACGTCCGTGCATGATTCAGCGCACAAGCGGGACTCACGTCGGTCGATGTTGATGGACGTAACTAGGCAGCGAAACGCCAATACCATCATCAATAGGAATAAACCCAGACTGACTGCATAAAACACATCTAAATAAAGAGTATAATTCATTCCAGGCATATCTGAACCGATTCCAAATCCCACAAGACGCTTCATGTCTCGATAGCCGTTGAAGGAAAATGTGTAGATAGCTTTGGATACGACGTTTAAGATCGAAAATTCGTTCGAATAGAATTTGAGATTGTCAGGCAGATTCTCAATACCAGGGGCGCCGACAAGTAATATGGGTATTATCTGCAAAACCACAACGGTGAGGAATGCGATGATCAAGCCTGATAAGCGACGACCGTAAAGCGAAAAGAGCAAGATGTAAGGCTTAATCGCTGCTGCAGCACCAACAAAAACGGGATGTAGAACGGATCTTAGTGATGGGAAATATGCTGCTCGGATGGACAACCAGAAAAAGATGTAACCCACACCAATTGTGTTGCCACGCTCAAAGCTGAATAACGCTGCATAAGAGAATAGAGTCATCAATTTGAATGGCAGCACTCTTACACCATAATATTTCAAGTTCGTGAGTAGCGTATTGCTCTCTGGGAAAGGCTTGATTGGAATAAGTATGGTTAGCCACATGCCAATGTGCATGGCCACAATGAATTTTATGTTGGTGCTGAATTGTCTCCATCCAGAGAAATATCCTGGAGGGATCTGGCCAAATATAAGATTGGCAATAGTGCATAGGAAGTGTGAAAATGGGGTATAGAGACTTTGCCAGACAGTATATCTGTCACTGCGATCAGACCAGGCACAAGTATTTGTCCAGTCCGCTAAAGAATCACCTTCATCAAAGATCAGCGGTGGAGAAGGATAATAGTGAAGAACGAAGGTTCGAAAGGCAAACAGCGCGTAAAAGATGCCAATACCGATGACGATCAGCAGCAACAAGCGCCCTCGTAGCGATTGAAGGCTAGAATCTGGTCTCTGGTTGGTTGAGACTCTCGTAGGAGAACTAGCAACCGGCTTGTTCGCTGGAATCATAGCCTTACGCGAAGGGATCAAAGCTCATGAACCCTTGAAATAATCCTGTCAGTTCGGCGACGTCCTAAAGATCGTAATGTTGGGGAGAGGACCAGAAGAACGATCATGATATAAAGGAGTGTCAAGCCCACTCCGATCAGCCTGAGGGGTAGAGACTGACACTGCAATGAACTGGCGATGATGCTCCAAGATGACAGCTCTTTTGCCGAATCAAGCAATAACTTTTCTTTGAGCTGCCGATAGGTAGCCAATACAGAAATTGTGGATTTGACTTCTTCTTCAAGATACAAGTACCGAGACAAGAGAGACTGCGCCTTGACTGCCAGTTGGGAATAATATTGTTTATCTTTGACACTCTGCTGTTGCAGTGAATAAATTTTGACTTGATTAATCACTTCGCGCTCAAACGCATCATAAGCAGCAGGCGTGGAAGGAATATCCTCGGGTCGGATGGGGAGACCCTTGAAATAGGCCTGGATCTGAGTGTAGAGGTCAGCCAGGCGCAGATTGATCGCTACAAGTTCTTGGTCACCTGGTTGACGGGTGTTCTTGAGAAGAAGTTGGCGCGAACGAACTGTATTATATGCCAAGACAAGCCGCTTGAATGGAATAGAGGTGATGACTGGCTGAAGGTTGTTGCGTGCAATGATTTCAGAGAGGTTTCCCTGGGCTCTTGAGGACAATCCAAACCCTTCCGAATTATCAATCTTCGATTGTGCCAATGCGGATTCTATACGAGCATAGTTATCTCTGGCCAAGTTGGCCACTGTGTCTGGGGTAAATCCTGCCAGAGAAAGCCTGATCGCCTGCATTTCTTGGTCAGTTTTTTCAAACTCAGTGCGTAACCGTGCTATTTGAGCGTTGGCAAATTTCAATGCTTTATCCGTTCGCTCACTGCGATATTCAATTCCGTAATTTAGATAGAACTGGCGCAGATCCGGCTGTATACGACGTAGGACATCAGAATCTGCTCGTACTGTAATGGTGATGATACTAAGATCCTGGAATCGATCTCCGCGCTTTTGCTTAATCTGCAGAGGCGAGTCGTCAGAATTACGTTGTTTTGCTTCGTTGATGCGATCCAGCAAGGCCTTGACAGCAGGATCGTTGGGATGGCGACGACGAATCGCCTCCGTCATGGTGGAGGTGACCGACTGGCTTTCCAGCACAGCCTTGAGGGTGGGATCATCGGTCCGCCCGGCCAAACCAAGCTGCTCAAGACCGGACGACAGCTCAGATTTGCTCTTGCTGAGCGGGTCGGAGACCAGCAGCTGCTCGCTCAACACGCAACGACTGGCTGCTCTTTGGCTTAGAAACCACCAGGGGATGACCAAACCCCCAACACAGATTGTGTAGATCAGCAGCCTTACCAGCACTGGATGCTGCTTTAGCAGGAGCTCGCTGCGGATCGACTGCCATGGAGTGGTAGAGGAAGAAGATGTCATCAACGTAACACTTCACTCACGCCAACAGCGGTTGCTGCTGGGCCCAAAAAGCCTTGAACCATCTGCTGGAAATTCGCGAGAGTTGACTTGCCAACGTAGAGAATACTTCCCTGAGTAAGTACTCCCTCGAAGCCTTCGCTAAATTCTTTCGAGCGAACGTTGATGGGAAATTTCCTGTAGGTGTATGCTTTTGTTTCTCCGACTGGCTGAGCAATGAAAGCTTCCTTATTGGCGATACTCGTGGGCCCCCCCGCAATCGCAACAACTTCCATTGGTGTTGTCAGCCAGTGAATTTCGATGACACCCGGTTTCAACACATTACCGAGGACGAAGACGCGCTGACGCGCCGAAGCCAAATCTGATCGCGCCATTAATTTAAATCGCTCAGAGTTGTGATCAATCTTTTCAACTCCACGCACAATCAGGCTATCACCATCATCGAGTGCAAGGGAACCATCGCGTGAGCGACCGGATTGATCGATGTCCAGATTCACTGTAAAGCAAGTTCCTTCCCTAGTATGAACCTCGACATGATCGAAGTCAGCCGTGTTGAGCAACCCGCCGGCTCGCACCACGACCTCCTCCACAGTGTTCGGCCGCTGACGCAGTGCGCCCTCTTCTTTGCTGAGTTCACCCAACGGCGTGCTGAGCTGATAAGTACCAGGAGACTTTACATGCCCTGAAATCGTTACTCGAAGAATAGTTTGATCAATTTGAAAGATTGATAACGTTGGCGTTCGGTAAAACTTGTTAAGGGCGTTTCTCATTTTCACTTCAGCTTCAGGAATTGTGAGGCCAACAACATGAACTGTGCCAACGCGAGGCATAAAGATATATCCATTGGCACCCACCTTGATTCGATTAAAGCCATCGGTTTTGGAGTTGCTCGCGCCTGTGTCTAAAAACGAAATCGAGTCCATCACTTCGCCAAAAGAGTAATATTCGATGACGTCACCAACTCTCAGTCTCTGCACAATATTGCGTACGGCTGCAAAACCTCCTTCGCCGCGAAAGGGTGGGCACTGTCGCCGCGATTTCTCGACTATGGGTGCAAGCTGGGCGTGGGAAGGTAGAACTACGCCGATGCTCGCGGGTAGTAGCAGTCCCAACATCGCAAGGGGGATGGCGGCCAATCGTCCAGCCAAGCGTCGGGGTGGCATTTATGATTTGGGAACATTAACACTTTACATTAGCGTCTAGAAAACCAGTTCCCATGGTGTCCCGCGTGCGATGGCTTGTTCCCGGAACAAGTTCGTCATTCGTAGTTGGTGGTCGGTCATCGATGTCGGGCCTGCCTTGCCGCTGCCAACAGCCGATAGCAGTACAAGCGAACGCAGGGGCATCGTTCCAGCTGAGGTGCATGATTCCATAGCGCAGACGACAATGATTTGCGCATCTTACCTCGTCTTTGGCACCAACCAGAACTCCAAAAAAGGGCCAGCCACCTGGATGGTGGCTGGCCCGGAGTATCCAAGGTTCCGACGCGAATGCTCTTGACCTCTCAGCCCAGTGCTCGTGCGGTGGCGACGACATTCTCGACGGTAAAGCCAAACTTCTCCAGGCAGACCGGACCTGGCGCCGAAGCGCCGAAGCGATCAATCGACACCGTGGCACCATCGAAGCCGGTGAACTTGTGCCAGCCATAGGAGCTTGAGGCTTCCACCACGACTCGCTTGCGTGCCGCCGCAGGCAGTACCGACTCGCGGTAGGCCGCATCCTGTTCCTCGAACAGCTCGACACAGGGCATGGAGACCACCCTGACGTTGCGCCCTTCCGCTCGCAGGGTCGCGGCCGCCTTGACGCAGAGATCGAGCTCGGTGCCGGTTCCGATCAGGATCAGGTCTGGGGTGCCATTGGAATCTTCGAGGATGTAGCCCCCCTTGGCTACGGCGGCTGCGGTTGAATTGGGTTGGTTTGCCATCGCCTGGCGGCTCAAGGCCAGCACGGTGGGGCGCTTGCGGTTGGCGATCGCGACCTGGTAAGCCCCCATGGTTTCGTTGCCGTCGCCGGGGCGAATCACCAAGAGGTTGGGAATCGCCCGCAGGTTGGCCAGGGTTTCGACCGGTTGGTGGGTGGGGCCATCCTCGCCGAGGCCAACGGAATCATGGGTGAGCACGTAGATCACACCGAGCTCGCTCAGGGCTGAAAGGCGCATGGCACCGATCATGTACCCCGCGAACACCAGGAATGTGCCGCCGTAGGGAATCAGGCCGCTGTTGTGGTATGCAATGCCATTGAGAATCGCCGCCATCGCGTGCTCGCGCACGCCAAAGTGGAGATAGCGATTCGCCTCGCCTCCTTTCTGGAAGCTGGCCTCTCCCTTGATATCGGTGAGGTTGGAATGGGTGAGGTCGGCAGAGCCGCCAATCAGTTCCGGCAGGGACGGGCCGAAGGCATTGAGGGCATTGTAAGAATGCTGGCGGGTGGCCAGACCCTTCTCGGCAGGTGTGAAGCTGGGCAACTTGGCATCCCAGCCCTGGGGCAGCTCGCCACGCAGCCTGCGGTCGAACTCCGCCGCTTCACTGGGATAGGCGGTGCGATAGGCCTCCAGAGTGGCGTTCCATTCGGATTCCGCCGCGGCGCCACGGCTGATCGCCTCACGCCAGTGGTCGTAGGCGTGTTGGGGTACTTCGAACGGTCCGTAGGACCAATCGAGTGACTTGCGGGTGAGTTCGGCTTCATCAGCACCCAGCGCGGCACCGTGGACTCCGGCAGTGTTGGCCTTGTTGGGGGAACCGAAGCCGATGGTGGTGGTGACCTTGATTAGGCTCGGCTTGTCGGTGACGGCCTTGGCTGCCTCGATCGCTTGGCGGATCGCTTCAACATCGTGATTGCCATCGGCGACATGCTGCACATGCCAGCCATAGGCCTCATAGCGCTTCAGCACATCCTCGGTAAACGACACGGCCGTATTGCCGTCGATGGTGATGTGGTTGTCGTCGTAAAGAGCGATGAGCTTGCCGAGCCCAAGGTGACCCGCTAGGGATGCCGCTTCACTGGCCACACCCTCCTGATTGCAGCCATCACCCATCAACACATAAGTGTAGTGGTCGACCAGGGTGTGGCCGGGGCGGTTGAAGTTAGCGGCGAGATGGGCTTCGGCGATCGCCAGACCAACGGCGTTGGAGATGCCCTGGCCGAGGGGGCCGGTGGTGACCTCCACGCCGGCCGTTTCGAACGTTTCCGGGTGACCGGGGGTGCGGGACTCCCACTGGCGGAACTGTTTGATGTCCTCCAGAGAGACCGAGTCGTAGCCGGTGAGGTGGAGCAGCGCGTAGAGGAGCATGCAGCCATGGCCCGCCGAAAGCACGAAGCGATCGCGGTTGAACCAGCCCGGATTGCGGGGGTTGTGCCTCAGGACCTTGTCCCACAGAGCAAACGCCATGGGCGCACAACCCATCGGCAGGCCAGGGTGACCCGAGTTCGACTTGTTGATCGCGTCGATGGCCAGGAAGCGGATGCTGTTGATGCAGAGGCTTTCGACCGATGTGGTGGGAGAGCTAGGGGCGGCGACCATGGTTCTTAATGCGGTGGGGAACGGAGGAGTGAGAGCAGTTAAAGGGGGAAATCCTGGGATTCGATCCTGGGCCTTCAGCGCATCCGGCGGAAGGCGAGGCACACGTTGTGGCCGCCAAAACCGAATGAATTAGAGAGCACGACGTTGACGTCGTGTTCCCTGGCCTTGTTGGGCACCACATCCAGGTCACAGGCAGGATCGGGCGTGTGGTAGTTGATCGTAGGCGGAACCAGGTTGTGGCCTATGGACAGGACCGCCGCCACCGCCTCGATGCCGCCGCTGCCCCCCAGGAGATGACCAGTCATCGACTTGGTGGAGCTGACGGGGATGCGCTGGGCGTGGGTACCGAGGGCGGCCTTGATGGCGGCTGTCTCGTTGCTGTCATTGGCCTGAGTGCTGGTGCCATGGGCGTTGACGTAATCGACCTCCTCAGGGGCCAGTCGACCATCCACCATGGCAAGCCGCATCGCTTCAGCTCCTCCCACGCCCCCTGGCGACGGTGCAGTGATGTGGTGGGCATCGCAGGTGGTGCCGTACCCCACGATCTCGGCCAAGATCTCGGCTCCCCGGGCCTGAGCCCGCTCCAGGCTTTCCAGCACAAGCACGCCGGCCCCCTCGCCGATCACAAAGCCATTGCGGTCGAGATCGAAGGGGCGGCTGGCGGTGGCGGGATCGTCATTGCGGAAGGAGAGAGCCTTGGCGCTGGCGAAGCCAGCGACCCCTAACGGCGTGATCGCCGACTCCGCGCCGCCGCAGACCATGGCGTCGGCGTAGCCCATCTGAATCAGGCGGAAGGCGTCGCCGATGGCATTGGACCCAGCAGCGCAGGCCGTGGCTACAGCGCTGCTGGGGCCGCGGGCGCCCAGGGCAATCGCCGCCAACCCGGTGGCCATGTTCGGAATCATCATCGGCACACAGAACGGACTGACGCGATCCGGGCCGCGCTCGCTGAGGACGTGGGCCTGGGTTTCCATCATCAGCAGACCACCCACGCCGGAGCCGATGGCGACGCCCACCCGATGGCTGGTGTGTGCATTGATCTCAAGGCCGGCGGCTGCGACAGCCTGCTTGGCTGCCACCACGCCGAACTGGCAGAAGCGGTCCCAGCGCTTGGCCTCCTTGGGCTCCAGCCAGCCGGCTGGATCAAACCCTTTGACCTCGGCAGCAAACCGGCAGGCATGACGGGAGGCATCGAACAGGGTGATGCCTGCAACCCCATTGCGGCCCTGGCTCAGTCCTTGCCAGTAGGCGGCAACGTCGTTGCCGATCGGTGTGACCGCGCCCAGGCCGGTGACGACGACGCGGCGGAGACCCTCCACCATGAACTGCCTCAGGCCTGCTTGTCCTGGATGTACTGAACGGCATCGCTGACCGTGGCGATGTTCTCCGCGGCTTCGTCGGGGATCTCAATGTCGAACGCTTCCTCGAGCGCCATCACCAGTTCGACGGTGTCCAGCGAGTCGGCGCCCAGATCGTTCTGGAAATTGGAAGCGGGCTTCACCTCGCCTTCATCAACGCTGAGCTGCTCGGCCACGATCTTTCTGACTTTCTCGAAGATCGCTGCCGGGATCTCTTCCTGGGACATGGCCGCTGTGAGGGAGGCCGCATCCTACGGGTCGACCTGGTTCTGCTCCTGGCGGCGTATGAACAAGGGTGACGGGCCGCGGTTGTGGTGACCAGCGACCGGCGGGCCTTGGGTACCTTTGGCCAACGCCGTCTGATCGGCCCACGCCGTACTTCCCGGACCATGTCCCACGCCGTCAAGATCTACGACACCTGCATCGGCTGCACCCAGTGCGTGCGCGCTTGCCCCCTGGATGTCCTTGAAATGGTTCCCTGGGACGGCTGCAAGGCCGGCCAGATCGCCTCCTCCCCCCGGACCGAGGAGTGGGTGGGCTGCAAGCGCTGTGAAACCGCCTGCCCAACCGACTTCCTGAGCATCCGTGTCTACCTGGGCGAC
>JBKDOR010000112.1:0-5055 GCA_046342775.1 Synechococcaceae cyanobacterium
GATGCGTTGGCGGGCCCGTTCGGCCGCCAGCCGCTCCCCCTCGCTGCCCGGGCGGGCATGGAGCGCTTCGATGCGGCGCAGCTTGGCCACCAGCTGCTCCTCCGGCCCGGGCGGCGGCGCGCTGACCGTGCGGGGCCGCTCGGACGCCTTGGAGCCAGCGAAACCCTTGCCGCCGGCTCCCTGGCCGGCTGCTCCCTGGCCGGCGGCACCTTGGCCGCCTGAGCCCTTGGCGGCGGATCGGGCGTGGCGGGCGATCGTTCCGGGAGCGAGAGCGACAGCAGCTTAGGCAGGGGTGCGCTGGCCAAGCCCGGCGGCACAGCCGCTGAAGGCGAGGCTTGGGATGCGCCAGGCCCAGAACCATCGGCCGATGGGCAACGCCCCCCGCCCTCACGCAACGGAGCCTCCGAACACGCCGCCAGCTCCCTTCGCAGGATGCCCTGGCAGCACGGCCGATCGAGCCGGTAAGCCCTGGTGGGTGCGCTACCGGGGCGGCGGTGCCCCTTGCCCATGGCCATGGCCAGCCAGCATCGCTCCACGTCAGCCTGGTGGTTGACCATCCACCCCACGGCGTCGATGCGGCAGTCCCTGTGCCAACTCTCCCTGCAGACCGGCGGCGAGGGCTTCACCGACATCAGCGCCGCGCTCAACGCCGAGATCGGCCGCAGCGGATTGAGGACTGGCCTGGCGACAGTCCACGTCTTGCACACCAGCTGCTCCCTGACGATCAACGAAAACGCCGACCCGCGGGTGCTGCGCGACCTGGCCGCCTACCTCCAGGCCTTGGTACCCCAGGAGGGGGTGCGGCCCGTCAGCGGCCTCGGCAACCTGCGCCCCTATCTCCACGACGACGAGGGGCCCGACGACATGCCCGCCCACATCCGCACGGCCCTCACCGCCACCAGCCTCAGCTTGGGGTTTGAGGCCGGGCGATTGGTGCTCGGCACCTGGCAGGCGGTGTACCTGTGGGAGCACCGCGCCAGGCCCCATCGCCGCCGTCTCAGCCTTCACCTGCTGGGGGAGTGATCCGGGTCCTCCGCCAGCCCGCGCGTCCAGAGGGCCAGGCGGCGGGCCAGCAGCAACAGGGGATAGAGGCGATCGGCCCGGGGCTGCTCCTGGAACAGCTGGGCCAGCAGACGCAGCAGGGGATCGCTGGGTTGCAGCTGGCGACAGAGGGCGGCGATCGCCTCGGCGCCATGCAGCTGGCGGGTGCCGTCGATCAGCACCGCCCCGCGGGCCAGATCAAACCCCTGGCGGCGCAGTTGGTGGCGCAAGGCGGAATCGGCGCGGCCATCGCGGATCGACAACCCAGGCACACCACCCAGCAGCTCACTGCGCAAGGCGAAATGGCGGCAAAACGGACAACCTCCGTCGTAGACGAGCAGCATTGATCCCCGCGCCGATCACACGCATCTTGGTGGCCCCAGCCCACCAGTGCGCGGGCGGGATGGACGGTCACTGGCGTCGCAACGGCTACAGGCCAGCTGGCCATGGGGCGTAGGGTTGAGCATGGTTTTGACAGCGCCCCTGGCTTGGATCCGTGCTCTTTCACGGGGCTCGATCCAGCGCCTCAGCATCAAGTCGAAGCTGATTTTGATGCTGCTGCTGGCAAGTGGTTTCTCAACGTTGGTGACGGCCACACTGGGCTATCGCAGCGGCCAGGAGAATCTCAGCCAGCGGGTGTTCAACCAGCTCACCAGTGTGCGCGCTTCCAAGGCCTACCAGATTGAAAGCTATTTCCGTAACATTCAAAATCACACCCAGACCCTTAGCGAAGACCTCTCGATCGTTGCGGCGGCGGAACAGTTTGATGCGGCGTTCCAGCAGTTGAACAGGACCAGCTCCAGCGCCGAGGCGCCAGCCGCACTGGCGAACTATTACCGCAACGAATTTCCGCCCCGGCTCGGCCATGGCGATGGCGGAACGCCGGTGTTGCCGGCCTATCTGCCCAGGGAGCCGGCCGCCCGCAGACTGCACACGCTATATATCGCGACGAATCCCCATCCCGTGGGAAAGAAGCAGCGCTTGGTGGCGGCAACCGATGGCAGTGCTTACAGCCAGACCCATCGACAACACCATCCCGTCTTCCGCAATATCGTGGCCAAATTTGGCTACTACGACATGTTCCTAATCAACCCACAAGGGCAGATCGTCTACACGGTATTCAAGGAAACTGACTTCGGCACCAGCCTCGAAAGCGGGCCCTATAAGGATAGCAATCTCGCCCGGCTCGTGCGACAGGTGATCGCATCAAAGCAGAAGGGCTTCACCGAGCTGGTGGACTTTGCCGCCTACGCCCCCTCCTACGGCACGCCGGCCTCATTCATCGCCGCGCCGATCTACAACGGCTCCACATTGGTGGGCGTGCTGGCCTTTCAGATGCCGGTCGACGAGATCAACAAGGTGATGACCGGCAATCAGCGCTGGCAGCAGGATGGGCTGGGCAGCAGCGGCGAAACCATCCTGGTGGGTCATGACGGCCTGATGCGCTCCAGCTCGCGCTTTTATCTCGAGAATCCAGCCGCTTTTCTGAAACGGCTCAAATCACGGGGGGGTTAAGGAGGAGGCCTTGGCCAGGCTCAAACAGCTGCGAACCACGATCCTGCAACAACCGGTGAGCACAGCTGCCGTGGGCAAGGCGATCGCGGGTGAGCGGGGGACCCTCAATGTGGTCGACTATCGCGGCATCTCGGTGCTCAGCTCCTATGCCCCACTGCAGATCAACGGACTTGACTGGGTGATTCTGGCCCAAATGGATCTCAGCGAAGCCTATGCGCCGATCCACGCCTTCCAACGTCAGATCCTCGTTTCCGTCACCTTGCAGATCCTGCTGGTGACGCTCATGGCCATGGCGCTGGCCCATCTGTTCGTCAAGCCGGTGCAGCAACTGATCGAGAGTGCTCGCAAGGTGTCCGCCGGAGAACTGTCTGGCATCCCGGAGCTGAACTCCGATGATGAGTTTGGCGAGCTTGGCAAGACTTTCAATGCCATGGTCCAGAGCCTTCAGACCCAGACAGCTCTGGTGGACCTGAAGAATCAGGAGAATGAGCGGCTGTTGTTCAGTGTCTTTCCCTCCGCCATTGCCCGCCGGTTGCAGCGCGGCGAAACCCAGATCGCCGAGGATGTCAGCAATGTGGCCGTCCTGTTCGCCGACCTCAAAGGCTTTTCGAAGCTGGTCTCCTCCCTGAGCGCCTATGAATCACTCACCATTCTCAATGATCTTGTGGCATCTTTTGATGATTTAGCCGAACGGTTTGGCCTGGAGAAGGTGAAGACAGTGGGCGACAGTTATCTGGCGGTCTGCGGACTTTCCGTTCCTTATCTGGACCATGACAAGCGCGCCCTGGATTTCGCCATCGAAATGCTGGCGATTCTCAGACGCTTCAACCTGGAGCGAGGCTTTCAGCTCGCCATCCAGATCGGCATCCATTCCGGCGATATCGTGGCCGGCATCGTTGGCAAAAGTCGGGTGGTCTATGACATCTGGGGCGAAACGGTCAAGCAGGCCCATGCGCTCAGTCAAGCTTGCAGCAGCGGGGCGGTGGTGGTTTCCGAAGTGGTGCATCACCGCCTTGAAGACCTGTACAAATTTGAGCTGATCAGCACGGCAGCTGCCAGCCTGCCCAGCACCAGAGGTTGGCGGTTGACCACCGCGCCGCTCATCTCCGGCGGCGACGTGCCACCCCAATCATGACCATCTCCGCGACGCTGTGGATCTGGGGAATCGGCCTGGCCCTTGGCTTCCCCCTGGCCACCATCCTGCTCGGCGAGCTGATCCATCGCCTCAAACGCCAGAATCGCGCCATGGCCAGCACCGTGCGCTTGCTGCGCGATGTGCTGCTGCCGATGCTGGTGCTGCTGCTGTTCCTGCAGCACCTGTTGCTGCTTGATCCAGCCAGCCGCTTGTTTCGCACGGTTGAGACCGTCTTCTGGGTCAGTGTGATTCATGCGGCGTTATCTCTGCTCAACGCCATCCTGTTTGAACAGGCCCAGGCCGACACCTGGCGCGCCCGGGTGCCGAAGCTGTTGATCGATCTGGCACGCCTGTTTCTGATTTTGCTGGGCACGGCATTTGTGCTGGCCACCGTCTGGAATGCCGACCTGGCCGGTCTGGTCACGGCCCTGGGCATCAGTACGATCGTGATCGGCCTGGCCTTGCAGGACACGCTCGGCAGCGTGATGTCGGGCATTGCGCTGCTGTTTGAGCGCCCCTTCAGCGTGGGAGATTGGCTGGAGGTGAGCGGCGTGGTAGGGCAGGTGATCGATATCAACTGGCGGGCGGTGCGCTTGCTCACCCTCGAGCAGGAAATGGTGGTGATCCCGCACAAATTGATCGGCAGTGCGGTGATTCGCAACTTCACCAAGCCCACCCCGATCCATGCCGAGCGGATTCGAATCGGCTTCTCCTACAACGACCCGCCCAATCTCGCCCGGCAGGTTCTGAAAACCACCGCCCTGGAAACCAAGGGCATCCTGCTTGATCCCCAGCCCGACGTGTTTACCCTAAATTACTCCGATTCGGCAGTAACCTACGAGGTTAAGTTCTTCATTCGTGACTATAGCGAGATCGAGCAGATTCGCGAGCGATTCATGACCAGAGCATGGTATGCAGCGAAACGCAACAACCTCTCGATTCCCTTCCCAATCCGCACCCTCTATCACTTTCATGGCCCCACCAGTCAGCAGAATCGTATCGCCAAAAAGTTCAGCGAGAGCCTGCAGGCTATTCCTGCCTACGTGCCAATCAATCGCGATGAGGGCGGCACCACAACCGCAACATCAGGCATTGCCCTACAGCATTTCGCAGCGGGCGAAAAGGTGATCCGCCAGGGACGGCTCGACCATGAGCTCTATATCATCGTGACCGGACAGGCACTGATGTCAGCACGGCTGGAAACCGGCGAAGAGGTGGAATTCATGCTACTTCGCAATGGTGAGTTTTTTGGCGAGATGAGTCTATTTTCTGGCGAACCCAGCACCGTCACCATCACTGCCAACAGCGACCTGGAGGTGATGAAGATTTCGGCCGATGTGGTGAATCACA
Source organism: Synechococcaceae cyanobacterium (assembly GCA_046342775.1). Taxonomy (GTDB): domain Bacteria; phylum Cyanobacteriota; class Cyanobacteriia; order PCC-6307; family Cyanobiaceae; genus Cyanobium. The sequence continues at coordinate 5,042 of JBKDOR010000112.1, forward strand.
TGATTGATCGCCAA
>JBKDOR010000113.1:0-12918 GCA_046342775.1 Synechococcaceae cyanobacterium
GGTGCCGCTGCTGTTGTTGCCCGGGGGCCATGTGCGGCAGGACGTGCCCGCCATCGCCGCCCACTGGCGCCGCCACACCCGCGTGCGGCGCCTGCCCTTTCTCGGCGCCTGGCCCTGCTGGCAGCAGGCCCTGCGCCGGGAGATCGAGCGGCTGCGGCAGGCCAGCGGGGCGGGCCAGGAGCGGCCCCTGCTGCTGCACCACCCGCTTGCCCACCCCCTGGCTGAGCGCTACCTGGCCTGGCTGGAGCGGGTGAGCGGCGGTTGTGCTCTGGCTGCTGCATACAGTGCCGCTGATCCCGAGGATCCGCCCCTGAACGTCCCCGCCCCAGCTCTGCCCCTGGTGCTGGCGGCCAACCGCCTCAGCGAACGGCTGCCGGGAGCTGCCGGCGTGCCCCTCCTGCAGCGGCCGGCGCTGCGGGCGGTGCTGCTCGACGCCCTCGAGGCCCTGCCGTGAGCAGGCAAGCGCCAGCCCTGGGCACGGTGTATCTGGTGGGGGCAGGCCCCGGCGATCCCGACCTGCTCACCGTCAAGGCCCAGCGCCTGCTGCAGCAGTGCGATGCCCTGGTGTACGACTCCCTGGTGCCCAAGGCCCTGCTCGACCTGGTGCCTGATGGTTGTGAGCGCCATTTCGTGGGCAAGCGCCGCGGCCACCACTCGGTGCCCCAGCCCAGCACCAACGCCGTGCTGGTGGAGCTGGCCGGCCGCTGCCGCCTGATCGTGCGCCTCAAGGGGGGCGATCCCTTCCTGTTCGGCCGCGGCGGCGAGGAGGCCGCCCATCTGGCGGCCCGGGGCATCCCGGTGCAGGTGGTGCCCGGGGTCACGGCCGGCATTGCCGCGCCGGCCTATGCCGGTATTCCTGTGACCCACCGCAAGGCCGGCTCCAGCGTCACCTTCGTGACCGGCCATGAGGAGATCGACAAGTTGCGCCCTGGCGTCGACTGGCGCGGCCTGGCCCGCAGCAGCGACGGCCTGGTGATCTACATGGGCCTGCACAACCTGCGCCGCATCGCCGAGGAACTGCTGGCCGGCGGTCTGGCGGCCGACACGCCGGCGGCGGTGATCCAGCAGGGCACCGTGGAGGGGCAGCGCCTGCTGCTCAGTCCCCTGGCGGAGCTGGCCGACCGTGCCGCCGCCGGCAACTTCGCCTCGCCCTCGATCGTGCTGGTGGGCCAGGTGGTGGCCCAGCGGGTGGCCGCCTGCGGCCCGGCGCCGGCGGCGGTGGAGATGCCGATCCCGTTCTGAGCCCTGCTGCCGGCGATTCGGGTCACTCCCGGAACTGGCCAGTGTTCGGCGGACTTCGGTAGTGGTTGCCACGGTTGCCGGGTGTGGCGGTTCGGTTCACTGAACCAGCTCTCCCGCCCCACTCCCCCAGGCCGATGACTGCCTTCATGCCGAAGCCGGCGCCGATGTTTGAGCTGATCCCCTACGAGAAGTTCCGGGATACGCCCGCCGTGCGCTTCTTCGACATCACGGTTGCCGATTCGAATGCCCGCGACCTGGTGATCCACTCCGGGCCGGCCGTGAGTCCGCCGGATGAGGAGAAGACCGGCGCCTGGCAGTTCTATCTCCATCCTCACCAGGAGGACAATCTGCTGGCCCTGCATGGAGGCCGCACCTTCTATCTGGTGAACTTCGGCTGGAATTACCCGTATCACATCGTGCGACTGGAAACCGGTGGAGATATCCTGCGCATTCCGCCTGGTACCTTTCACCGCTCGGTTTCTGATCCGGATGGTTCGGTGGTGCTGAATCAGGCGGTGCGCGATCCTGGCGCCACGATTGTGCGCGAGTTCCGGGTGTACAACAGCCGCCTGATCCCCCGGTTGTTCGCCACCACGTTCCGTACAGCCCCGTTGCCCAAATTGCACGGAGTGAGCTGGTAATTCAGCCGTCCATAAGACTCGCGGAACCCGTGGCCAGCGCCAGCGGGTTCCTCATCGCAACTGTGAATGCGTGCAGTGATGTCAACGAGCAGTCTCAAGTTCCGGTCTTGAGCCGCTACTATCCCTTGTTGCTTGCACGCGTTGCTGCTGGCAACCGCAGCTCCTGGCACTCGCTGCTGATCGTGGCCATGGGCGTCTCAGCGGCCAGGGCCGCTCGCCAATTCCTCCTCCAGTCGCAAATCGAGGCTGACCTCCCCCGGCCGCCGTTTCCCGCTCCAGGGCTGCACCCCAGCGCGAGGCGTGGTCGTTCGCTGTTCCGCTGCCAGGGGTTCGCACCGCTCCTGCTCCAGCACCAGCTGGAAGGCCTCAACGCCCATCGGGCTGCGAATCACCAGCTCCAGCGGGCTGCGCGGCGGGATCGCTGGATGCAGGCAGGGGAACAACCGTTGGCTGCGCACCCGAACCGCCAGCGGCGCGTTGGCTTCGGCCCCGCCCGCCTGGGGATTGGCCAGGGGCAGGGGCCGGCCTTCCAGCCAAAGGCTGCAGTGCTGGCGAAAGGCTGGGCTGGCGATCACCTCGAAGCGCCGTAGGGAGGCATCGATGAAGCGGCTTGTGCTGCCCCCCTCCACCGGCGTGTCGCAGATCAGGGGCCAGGGCTCCAGGGCCGCCCGCAGCTCCAGCCGGCAGGGCCCTTGCCGAGCGGCCATCGCCGCGTCGCCCTGCCAGCTCAACAGCGGTGGGAAGCGCCAGTTCCAGATCGTGCGAAACACCTCCTGCTCCAGCACCAGGCCATCGGCGGCCAGATCGTTGAGCACCGCCTCGAGATCAGCCCACAGCTGGCTGGGCAGCAGCTGCCGGTCATGCAGTGCACGACCCCAGTCGCGCAGGCCCCTAGGCCGATGGCGTGGTTCCAGGAGATGGGCGGCCAGGGCGCTCCAGAGCAGGGCGATGGCGCTGCTCCAGCGGGCTTCGGGCAGGCTTTCCAGCGCTCGGAATTCCACCAATCCAAGGCAACCGGCCGCGGCGCCGGGGTTCCAGAACTTGTCGAAGCTGATCTCGCTGCGATGGTTGTTGCCGCTGCGATCGGCGTGCAGATGGCGCAGCGTTTCGCCGATCAGGCTGCGTTGATCCCCCCAGGCGTCGGAACTGGGTTGGCCGTCGGCCTGCTCCAGGGCTCGGTAGGCCAGCTCCAGATCGAAGATGTCGCCCAGGGCCTCATCCGGCCGCGGCGATTGGGAGGCCGGCCCAACGCTGTTGCCGCAGAACAGATAGGCCAAAGCGGGGTGCTGCTGCCAGTAGCGCAGGATCGCCGCCAGCCAGCCCGGGCGACTGAAGAAGGGATGGCGGCTCAGGTCTGGACCGCCCCAGAGCAGGTGGTTGCCGCCGCCAGTGCTGTCCTGGCGGCCATCGGCGGTTTTCTTCCAGCTGCGCAGCCCCACCAGCGCTCCCACCGCCTGCAGCTGTTGCAGCCAGCGGTCGTAGTCAGCCCAGCTGTGGCAGATCGGCAGGTTCACTTCCAGCACGCCTGGATCGGCGGCCAGCCCCAGCACCTGCCAATGACCATGGGCATCCACCGGCAGCATGCCGCTCAGCCGCGGCGCCGCCAGCCCTTCCAGGCTGTCCGCCACCGCCTGCAGCAGCACCTGCAGCGGCCGCCTGGTGAGCGGTGGCAGGAACAGCTCCCAGCCTTCGTCGTCCACCTCCAGGGTGAGGACCTGGCGCGGCAGGTCGTCCGGGAAATGGTCGAGGGGTAAGCGCAGCCCGGCCGGCCCCGGGGCGCCACTCAGCTTGGCCAGGTTGGCCTTGAGGGTCCAGGACCCCGTGCGCCAGAGCACCGCGTTGTCAGCGCCCTCCTCGGCGCTGAGTGGCGCGGCCCACACCTGGCGTTCGGCGTTGAGCGGATCGACCAGGAACAGCGGCTGCAGGGCGACCCCCAGGCGCTGTTGCAGCCGATTCAGCCAGTCTCGGGCGGCCAGCGGGCTGGGCACGCGACCGCGACGCCCCGGTTGGCAGGGCTCCGGCCACCGCACCGGAGGCTCACCATCGCAGCCGATGAAGATCCGCAGCGCCCAGCGGGGATTGACTTCACCTTCGTAGCGCTTGCCGGGGCAGTAGAGCAGCGTGCTGCCGGGCCAGATGCGCTGTTGCACCTCCTGGCCGAGGCGGCGGGCGTAGCCGAGCTTGGTGGGTCCGTCGGCGCTCACGCTCCACTCGCTGCCCTCGGGATGCTCAGGCACAAAGGTGGGCTCACCGCCCAGGGTGAGCTCGATGCCGGCCCTGCTGAGGCGGGTCTCCGCCTCGGCTGCCACGGCCTGCATCCAGGCCGGAACAGGCGTGGTGAGCGATGGGGATGGGGCGCTGGGCAGCGAGGAGGCGGGCACGGGCAGGGGGTGACTCAGCTGGACGAGCTGCCGCTGGCGGGCACGGAGACCGGTTCCAGCTTCCAGATCTCGGCGGCGTACTCCCGGATCGAACGATCACTGCTGAAGTACCCGCAACGGGCTGTGTTGAGCGCCGACATCGTGGTCCAGCGGTGCGGTTCACGCCAGGCGGCGTCAACGGCGTTCTGGGCTCGACGGTAGTCCCCCAGATCGGCCATCACCCGGAAGCGATCGCGGCTGCAGATGTCAGCCAGCAGGGGATGGAACAGATCCCGGTCGCCTTCGCTGAAGTGTCCGGAACCGATCAGTTCGATCGCCTCCCGGGCCAGCGGGTCGGTGTCGAGCCAGGGCATCGGGTGGTATCCATTGCGCTCCAAATCCTGCAGCTGTTCGGCAGTGTGGCCGAACAGGAAGAAGTTGTCTTCGCCCACCCGCTCGCGGATCTCGATGTTGGCACCATCCAGGGTGCCAATCGTGAGAGCGCCGTTGAGCGCCATCTTCATGTTGCCGGTGCCGGAGGCCTCCATGCCCGCGGTGGAAATCTGCTCGGAGAGGTCCACGGCCGGGTAGATCTTGTGGGCCAGGCTCACATTGAAGTTCGGCAGGAACACCACCCGCAGGCGGCCCTCCATGGCGGGGTCGAGGTTGATCATCTCGGCCATGCCAACGATCAAGCGAATGATCAGCTTGGCCATGGCGTAACCCGGAGCCGCCTTGCCGCCGAAAATCACGGTGCGCGGCGGCAGATCCTCGCCGTTCCTCAGCCGCAGGTAGCGCTCCACCAGTTGCAGGGCCGCGAGGTGCTGGCGTTTGTATTCGTGGATCCGCTTCACCTGCACGTCAAACAGGGAGGAGGGATCAACGAGGATGCCTGTTTCCTTGCGGATCGTGTTGGCCAGGCGCTGCTTGGCCCGCTCCCGCACCTGCTGCCAGGCCTGCTGGAAGCCAGCGTCGCCCACCTGCGGCTCCAGGCCCTTGAGCCGATTGAGATCGCGCCGCCATTCGGCGCCGAGGTGCTGATCCAGCAGGGCGGCCAATGGTGGGTTGGCCACGGCCAGCCAGCGCCGCGGCGTGACGCCGTTGGTGATGTTGGTGAAGTGTTCCGGCCAGAGCTGGGCGAAATCGTGGAACAGGTGGCGACGCAGCAGATCGCTGTGCAGTTCCGCCACGCCATTGACTTTGTGACTGCCGACCACGGCCAGATGGGCCATGCGCACCTTGCGCACTCCGCTCTCCTCAATCAGCGACAGGCGCTCCAGCAGTTCCGGTTGGCCGGGGTTGCGAATGCGCACCATGCGCAGGAAGCGGGCATTGATTTCGTAGATGATTTCCAGGTGCCGTGGCAGCAGATGCTCGAACAACGGCACGCTCCAGGCTTCCAGCGCTTCCGGCAGCAGGGTGTGGTTGGTGTAGCTGATCGTGCTGGTGGTGATCGTCCAGGCGGTGTCCCAGTCGACGTGGTGCACGTCGATCAGCAGCCGCATCAGTTCAGCGACGGCGATGGCTGGGTGGGTGTCGTTGAGCTGAAGCGCGAACTTCCGGTGGAAGTCGGTGACGGCCAGGCCCTGCCCCAGCAGGATGCGGAACATGTCCTGCAACGAACAGGACACGAAGAAGATCTGCTGGCTCAAGCGCAACCGCTTGCCTTGCTCCAGCTCGTCGTTGGGATAGAGCACTTTGGAGAGCGTTTCCGACTGCACCTTCTGCAGGACGGCACGGGTGTAATCGCCGGCGTTGAAGGAGGCGAAGTCGAAGGCATCCGGCGCCTGGGCCGACCACAGCCGCAGGGTGTTGGCGGTGTTGACGCCGCAGCCAAGGATCGGCGTGTCGTAAGCGACGCCGATCACCGTGTGGCCGCCGATGGTGACCGGATAACTCCATTCCGGCCGGATCACCTCCCAGGGGTTGCCACCAGTGAGCCACGGGTCGGTGCTTTCCACCTGCCCGTGGGGGCCGATCTTCTGGCGGAAGATGCCGTATTCGTAGCGGATGCCATAGCCGATGGCCGGCAGCTCCAGGGTGGCCATCGACTCCTGGAAGCAGGCCGCCAGGCGCCCTAGTCCGCCATTGCCCAGGCCGGGTTCGGACTCCTGGGCGATCAGCTCCTCGATGTTGAGGCCGAGGGCGGCGCAGGCCTCTTCCGCTTCATGGCGCAGGCCGAGGATCTCCAGATTGTTTTCCAGGTGGGGACCCAGCAGATATTCGGCCGAGAGGTAGGCGGCGGTGCGCACCCCCTTGCTGGTGTAGGTCTCGGCCGTATCCACCCAGCTGCGCAGCAGTCGGTCGCGCACCGCCAGGGCCAGGCAAAGGTAGTGATCGTGGCTTGTGGCCAGCGACGGCGACTTGGCCTGGCTCAGGAACAAATGGCGGCGCATGGCCTCCAGCAATGAGCTCGACGTGGCGATGGCCATGGCTTGGCGAACCGGATCGATCCTTCATCCTGCGGACGCGGGCGGCCTGCTGCGCCATCGGTTACCGATTCCGGTTTTCTTCGGCTGTGCCGACCGGCGCGGCGGGATCCACCAGCGTCGCTTCAATGCTCCAGTCCATCTCGCTTTTCACCTCGGCGGGGCCGTAGAAGCTGCCGGTCACGGCTGCGGTCAGGGGAGGGCGGGAGGACGTGGCCAGGGTGATGTAGCGATCGTCGATCAGGCCCTTGCCACTGGGATCGAAGCCGCGCCAACCCGCCCCGGGCAAGTAGACCTCCGCCCAGGCATGCAGGTCGTAGGTTTTGGGCCTCGGCTCCACGATGTGATAGCCGCTCACGAAGCGGGCCGGCAGGCCAACGCAACGGCAGGTTTCGATCATCAGCATCGCCAGATCGCGGCAGGAACCCACCCGCTCCTTGAGGGTGCGGCCGGCAGGCCAGGCTGGGCCCAGGTGGCGTTGGGTGTATTTCACCCGATCCTGGATGATGGCGATCAACTGCTCCAGGAACAGCAGCGCCCGCTGGTTGCTGCCCATCAGGGCGTCCTGGGCCAGGTCGACCGCCGCGGGATCGTGCTGGCCGTTGGGCAGCCAGCCCACCAGCGAGCCAGCCAGGTCGCCGTTGAGTTTGCCGATCGGATAAGGCAGCTCCAGATCCCCATCACAGAGGCAGTCGCTGAGTTTCGGGCCGAGTTCCGTTTCCACCTCGCTCTGGGCCAGCACAAGGAACTCTTCGGTGGTTCCTTCGAAGCGGGCCCGCAAGATTTCATCGCCGCTGGCGGCCACCAGCGGATAGAGGAAGCTGGGCCGCGGCGTGAGGCTTAGCTCGAACGACAGCAACCTCTGAAAGCCATGGCCTCGCGGTTTCAAGCAGAAGCGATGGGGGCCGAGGCTGACCGGCTCACTGTAGCGGTAGACGAAGCTGTGGATTAGGCGGGCCCGCATGCCAATTCTGCGCCGGAGGTTGGCGTGGGAGAGATGAAGTAGCGCTGCTCAATCAAGGTGTGTAAGCGGTTAAAATCCTGTTGTAGTCCATCAATGGCCTCATGCAGTCCGCTGGCGATCAGCTCTTCGATGTGGGTGTAGCTCCAGCGCGCCAGCAGCAGGCCGGTGAAGCATTCCAGATCGTCCGGCGCTCCGGGAACTGAGCGGCCACGGATGATCCTCAGGGTTTCATTGATGCGCTCCAGGCAGTAGCGTACGGAGCGCGGGAAGATGGGATTGAGCAGCAGAAATGAGGCCACCGCTTTGGGGCTGATGCCCTGTTGCTGCGACTGCCGGAACATCTGGTAGGCGCCGGCGGTGCGCAGCAGTGCAATCCACTGCAATTCATCCAGCACGCCTCCAACCTCCTCGCTGGAGGGCAGCAGCAGGAAGTATTTGACGTCGAGAATGCGGGTGGTTTTGTCGGCCCGCTCCAGCAGGCGCCCCAGGCGGCTGAACTGCCAGGACAGATCACGGCTGAGGGTGGCGTCGGTGATGCCGTAGAAGAGCTGGCAGGAACGGCGGATCTCGCGCAGTTGCTCCTGGGGGGGCTGCTCCCAGAAATCCTGTTCCTGCAGGGCCCAGTAGGTGCCGTTGAGCTGCTCCCACATCTCGGTGGTGATCACGTCGCGGATCTGGCGGGCGTTCTCGCGGGCGATATCCATGCATTTCACCACGCAGTTCGGGTTTTCCGGTGCGTTGACCAGAAACCGGATCACGTCCTCAGGACGCCCCTCAGGAAACAGGGCGTCAAATTCATCGCGTACGCCGCTGGCATCGATCAGCGGCAGCCAGGGTTCGGCGCTGCCCGGGGGGCAGTCCAGGGCCATGGCCTCACTCACCTCGACGAAGCGGGAGATGTTCTCGGCCCGTTCAATGTAGCGGTTGATCCAGTAGAGAGAATCGGCGACGCGGCTCAGCATGAAGCCACCTCTGCAGGGACGAGGTCGGCGCTGTCGCCACCTTCGGCCACGATCCAGGTATCCTTGCAGCCGCCTCCCTGGGAGGAATTCACCACCAGCGAGCCGCGCCGCAGGGCCACGCGGGTGAGGCCGCCGGGCGTGACCCAGTTGCTCTTGCCGCGCAGAACATACGGACGCAAATCCACATGGCAGGGATAGAGCTCACCTTCACTCAGGGACGGCACCGTGGAGAGTTCCAGGGTTGGTTGGGCAATGAAGTTGCGGGGATCGTGTTCGATCTTGGAAGCAAAGATCGCAATCTCCTCGCGGCTGGCATGGGGGCCGATCAGCATGCCATACCCCCCCGCCTCGGCCACCGATTTCACCACCAGCTCGTGCAGGTGGGCGAGTACATAGGCGCGGTCGTCGGCGCGGGCGCAGAGATAGGTGGGCACATTCTCAATAATCGGCGTTTCGCCCAGGTAGTAGCGAATCATCTCCGGCACATAGGCATAGATGAGCTTGTCGTCCGCCACGCCAGTGCCGGGTGCGTTGGCGATTGCCACCCTCCCGACCCGGAACGCCGCCAGCAGTCCCCGCACCCCCAGCATCGAGTCGGCTCGGAACTCGGCTGGATCGAGGAAGTCGTCGTCGATGCGGCGATAGATCACATCCACGGCTTCAAGGCCGGAGGTGCTGCGCATCCAAACCCTGCCGCTTTCGCAGATCAGATCGCGACCTTCGACCAGGGGGATGCCCATCTGCTGGGCGAGATAGCTGTGCTCGAAGTAGGCGCTGTTGTAGACGCCGGGTGTCAGCAGCACGACGCGGGGCGAGTCGGTCCAGGGGGCCAGATCGCGCAAGGTCTCCAGCAGCCTGGAGGCGTAGTCGTCGATCGGCTGCACGGTGCGGCCCTGGAACAGGTTTGAGAAAATGCGCTTCATCACGCGCCGGTTTTCGAGGAAGTAGGCCACGCCGGAGGGGCAGCGCAGGTTGTCCTCCAGCACCCGCCAGGTGCCATCGCCATCCCGCACCAGATCAAGGCCGGAGATGTGGCACCAGCGCCCCAGGGGCGGCTTGACGCCGCGCATCTGGGGCCGCCAGCCCTGGGAGCTTTCCACGTCCTCCCGGGGGACCACGCCATCGGCCATGATTTTTCCCTCGCCGTAGACGTCCGCCAGGAACAGGTCGATCGCCTGCAGCCGCTGGAACAGACCCTTCTCCAGCCGCTGCCAATCGTCAGTGCCGATCAGCCGGGGCAGCGGGTCGAACGGCAGGATGCGCTCCACCCCTTGGCTGCCGGAGTCGTTGAGGCGGAAGGTGGCCCCCAGCCGCTTGAGCAGCATTGCCGCCGCGGCGTGGTTGTGATTGAGTTGATCCAGCCCCATCGCCCCCAGGGACGACAACAACGGTTTAAGAGCCTGTCGGGGTTGGTCCGCGCCGCTGAAGTACTCGTCGTAGCCGTGGTTGGGGCGATAGTCGGTGAACATGGCGTCGTTCTGCTGGGCGGATCCTGCTGCGCCACTCGGGTGCTTCCCGGTGATGATTGTTACCGAAAGCCCGGTAACCTTGTGTCGGTTGAGGCGGGTATCGGGCGCCAGCGCGTCAGAGCAGGAAGTAGCGCTGGGCCATCGGCAGCACCTCCGCCGGCTCGCAGGTCAGCAGTTCGCCGTCGGCGTACACCTCGTAGGTCTGGGGGTCGACCTCCATCTTCGGCAGAGCCGAATTGTTTTTCATGGAGGTCTTGCCGATGCCGCCGCGGGTGTTTTGCACCGGCACGCAGGCCCGCCGCAACCCGAGACGGCGGGGCAGATCCTCCTCCAGGGCCGCCTGGCTCACGAAGGTGAGGCAGCTGGGGGCCAAAGCCGCGCCGTAGGCGGCAAACATCGGCCGGCCATGCACGGGGCCGGGCGTGGGAATCGAGGCATTGGCATCTCCCATCTGGGCCCAAACGATGGAGCCACCCTTGAGCACCAGCTCCGGCTTGACGCCAAAGAAGCCCGGCTTCCAAAGCACCAGATCCGCCAGCTTGCCCACCTCCACCGAGCCCACCTGGCTGTCGATACCGTGGGCAATGGCAGGATTGATGGTGGTTTTGGCGATGTAGCGCTTCAGACGCGTGTTGTCGTTCCGTTCCCCATCGCCGGCCAGGGCCCCCCGCTGCACCTTCATCTTGTGGGCGGTTTGAAAGGTGCGCAGGATCACCTCACCCACCCGGCCCATGGCCTGGGAGTCGCTGGCGATGATCGAAAACGCCCCCAGATCATGGAGGATGTCCTCGGCGGCAATCGTCTCGCGGCGGATGCGGGATTCAGCAAACGCCACATCCTCCGGAATCTTGGGATCCAGGTGGTGGCACACCATCAACATGTCGAGGTGCTCCTCCAGCGTGTTGCGGGTGTAGGGCCGGGTGGGATTGGTGCTACTGGGCAGCACATTGGCCTCTCCGCAGATGCGGATGATGTCTGGGGCGTGGCCGCCGCCCGCGCCCTCGGTGTGAAAGGTGTGGATCGTGCGGCCGCCGATGGCGCGGATCGTGTCCTCCACGAACCCCGCCTCGTTGAGGGTGTCGCTGTGGATGCACACCTGCACGTCAAAGCGGTCGGCCACGCTCAGGCAGCAGTCGATGGCGGCGGGGGTGGTGCCCCAGTCCTCGTGCAGCTTCAGCCCGCAAGCGCCGGCGCGGATCTGCTCCTCAATGGCCTCCGGCGTGCTGGCGTTGCCCTTGCCGTAAAAGCCCAGGTTGATCGGCAATCCCTCAGCGGCCTGCAGCATCCGCGCCAGGTGGAAAGGGCCGGGGGTGCAGGTGGTGGCGTTGCTGCCGGTGGCGGGACCGGTGCCCCCTCCCAGCATGGTGGTGACACCGGAGGCGAGGGCCGTTTCTACCTGCTGGGGACAGATGAAATGGATGTGGGTGTCGATGGCGCCGGCCGTCACGATGTGGCCTTCGCCGGCGATCGCCTCGGTGCCCGGCCCCACCACGATCGTCACCCCCTCCTGGGTGTCGGGATTGCCCGCCTTGCCGATCGCCACGATGCGGCCGTCTCGCAGGCCGATGTCGGCTTTGACGATCCCCCACCAGTCGAGGATCAGGGCGTTGGTGATCACCGTGTCCACCGCCCCCTGGCTGCGGGGGGTCTGGGCCTGGCCCATGCCGTCGCGGATCACCTTGCCGCCGCCGAACTTCACCTCGTCGCCGTAGACGGTGAAATCCTTCTCCACCTCAAGGATCAGCTCGGTGTCGGCCAGGCGCAAGCGGTCGCCGGTGGTGGGGCCGTAGGTCTCGGCGTAGGCGTGGCGGCTGATGCGGTAGGGCATGGGGGGGAATCCGGGAGGGTCGCGGCCGCGGGGCGCGCGCTGAGGAGACGGGTCCGGAGGGCGGGCTCGCCGGCGGGCTCAGTCGAGCGGGCCGTTGATCTGGCCGTTGAAGCCGAACACCTTCCGGGCGCCGGCGAAGGGCACCAGGTTCACGTCACGGCTGTCGCCGGGCTCGAAGCGGATCGCCGTGCCGGCGGGGATGTCGAGGCGCAGGCCGCGGCAGGCGTCGCGGTCAAACCTCAGGGCGCTGTTGGCCTCGAAGAAGTGAAAGTGGGAGCCCACTTGCACCGGCCGGTCGCCCGTGTTGGCCACCGTGACGGTGGTGACGGGGCGGCCGGCGTTGAGCTCAATCTCGCCGGGTTCCGGCAGCAGTTCACCGGGGATCAAGGGAGGCATGGTGGGCGCTGGCGAGGGGCGGGGGCGCGAGGGTTGAGGAGGAGCGGGGCCGCGGCGGAGTGGACTGAGCGGACGGCGCTTCAGCGAATCGGATCGTGCAGGGTGACGAGCTTGGTGCCGTCGGGAAAGACCGCCTCGATCTGCACCTCGTCGACCAGTTCGGGCACCCCCTCCATCACCTGGTCGCGGCTGAGCCAGGTGCTGCCCTCCTCCATCAGCTCGGCCACGCTGCGGCCATCGCGGGCGCCCTCCAGCACCTGGAAGCTGAGCCAGGCCACCGCTTCGGGATGGTTGAGCCGCAAGCCGCGGTTCAGCCGCCGCTCCGCCAGCAGGGCCGCCGTGACGACGAGGAGCTTGTCCTTCTCCTGGGGGGTGAGATGCATGCGAGCGGCGCTGGCCAGGCCCACTTTTGCAGCGCTCCGGCACCGGGTCAGGTTCAGAGGAAACCTTCGCTGCCCCCATCAGCGCCGTTGGAGCACCCCCAGGCCCTGGCCGTTGAGGTTGAGATTGTCGATCCGCACCGCCGTGGCCCGGCCGTCGGCCCCCACCGTGAACGTGACGGCGCTGGGGCCGAAGGCGTTCTCGCCGCTGGGCTGGTAGCGGAAGCTGTCGCCGCTCACCGGGGTG
>JBKDOR010000114.1:0-3495 GCA_046342775.1 Synechococcaceae cyanobacterium
AATCCGCTTCTGGAATCCCGGCAGGAGGGCTGCTCATCACAGGCGGTCTCTGCCTGAGATGCAACCGGGAATCAAGCTGCCGTCAAGGGTTCAGCAGGGCTGGAGTTCCAGGTGAGCCATCCCGCCCCCTGAACGGATACGCAAGGCGAAACCGCAATGCTGTATTACCACTCATGACTCCATCATCTGCGCTACTGGAAAGAAGTCTTAAGTCGTAGTTTTATGAATCATCGTTTTGGTGTAACCTGCCTGGAGCCTGCCGGATGGTGGCTGGTCATGCAACATGGCTAAGATGGCAGGAAGTAAACAGGTTCGATATCTGGGAGTGCTTGCTTGCCCTGATCCATACCAGCCCAATCTGCCATCATGGCGAAGAAAGTCAATCGGCCGGCGATCGCCGCTTTGGCAGAGAGGCTCTACTGCAAACAAGGAGTACAGGCACCGAGCAAAGCAACCAGCTGAGAGTCCATGGCTGGGTGCCTGTCCTGGCACGAAAGACAAGTGCTCAAAAGCGTTAAGAACTGTGAGGCTTTGCTAAAAAGACATTCAGGCAGAGATCGACATGAGCGACAATATATATATAAATCCTAATCACCCAAATGAATCTGCTCAAGGAAGTGCGCAACTACATTATTTCAGACACCTTCCACGGTAAGCCGCCAAGCAATTTTGATGATGACTATGACCTGATCGAAACGGGTGCGATGGATTCCATGAATATGATGAACTTAATAACCTGGATTTCCAAGCAATATTCAGTGGAATTTAGGCCAAACGATCTTGTGCCTAAAAACTTTAGGTCGACACAGGCGTTGAGTCGATTCCTTGAAACCAAAATCCCCTCCTGCCAGGCCGAGCAAGCCAAGGCTACCCAGTGACTCAACAAACACTGAAGACGGGCAAGATCATTGTAACTACACGGGAGACAATCTCCAATGTGGAGTGTTAACACCCCAACTGTTGGGAACCCAAAGTATCGCCTGACGCCGGCAAACGCTGGGCAGACGATCATTTGAGATCCTACAGCGTTAAACCTCCGCAAGCTATGTACAGGTTTCAGCAGGGCATGTCTAGCAGCCCGGCTTGCACCCACTGCTGTTGCACCATATGCACGTTGTGGAGCCCTCACATTGCGAGGGGGGTTGCGTAGATGGCATCGCCTTGAGTCTTCGACCATTCGAAGACCAAAAGTCGTCGAAGTGATGCAGCAGTCTCAGGCAGTCTTCTGCCAACGCGAGAGCGAAAAAGTGGCTGGTAGCAAGTTATTACTTGAGCTGAAGAAGTTACAACGTTGTTCAGGATATTTGAAAAGATGCTGATAATTCATGAAGTGCAGAGTCCATCGGCTTCAGGGAGCTTCTAGCAGGCTGTAATTCAGGCTGGCAGAGTCTGTGTTGGTATGGCCATGGAAGACATCTAAGCATCCTCGAAGGCTTCCCCCATAAGTGATAATGAGTATGCCCTGTTCCTCCCAGAGGGAGCTGACGAACATCGGGCTCCTATTTGTTCAATAAAATCAACCTCCTCAGATGAAAGAACAACAGCACTTTGTCGGAGCTCGTCAAGAATCGGAGGATGACATGAACCTGTTGACAGATGGAGTTTTAACATGTACATATCAAGGAATGCCCACAGTTTTTGAAAGCATTCAAAGGTACATGGAAGAACGAGGTATCAGCCAGACAAACAGCATTGCATTTGAATGCGATAACTCACTCACGAGCGCCATATTCCTTTTGTTCTTACTAGAGCAAGAGTATAGCTTCTTGCTATTGCCAAGGCAGATAGGCTTGCCGCGAGAAGAAAAGCAGATTATACCCAGATTTTGCCAGTATACAGCGCAAGCTGAAACATTAAGCGATGAAGGCAATGTGGTTGACTTGCACTATCCCGAACAGTTTTTGAGATTGAAAAGGAATGAGAGCTCGTTAGCAGTGCAGGATGGTAGTCCTAAGCTCTATTTGCAAACATCAGGGAGCACAGGGAAACCTAAAATAGTGCGGCATTCCCATGCCTACATAAAAGCAAACTCACTCAACTGTGTCAAGAGGTTGGATATTTGCAGCAAAGACCGCATCGCCATACCTGTACCGATTTTTCACATGTATGGCTTGGGGGCGGCTTTCTTGCCAGCTGTGGCAGCAAGAGCATCGATTGATTTGCAAAAAGGCGCTAATCTTCTTCGGTATTTTGAAAGAGAACAAGAATTTGAGCCCAACACAGCATTTCTTACGCCCGCTTATTGCAATGCACTATCCAGGGTTCATCCTAGTGATAGGCCTTACAGGGTAACAGTAGTAGCAGGTGATCGCATCACTGATGACGTTTTTTCGAACTATGAATCAAGATTCGGATGTCTAGTAAAACTCTATGGTAGTACGGAAATGGGGGCGATAGCTGCTGCTGATCCCCGCGAACCAAGCGATATACGGATCAAAACAGTGGGCAAGCCGATGCCAGGAGTACAGGTGAACGTAGAAAAGAGAAGCGGAGAAATCCTGGAGGAGATGGAAAATGTAGGCAAGCTCTGGTGTAAGCACGAATACGGCTTTGAAGGGTATGTTGATAATGATGGAGAATTAGTCTCTCCGTGTAATAAAGACACTTGGTTCTGCACTAACGACCAAGGTCTGGCCTGGGAAGATGGGCACCTAGTGGTGGTTGGAAGATCCGACCAAAGTGTGAACCGTGATGGACTACTGGTTTCACTCAGATATGTGGAGGAAGTGGTGAAGTCTATTCAGGGCTTAGAGGCTGTGACAGTTGTTGCCAAGGGTGAAAGCCAGAGGGGAAAAGGTATCGTTGCCTGTTGCTTGGTCGCTCAAGCTGCAGGGATTACTGAAGCAGATATTCGTTTGGCATGTTTCGAGAAACTACCGAAGCGCGCTGTTCCCGATAAAGTATTGATCATGACATCCTTTCCGCTCTTGGCGAATGGCAAAGTGGATCGGCAGAAGCTTATTAATAGCATTGATGACAAGCCCTAGCTGTTCACCCTATTCGAACAGATGAAATAGGAGTGTTGTGAGCAAACGTCAATCATTGAAAACCGCATCCATTCATTGGTGATCGATCCATCCCCGCCGCGCTGCTGAGACTGTGCTAAGATGTGCAGCATAGGCAGGATGTCTGGCGGACCTCGCTGCCACAGCTCTGGAGCCACGCAAGCGCGCACGCTTGCTTGCTGTGGAGCGCGGCAACATTCCGTTCAGTACGACATAATGGTGGTCACTCATGGCGAGTGACTGGTGTTGGTCCTGCCGTAATGACATCCCCAATCTACCCAGAGACTCCTGAAAAAGCGGACCGCATTCTAAATCCCGATCTGGCAGGGGGGAGGCTCGCA
Source organism: Synechococcaceae cyanobacterium (assembly GCA_046342775.1). Lineage (GTDB taxonomy): Bacteria > Cyanobacteriota > Cyanobacteriia > PCC-6307 > Cyanobiaceae > Cyanobium. Next base: position 3,347 of record JBKDOR010000114.1, read on the forward strand.
GACCGCGCACAAGCACGATTAACCGACGACCAGTAATTCTGGTACGCGTTCAGGGATCAGGATGCCCCTGTGCAGGACTGCACGCCTGATGGCCCATCGCTGAGCGATCAAGTAGCAGTGCTCTGTCTTGCTGAACTCAGGGCTCCGGC
>JBKDOR010000115.1:0-33239 GCA_046342775.1 Synechococcaceae cyanobacterium
AAGAAAAATTGGGCTTGAGAGAACCGAGGCATGGTGGGGCCTCAAGAATCTTACTTTCAATTTTCTTCGGTATCTCCAGCGTACTTTCAGGCTGACGGCAGTTGTATAAGACTTGAAGAAAAGGAGTCAACCTGGCTTGGCATTTTTGTGAAAATGCCATGCGAGTATTTTGCTGGTGCGCCGCCTCTAGGGCGGCTTTTTTATATTCGTGGAACTTGACCCGGATCAGAGTATTCGAGGTGCCCTTTGGATGGTTGACAGTTCAAACAAGCGCATCTACTGGTATCAGAACGCCGCACTGAACACCTCTGGCACCGATAAGGCGGAGAGAGTCTTTTCCTTGGCGACTGCGGTGGTGCCCAAAGGGCTCACCACAGACGGAAACTCTCTCTGGGTGGTGAGCGACTCCACCGCCAACACGGTGTTCAGGTACACGATCGTCAAGGACGGCAGCGGCGCCCCCACCGGCCTCACCCCTGCAGGAAGTTGGACGCTGGCTGCCGCCAACACCACTCCCACCGGCATCACACTCGACCCGACCGGCGTTTCCAAGAGCCTGGGGGTGGTGGACATCAAGACTGACACCGTCTACGAATACGCCAACGGGACCCTGCTCTCCAGCGGCACCAACGTTGCGGCAGCGGCCAGCTTCAAGCTCAGCAGCGGCAACACCACCCCGCAGGACATCTTCGACCCCGTCTTCACGCAGGCGTCTGCGCAGGCAGACAGCCCTGGAATCAACGCAGCCGAGCCGGATGCGCTCACCGGTCTCGTGGGCTCAGGCACCGCACCAAGCGGCCCGATCGCTGCCTTCGCTGGCGTGGAGTCTTCCGATGGCCTGATCAACCCTGACCAGCCATCCCCTGCCCCTGCCTTGGTCCCTGCCACCGACGCCAGCAGCTTCAGCACCCTGCTTGGCAACCCAGGGCTGAATTCCGCCACAGCCAGCCTGGATGACCTCCTGCTCAAGCAGCTGAACAACCAGCCGTTCAGTGCCAGCACCCTCTTGGGTGCCAATGGACTCCCCGGCACGGCGCTTGTCTGAGGTTCTGGCAGCGGGCCTTCAGCCTGCTGCCAGAAATCCTTGTGCTCCCGTGGCGCACAACCTCTCAGGGAAGGCCCCACAAGACAGGATGGAGCCTCCGTCCTGGCTTGTTCTCGCTCCCCAGCAGACCAATCGGGAGCACGCTCCGAGATCTTTCCCCCCACGCAGCCCGAGGCAGCCAAGGCTTCCAGGACGCCGAGAAGCTCCAACTGCCGATCGTCTGCCCCCATGCGGCAGTTGTCTCCCGCGCAACTGGCCCTGATCTGACTCTGTCGATGCCGCACGTGGCTCCAGCGGCTGCGTCCTGCCGAGCCAGGTCAGGTGGAGTCCTTTGTTGGCAAACGCCGAGCTCGAAAAGGCGATGCTCGAGCCGCCGGCATCTGCGCAGGAGCAGGACCTGGCCGACGCCAACTTCTGAGCGCGTACCACCGTGGCCGACCCGTGGCCGACCCGCGGCCGACCCGTCGTGGCTGGGCATGATTTGCGCGGGATTGCAGTTCCCTTCTTCTCGACGGATGGCTTCACGAACAGGCAGAGCTTGCCTCGATTCGTGATCACGATCATCCGTGGATTTTCCAGGCGCTGTTGCCTTTGTTCATGAAAGCTTGAGGGTTGGACGTATGTTGTGTGTTTGTTTGATGCCTGGCGCGCCATGATGCGGCATTCCGTTCTGAGGCCGATCTCCGCCACGTTTCTGCCCGCCGCCCTGCTGATCGCCAGCGCCTGGTCTCCCCTCGTCGGCGCCGCACGGGCGGAGGGCGTGGTGCAGCGGGTGGAGAGCAAAGGCCAGTTGGTGTTGGGGGCCGTTCCCGACGCGCCACCGATGATGAGCACCAATGCCAATGGCGAGGCTGAGGGCTTTGCTGTGGAGGTGGCCAGGATCCTGCAGGCGGATTTGAAGCAGGCCCTGGGCAAGCCGGTGAAGCTGCGTTTCCTGCCCGTGACAGCCAGCGCCGATCTCTTCAAGAGCGTTGCCCAGGGCAAGGCCGATCTGGCCTGCGGCGTGCCCTTCCGCTGGGATCAGGAGCTCAATGTGGATTTCACGCTGCCGATTGGCCTGTCGGGCCTGCGATTGCTGGCGCCCCAGGAGCGCTTTGATGGCTCCCCGGCCGGCCTGAGCGGACGGCGCATCGCTGTCGTGGCGGGCAGCCTCGGCCAAACCCAGCTGCAGGGCATGCAGCCCCAGGCCGTGGCGGTGCCGTTCCCCACCACCTCGGCTGCCGTGGCGGCCCTCGGAGCTGGCCAGGTGGAGGGCGTGATCGGTGATTCGTTGTTGCTGGGCATCCTGGGGCGGCGTCAGGGAGGCAATCTGGTGCTCACCCCTGAGCAGGCTTATCAGCACTACGCCATCACCTGTGCCGTGCCCTCAAACGATTCCGCCTTCCGCGATCAGGTGAACCTGGCGATTGCCCGCATGATGCAGTCGTACATCGACGGCGTGGCCGAAACAGTGGCCCTGGTGCATCGCCTGGTGGGCCCCGAAAGTGCGGCGAAGGTGGCGCCGGAAGCGATCCGGGCCTATTTCGAGAATGTGCTGCTCAGCGTTGAGCCGATCCGCCCCTTGTCAGCGAACCAAACGGCTGCGCCGCGGTAGCTCCGTCACCCAACCTTGCGCAGACTCCCACCCGTTCTGCTCCGTTCTCTGATCCGTCCGTTCTCCATTTTCTGACCCATGGCGTTTCTCTCCCGCTCTCGCCTGTTCGGCCTGTTGCTGATCATGGCCTCCCTGCCGCTGGACCCTGGCATCGCCCTGGCCGTCAGCTCCGCGGCCACCCCATCGGCCACCACGGCTGACACCAGCAGCCCAGCGGCTGAAGCGATGGAGGCGCGCCTGCAGCGCATCGCCGCCGCTCTGCGGGAGAAACAGGCCGCCGGCGACCCCACCGCGGCCGTCCCGGACAACGCCGTGGCTGCGGTGGGCTGGGCCAATGGCCGTGGCAGGGCCGGTTGGGCCAATGGCGGTTTCCGTAACGGTGGCTTCCGCAATGGCGGCTTCGGCAACGGCTTCCGCAACGGCGGCTGGGGTAACGGCGGTGGTGGCTGGCGCAACTTCCGCAACTGGTAAGCGCCCGTTCCGCCATGGTCGCCCCCCCGCCACTCGCCCCGCCGCCGCTTGCCACGCCGCCGAGTGCCAGCTACGGACCGGTCCGGTTGCTGGTGGTGCAACCCACCCCGTTCTGCAATCTCGACTGCGACTACTGTTATCTGCCCAACCGGGATGATCGCAGTCGGCTGTCGCTGGAGATCCTGGAGCTGGCGGTGGAGCGGGTGCTGGAGAGCCCATTCTTCGACGGGCCGTTCACCTTGCTCTGGCATGCGGGGGAGCCCCTCAGCGCCGGCCTCCCCTTTTACGACCAGGCCTCAGCGCTGATCCGGTCGATCCTGGAGCGTCGCGGTCTGCCGGCCGACAGCGTGGCTCAGGCGATTCAAACGAACGCCACGGTGATCGATCAGGCCTGGTGCGATTGCTTTCGTCGCAACGATATTCACGTTGGCGTGTCGATGGATGGGCCGGCCTTTCTGCACGATGCCCACCGTCGCACCCGCACCGGCCTGGGCAGCCACGCCGCCACGATGCGCGGGGTGCAGTGGCTGAAGCGCTGCCAGATCCCTTTCCACGTGATCAGCGTGCTGACGGCCGATGGCCTCGATCACGCCGATACGATCTTCGATTTCTTTGTTGAGCACGGCATTGAGCTGGTGGGCTTCAATATGGAGGAAACGGAGGGGGAAAATGCCCGCTCCAGCCTTGAGATCCCTGATGCGGAGCAGCGCTATGTGGCCTTTTTGCAGCGCTTCTGGCAGCGCATTGAGGAGCGACCGGGTGTGTTGCACTTGCGGGAGTTTGATGGAATCACCAGCCTCGCCAGCGGCGAGGAGCGCCTGCAAAACACCGACATGAACTGGCCGTTTGTGATCGTCAATGTGGATGTCAAGGGCAACCTCTCCACCTTTGATCCGGAGTTGTTGTCGGTCAACACCGAGGAATTCGGTGATTTTTCGTTTGGCAATGTGCGCCACAACAGCCTGGAGTCAATCCTCGACAATGAGAAATACCAGCGGGTCGCCGCCCAGGTGTTCGCTGGTGTGGAGCGTTGCCGCCAGAGCTGTGCCTACTTCGGGCTCTGCGGTGGCGGAGCGGGCAGCAACAAATACTGGGAGCACGGCAGCTTCGATTGCAGCGTCACCCAGGCCTGCCGCTACCGCACCCAGCTGGTGGCCGATGTGGCTTTGGCGGGGATGGAGAAAGCCCTGGGGCTGGCGGCCTGAGGCGGCAAGGGTCGCGCCAGGGCCGGTGGGGATCGGGGCTGTCTCGGCCAGGATGGTCTCGGCCCGCCAGTCTTAGCGGAACGCTTCGGGCCGGGCTTCGCGACCCTTGATCGGGGAGGCGGCGTGGCTCCCGCTCCCCGCCTGAAGCCCGTCTCCCTACCCCTCTCCGAGGGCACTGGCCACCGCTTGCTGGAACACCGCTTCCTCCGGCGTGAGGCCGGTCCAGGCCTGAAAGATCTGCATGGCCAGCTGCACCAGCATCTCCACCCCGTCCACGATCGGACATCCCCGCTCGCGGGCCGTCAGCAGAAAGGGCGTCAGGCGCGGATTGGTGATCACATCCACCGCCAGGCAGCCGGCCGGCAGGCTGTTCCAGTCCAGCGGCAGCTCCTCCAGCTCCGGGGCGCAACCCAGATGGGTGGCATTCATCAGCAGCGTGGTGCCTGCGGGCACCTGCACCGGGTTCTGCCAGGCCTGCCAGCGCACCGCCGGGATTCTGGCCGCCTGGCGCACCCGCTCGGCCACCTCCTCGCCCTGCTCCTGCTCATCCAGCAACGGCAGCACCGCCACCGTGTAGGGCACCGTGATCCCCATGCCGGAATAGCCCAACGGGATCAGGGCCTGCACCGCCAGCTTGAGGTCGGCCTCTGAGGCGATGTCGTTCTTCCAGAACTGCCAGTTGAGGCCGTGGTGGGCATAGACCGCGTCAAACATGCGGTCGATCGGGTTCTCGGCGACGGGGTGGCCCATCATGCCGGTCATGTGTTTCTGGGGAGGGATCACGCGGCGGTCAAGGCCTCTGCTGACCTTCTCGCCGGCGGGCCTGGCCACGCCGGATCGCTCAATTGTCTTCGGCTTCCCTGGCCCGACGAGCCGCTCGCCAGCCACCCATCCGCCCATCGAAAGGTGCGCCCTAGAGCCCCATCGGCCGGATCAAGCCAGCGGCGGAAGCCCGGCCCATGGGCCCCATTTGCTCTTGCGCTGCAGCGGCGGGGGATGATCGAACGGTCGCCCGCCCCCGGCGCGGCCATCCATCCGGTCTTCTTCGCCGCCCATGCTTCGCCTCGCCAAGAGCCTCGACAGCCTGCTGCGCGCGGCGCTGGAGCGGGCCTTCCCCGAGGCGGCCGCCGCGGCCCGCGCCGCCGGCGGGGCGTTGGACCCGCAGCTGGCACCGGCCAGCAAGCCCGAGTTCGGCGACTTTCAGGCCAACGGCGCCCTGGCCCTGGCCAAGCCCCTGGGGATGAAGCCTCGTGCCATCGCCGAGGCCATCAAGGCGGAGCTCTGGGCGGCGGAACCGTTCCGGGATCTCTGCCTGGAGCCGCAGATCGCCGGGCCCGGGTTTCTCAATCTCAGCCTGCGCCCCGAGACCCTGGCGGCCGCAATCCGCGTGCGGGTGGGTGACCCACGCCTGGGGGTGCCCGACGTGTCGGCGGCAGAAGCGGCAGCAGCGATCGATGGGGCTGAAACAGATCAGGGGACCGGGGCCGGAAGCGAAATCGAGCCGGAGTCAGCGTCTGCGTTTGCCGTCAAGACTGACCCAGCGACGGCGCCTTCGGTTGCAGCGCAAGCGGCAACCCCGACCCCTGGCCTGGCAGCGCGGCCGGTGATCATCGATTTCTCCAGCCCCAACATCGCCAAGGAGATGCACGTTGGGCACCTGCGCTCCACGATCATCGGCGACGCCCTGGCGCGGGTGCTGGAGTTCCGCGGCCATCCGGTGCTGCGGCTCAACCACGTGGGCGACTGGGGCACCCAGTTCGGCATGTTGATCACCCACCTCAAGCAGGTGGCCCCCGCCGCCCTGGATACCGCCGACGCGGTGGATCTTGGCGATCTGGTGGCTTTCTACCGCCAGGCCAAGCAGCGCTTCGATGAGGACGAGGCGTTCCAGACCACCGCCCGCGAGGAGGTGGTGAAGCTGCAGGGCGGCGATCTGCTGTCGCTCAAGGCCTGGAACCTGCTCTGCGACCAGAGCCGCCGCGAATTCCAGAAGATCTACGACCGCCTCGACATCCAGCTGAGCGAGCGGGGCGAATCCTTCTACAATCCCTATCTTCAGGCTGTGGTCGACGACCTCAGAACCGCGGGGCTGCTCGTGGTCGACGACGGCGCCGGCTGCGTGTTCCTTGAGGGGGTGCAGGGCAAGGACGGCAAACCTCTGCCGCTGATTGTGCAGAAGAGCGACGGCGGCTTCAACTATGCCACCACCGATCTGGCGGCGATTCGTTATCGCTTTGCGGCGTCGCCGCATGGGGATGGCGCTGAGCGCGTGATCTATGTCACCGATGCCGGCCAGGCCTCCCATTTCGCCGCCGTGTTTCAGGTGGCCCGGCGGGCCGGCTGGATTCCGCCGGGCTGCCGCGTCGAGCATGTGCCGTTCGGGTTGGTGCAAGGGGAGGATGGCAAGAAACTGAAAACCCGCTCCGGAGATACCGTGCGCCTCAAGGATCTGCTTGACGAAGCGGTGCAACGGGCCGAGGCGGATGTGCGCCGGCGCCTGGCGGAGGAGGGGCGCCAGGAATCGGAGGCCTTCATCCAGCACGTGGCCACCACGGTGGGCCTGGCGGCGGTGAAGTATGCCGATCTCTCCACCAACCGGATCACCAACTATCAGTTCAGCTTCGACCGCATGCTGGCCCTGAGCGGCAACACGGCGCCCTATTTGCTCTACGCGGTGGTGCGCATCGCCGGCATTGCCCGCAAGGGGGGGGATGTCGCCAACACCGGGATATCGGATGAGATCACAGGCGTGTTGGCCACCCAGGACAATCCCTTGAGGTTCAGCGAGCCGCAGGAGTGGGCGCTGATCCGCGAGCTGCTCAAGTTCGATGCCGTGCTAGCTGAGGTGGAGGAGGAGCTGCTGCCCAACCGGCTGTGCGGCTACCTGTTCGAACTCAGTCAGGCGTTCAACCGCTTCTACGACCAGGTGCCGGTGCTCAAGGTTGAGGAACCGGCCCGCGGCTCGCGGCTGGCCCTCTGCCGCCTGACGGCGGACACGCTCAAGTTGGGCCTGCAGCTGCTCGGCATCCCCACCTTGGAACGCATGTAAGGGGAGCGTGCGCCGGCCGTTCGCGCCTTACTCCTGGGGTTTGAGGAAGCGCTTCGACAACCGCACGGCCAGCACCACCGTGGCGAGGCCATAGGACACAAAGGTGATCGCCTGGCCACTGCTGCCTGCGTCGTAAGCCTCCCGCTGCAACAGCACGAAATCCGCCAGCGAGGCCGCCGTCCCCCAGATCAGCACCCAAACGCTCACATACAGGACTCCGCGGATGGTGGGGTTCATCGATCCAGCCCAGCGATGGGAATCCTCACCATGCCAGGCCACGGGGGCTGTGGCAGGGCCCCCTCGCCTCGGGGTTGTCTGTTGAGGCGCTCTGGGCTTGCGCTGGTTTGGGGCGCCAACCCCGCAAGCGCCGTTACTCGCCCGCCATCAGGCCGGCGCCATGGCGCGAGGCCGGCCGGGCGCGGCCGCCGCTGGCCCACTGGCGCAGGGCGTCGAGCTGCTCACGGGCCGTGCGCGACAGCGGCACCACCTGGCTGGCCGCCGCGATCAGGTCGGCCTCCGCCAGCTCCCGCCCGTCGCCGAAGGCCAGATGCATCGCTTCGATCACCGTCTGCTCCAGTTCGGCGCCGCTGAAACCCGCCGTGCGGTCCACCAGCACCTCCAGCGGCAGTTGCTGCCGCGGCCGGCGCTGGCGCAGCTGCAGATCGAGAATCGCCCGGCGCTCCTGGGCATCGGGCAGCTCCAGCAGGAAGATCTCATCGAAGCGGCCCTTGCGCAGCAGCTCCGCCGGCAGGCGCTCCACCCCATTGGCGGTGGCCACCACGAACACGGCGCTGGTCTTTTCCGCCATCCAGGTGAGCACGCTGGCCAGCACCCTTTGGCTGGTGCCGCCATCGCTGCGGCCATCCGCCATCCCCAGCCCAAAGCCCTTATCGATCTCGTCGATCCAGAGCACGCACGGGGCCATGGCTTCGGCCCGCTGGATCATCTCGCGGGTGCGCGCCTCGCTGGCCCCCACCAGGCCGGCGAACAGCCGCCCAACATCGAGCCGCAGCAGCGGCATACCCCAACCGTGGGCGATCGCCTTGGCCGTGAGCGATTTGCCGGTGCCTTGGGGCCCCACCAGCAGCACTCCCCGGGGAAGCGGCAGCCCGTAGCGCCGGGCCTCGTCGCTGAAGGCGCGGCGGCGTTGCTCCAACCAGTGCTTGAGAAGCTCCAGACCGCCGATGTCCGCCGAAGTGGCCTGGGTGGGGCAGTACTCCAGCAGCTCGCTGCGGGCGATCGCCTGGCGCTTCTCCTCCAGCACCTCCTCCAGGTCCTCCTCTCCCAGGCAGCCGCGGCGCGCCAGGGCCCTTGCCGCCAGTTGGCGCACCCGCTGTTCGCTCAAGCCATGGCAGGCGGCTGAGAGGCGGGCCAGCACCTCCGCCGCCAACGGTTCGCCGCTGGCCTTGGCGATTGAGCTCAACAGCTGGCCGATCTCCTCGCCATCGGGCAACGGCAGCTCCACCTGGGTGACGCAATCCTCCAGCTCCGTCGGCAGTCGCCAATCCGGAGCGGTGATCACCAGGGTGTGGGGGACGCGCCGCAGGCTGTCGGCCAGGTTGCGCAACCGGCGGCAGATGCCGGCGTCATCGCCGTAGCGGTGGAAATCCTTGAGCAGCAGCAGCACTCCCTGCTCCGGCGACATCCCCTCCAGCAGCTCAAGGGCCGCCATCGGGTTGCGGACCGCGTCGCCTTCGCGGTTGGGGGAGCCCCGCAGGCCGGCCACGAAGTCCCAGCGCAGCAGCAACCTGCCGCCGAGATCACGGGCCACCTGCTCCAGCAACGCCTCCACCCGCTGCTCCTCCAGGCTGCGGATCCAGAGGATCGGCGTGCGTGAACGGATCAGCAGATCCAGCTGGGCGCGGATCGCGGTGGACCCCATGCCTCAGGCTCCGTCCGACCGCAGCAGCTGCCGCAACGCCTGCCAGCGGCGGTCCGGCTCGCCGCCGGCGCTGCTCCAACGGTCGGGGCCGGGGCAGTCCGGGCCGCAGTGATACACCAGCGGCCGCTGCAGGCTGAGCTGCTCAAACAGCCAGTGCTCCGGATCGAATACGCCCTGGGGATCAAGGCGCTCCTCGGGATCCTCCCCCAGCCATGCCTGCGGATCGAGGCCGCCAGCGTCGTTCAGCCAAGCGGAGCTGGCAAGCCGGTCATTCGGCCCGCTTTCGCCTGGCGGGGTTCCGCCTGGATCGAGGCAGAGCCGCTCATGGGCCTGGGCCCGCACAGGCAGCAGGAAGGGGCGCAGGCAGCGGTCGCAGCGACAGCGCAGGGTGGCGCTGGCCTCTCCTTCCACCTCCAGGGCCGTGCCGTGATGGCGCAGGCGGATCCACCCCTGTACGAGCTCGGCATCCTGGAGATCTGCCAGCGGTTGGAGCACGCTGAGCTCGAGCTCACCGCCGCGCTGCAGCAACTGGGGCAGGGGGATCAGCCGCAGGGCAGCGCTGGGGGCAGAGGGATCAGAAGGCATCGCTATCGGGCTCGGGTTGTCCCATGGCCTGGGATCTGACCCGCCACTGGCCTATTTGCGGCCCTTGGGCTCAAACGGCAGCCGGCCGCTGGCGGGAGGATTGCCGGCCGTGGCGGTGACGGTCTGCTGGGCCAGCTGCTTGTCGAGTATCGCCTGGAGGTTGTCGGGCAGGGCCTCGCGGCTGAGCAGGAAGGTCTGCAGGGCCTGGAAAATATTGGCCACCACCATGTAGAGCAACACCCCGGCGGGCAGGGGGAAAAACAGGAACATCGCCGTGATCATCACCGGCGTGATCTTGTTGGCGGTGGACTGCTGGGGATTGGGCGGCATGCCCATGCCCGAGAGGATCTGGGAGACGAACAGCGAGGCCCCGAACGCCGCCACCAGGATGGCGATGTCCCAATTCAGCGTGCCATCGGTGACGAAGCCCACCTGACCGAGGGCCTTGATGAACAGGAAGCCGCTGCGAGCCGCCAGGCCTGGAATCGTGCCCTCCACGACGGCGTCGCCGGGAGCCAGGGCCGTGATCGTGCCGTCCTCGGCCACGCTCACCACCGATTCGCCGCGGCTCACCGTCCAGCTGGGCTTGAAGCTGTCGCCGTCCTCAATCGTGGCCAGCACCGAGGCGAATCCTTCGCCCTCGCGGGTGTGCAGGCTGACGCTGGCCGTGTCGCCCACGCCGAGCTTCAAGCCATTCTCCAAAGTGCCGATCACCGGCACGTGCTGGGTGCTGGTGACGAAGATCGAATGGCTTGGGGTGTTGAAGGGCTTGGCCTCCACCGCGGCCATCTGGTCCGCCGGCAACACCTTGAGGTTGAAGGTGTAGGGCACATCGGCGAAGGGTGAGCCCCGCAGGGTGGCGAACAGGGCGAACAGGATCGGCATCTGCACCAGCAGCGGCAGGCAGCCCGACAGCGGACTGCCGAACTCCTTCATCAGCTTGCCCAGCTCCTCCTGTTGCTTGGTCGGGTCGTTGCCGTAACGACTCTTGATCTCAGCCTGCCGCTGCTGCATCACCGGCTGGGCGATGCGCATGCGTCGGGCGCTGCGGATCGAGCCGGCGCTGAGCGGGAACAGAGCCAGCCGGATCACCACCGTCAGGGCAATGATCGCCAGGCCGTAGCTGGGCACCAATCCGTAGAAGAAATCCAGGATGGGAAGCAGCAGGTTGTCGGAGATGTAACCGATCACGTCGGAGCGAAGCTGGTGGTGAGGGATCCGGCAGCCAGTGTGCCGGAAAGGGGCCCGGACCGACGGCCGCAGGGCTGGAAGGTGGTGGTCCGCTGGCTGGAATGCGCCAGGCAACCAGCCGATCAGGCCGTACGGCGTTCCGCAGGGGCGAAGCCGGCCTTGGCGGCTTGGCCGCCGGCGGCGCGCGCCTGGCGACGCTCTTCGATGTAGGCCTCCAGCTCGCGGAAGCGGGGCACGGCACGCATCTCCAAGCGGGCGCCGTCCTCCAGCACCAGCACCATGTCGCCCCAGGCGCCAAAGCCGCGAGGCACCGAGCGCACCTCGCGGATCTGGCTGTACACCACCTGGGTGCGATCGCGGCCGAGCCAGCCGCCGCTGACGGTGATGCGGCGGCTGGTGATCCGGAACCGCAGCCACAGGGCCCGTACCACGGCACCCACGGCAAATGGCAGACCGATCAGGGTGAGTCCGAACAGCAGGTTGAGGATCAGGTCGCCGCGAGCTGGACCGCCTTCGTAGAAGACCGTTTCCTGAATGCTGGCGGCGGGGGTGGGGGGTGTTGGCGGCGCAACGGCCGGTTTGCCGGCGTCGCTGGGGGCGGGGTCGCTCATCGGATCAGGCCGGCGCGGCGCAGAACAATCGTGCATTCTCCCAGCAACTGGTCGGCATCGAGTTCGGCACTGCCGGGCCGCAGGCTGACCATCAGCCAGATGGGCGGCTCCGGGATGGGGCGACCCGCGGCAGGCCGCCCAGGGGCCGTCGCTTCCGAGTCCCGCTCGGCCGGCCTGCCAGCCATTGGCCCGCCAGTGATGGGCGCCAGAGCCATGGGCGCCCCAGCATTCGGCTGGGCTGCCAAGGGATCACCCAGGAGGCAGGACGCCGCCGCTGGGATCTCAGCACCCTCCACAGGGCTCAACATCGCCTCAGCACCAGGGTCAGCACCAGGGGTTGATCCAGCAGGCTGCCGCTGGGACGGGCCTGGCATCGACCTCACCCCCCCGGCGCTTGCTGAAGGAGCAGCCGAATCAGCTGGCCACACTGCGGGCGGGCCTTGGCGGACCGCTCCGCTGGTTTCGGCTGCCGCCGCAAGCCGCAGGCTGGCAAGCAAATGGCGGTGAAGCAGGCGGCGCAGGCGGTTGCGCACCACGGCGCGCTTGTGGACCTTGGCGCTGATCACGAGAGCGCAGCGCCAGCCACTGGAGGGTGCCCGCCGATCTGGCGGTGGTAACAGGACGTCTTTGGCCGGAGCCACCCGCAGCAACAGATGGGTGCTGTGATGACGCCTGCCTTGGCGATGCAGGTGATCGATGGCCCGATGGCCCCGCAGCCGATGGCGCTTGGGCAGGGCCACGCGGACGGATTGCTCAGACCGCCAGCCGAGCGCGTCCGCGGCGGCGGCGGGCGCGGATCAAGCGGCGGCCGGTGTGGGTGCGCATGCGCACTCGAAAGCCCGAGACGCGCTTGCGCTTGCGGCTGGTGCCTTCCAACGTGCGTTTCGTCATGATTCCGCGTGTTCAGCCCGCCACCTTATCAGCCGGGTAGACGGCTCAACTGCCTTCGTTGGTGGGGTCGATGCTGATGATCCAACTGCCCAGATAGCTGGACACCGGGATGTCTCCAGGGGCCTGGGCCATGGCATTGAGCTGGAACATGCCGATGGACGAGGGATTGAAAATATTCAGATACACACCGATGGTGTTCTTATCCGAGACCGGGGTGCTGGGGAAGATCTCGATGGACTTGCCATTCTTCGACACTTCAACCGTGGCTGGGATGGTTTCCAGGCAGCGGGTGCGCTTGAGCATGCCGCCTTCGCTCATCTTGCAGAGCTTGACGTCCTTCGGAGAGATTTCGCTGTCAAAGTAATCGGGCAGGGAGATGGTCAGCTTAAGGATCGCCGTCTTGCGATCTTTGGGCTTGAGAATTAAGAAATACTCGGATCGCTGCGACTTGCCGGTGTTGGTGATGAAGTAATAGAGCCGGCGATAATCCCGATTGTTCTCCCAGCGGAACTCAAACAGGCCTGGAATCCCCTGGGCATGGGCGGCGGGCGCCTCAACCACGCTGGAGGCCACCAAGCCACCGGAGAGGGCTGTCGCGGCGATGCTGGAGAAGCTGGCAGCGGTAGGGCCGACTGAGGGGGCGCTGCTGAGACCGAGGGCCGAAGCGAGGGCAAGGGCAGACCTGAGACCGGGGGGCCGCAGGTGCTGATGGGCAGCCATGCAAGGCGCTCAAGGAGGAATCTGGATTCTCGGCAGCGCGGAGCGAGTCGATCAGAGCTCAGTGGTCGGCCGGGGAGCTGGTTGGCACAGCCTCCATGGCCCGGTCCGGCCGCAGCCGGGCGGCTTCACGCAGGTAAGGGTGGATCACCGCCCGGGAAGGCTCCAGCCAGGCATGGGCCAGCAGGCGGATGCAACGGGGCAGATCTCCCGCTACCGCCATCTGCTGGCAATCCAGCAGGGCCACCCCCTCCCAATCGGGCCGCCGCCGGGCGGCGGCGGCGGGGAAGCAGGCATCCAGATCCGCCGTCACCGAAAAGGTGACCGACAACAGATGATCCCCCTCCAGAGCGTTGTTCAGCATCAGGGCATTGATCAGTTCCATCACCGCCTCCTCAATCGCCTCGGTGGTGTTGGCGCTGGCTGTGGTGGCTCCGCGCAGCGCTCGCAGCTGCCGAACGCCGCTCATGGCCGGTACAACCACAGGGGCTGGCCCGTCCAGGCCAGCTCGACCTGCAGCGCCTCGCCCAGCGCCGCCAGCATCTGGCCCCCGGGAAACAGCCCGGTGAGCCGCCGCTCGCGCTTGCCGAAGGTGACCGGGCGAGTCTTCTCCGGATCGAGACCCGCCAGTTCAGCGGCCAGGCGCCGCGCCGCCTCCTCATCCCCGAGTTGATCCACCAAGCCCAGGGACTGGGCTTGGGCCCCGGTGAACACGCGGCCATCGGCGAAGGCCCGCACGGCGCCCTCCTCCAGTCCGCGCCCCTCAGCCACGGCGGCCACGAACTGGCTGTAGCTGGCATCGATCAGGGATTGCAACAGCTCCCGCTCCTCCTCGGTGAGGGCACGGTCGGGGGACAGGATGTCCTTGAACACGCCACTTTTCACCGTCTGGAAGCGGATGCCGATCCGCTCCAGCAGTCGCGAAATGTCGTTGCCGCGCAGGATCACACCAATCGAGCCGGTGATCGTGCCCGGGTTGGCCACGATCCTCTCGGCCGCCACCCCCACATACACGCCGCCCGAGGCCGAGATGTTGCCGAAGCTGGCCACCACGCGGCAGCCCTGCTGACGCAAGCGCAGGATCGCCGCATGGATCTCCTGGCTGTCGCCCACCGTGCCGCCGGGGCTGTCGATGCGCAGCAGCAGCGCGGGACACTCCTGACGCCGCACCTGCTCCAGAGCCTTGAGCACCCGCTGGCGCGTGGCCGCCGCGATCGGACCCTCGATGGTGATCCTTGCCAGGGTGTGGCGGGTCTTGCGGCGCCAGGGCCAAGGCATGGAAGGGAACGCGGTCAGGGGACGTGTTCCGGATCTTAAAAGTGGGCAACCCTGCCGGCCCGTTCCATGCCCGAGGCACCACCACAGCGTTGGCTGCGAGCCGTGCTGATGGTGCTCCCTTTCGCCCTCTGGGGATCCGCCATGGTGGCGATGAAGCCCCTGCTGGTCGACACCTCCCCCTTGTGGGTGGCCAGCCTGAGGCTGCTGCCCGCCGGAGCGCTGCTGCTGCTGGTCGCCGCGGGTGGTGGCCGCAGCCTGGCGGTCGATCGGCGCGACATTCCTTGGCTGCTGCTGTTCGCGGCGGTCGATGCGGCCCTGTTCCAGGCCTTGCTGGCCCGCGGCCTGGTGCAGACCGGTGCCGGGCTGGGCTCGGTGCTGATCGACTCCCAGCCCCTGCTGGTGGCCCTGCTGGCCCGCGGCCTGTTTGGCGAAGCGATCAACCCCATCGGCTGGATCGGGCTGCTGATCGGCCTGCTCGGCATCGTTTGCCTTGGCGTGCCCGCACAACTGCTGAAGCGCTGGTGGCTGGAAGGACCCCTACAGCCCGATTTGCGCGCCTGGAGCCACGGCGAACCCTGGATGCTGGCGGCCGCCGCCGCCATGGCGGTGGGCACGGTGCTCTGCCGCTTCGCGACACGGCACAGTGATCCTCTGAGCGTCACCGGCTGGCACATGCTGCTGGGAGGGATTCCCCTGTTTGCCGTCGCCGCCTGGCCCACGGGGCTGGGCATGCCGGTGCCGTGGCCCGCCTGGAGCGTCCAGCAATGGTGGTTGATGGGCTACGCCTCCCTGTTTGGCAGCGCCGTGGCCTACGGCCTCTTCTTCTGGTTCGCCAGCCGCGGCGACCTCACCAGCTTCAGCGCCCTCACCTTTCTGACTCCGGTGTTTGCCCTGCTGTTCGCAGCCCTCTGGCTGGACGAACACCTGCGGGGCCCGCAGTGGCTCGGGGCCGGCTTAGCCCTGCTCTCGGTGCTGTTGATCCAACGCCGCCAGCGGCTCTGGGATGGACCGGCCCCGCCCCCCCCGCTGGCGCCGGAACCCGCAGGCGGAGGACTGAAGCCCGCGGCGGCCGATCCTGAGGTTTCCGGATGAGGTCCGTGGCTCTCTCGAGGCGGCGGCGCCTGCTCGCCGTGGCGCTCCTTTGCGGGGTGGTGCTGTTCGTTTGGCGGTTGGGCAGCACCGGCCTGGTGGATGAAACGCCGCCGTTGTTCGCCGCCTCCGCCCGGGGCATGGTGGAGCGGGCCGATTGGTTGATTCCCCACGTCAACGGCCTGCCCCGCTACGACAAGCCGCCGCTGGTGTACTGGCTGATGGGGGCGCTTTACGCCCTGCCGGGCCAATCGCACTGGGATCCCCTGGGCAGCTGGGCCGCCTGCCTGCCCTCGGCTCTGGCCAGCGTGGCGTTGTTGCTGGCCGTGGTGGATACCTTGCTCTGCTGGCCCCAGAGCGGCCTGGGGGAGGCGCTGGAAACCGCTGCCCCACCGCCGCCGTTCGGCGGTAGCAAGAGCTCCAGCCCAGCCGTGAGGGAGCTGGAGCCGCCTTCAGCCCTTGGGCCGTCAGCTCCTTGCCAGCCGGGCATCACCGCTCTGACGGCTGGCCTCGCCTACGGCCTCTCACCCCTGGTGTTCGCCTGGGGGCGCATCTCCGTGAGTGATGCGCTGTTCAGCGCCTGCTTGGGTCTGAGCCTGCTGTTGGCCTGGCGCACCTATGCCGATCCTCGGGGCCGCTGGTGGCACCCCTGGCCCTGCCTGGGCCTGGCGGTGCTCGCCAAAGGCCCGGTGGCGGTGGTGCTGCTGACCCTCACGCTGCTTGGCTTCGCCTGGCTGCAGGGCACCCCCCAGGAGTTGTGGCGGCGGCTGCAGCCACTGCGGGGTCTGCTGATCGCCCTGGCCATCTCCGGCCCCTGGTATGCCCTGGCGCTGTGGCGCGAAGGCCAGCCGTTTTGGGCCAGCTTCTTTGGTTATCACAACCTGCAGCGCTTCGCCTCGGTGGTGAACCACCATCTGCAGCCTTGGTGGTTCTTCGGCCCGGTGCTGGTGGTGAGCAGCCTGCCGTTCACGCCACTGCTGCTGCTGGGCCTGGCGCGGGCGATCGGGCCCCTGGGGGCCAGCCTGCTTCGCCCCGCCCAGCCCCGCCCGGCGCCCCGGTCGCTCGATCGCTTCGCGGCTTGCTGGCTGCTGGCGGTGCTGGTGTTCTTCACCAGCGCCGCCACCAAGCTGCCGAGCTACTGGTTGCCCGCCACCCCAGCGGCGGCGCTGTTGATCGCCATCGCTGCGGCGGGCTCACCAACAGCGCCGACCCCAGCCCGCGACGGGCCGTTGCGGCTGGCCTGGCAGGGCACCCTGGCCCTGGCCCTGGTGCTGGCTGGCGTCTTCCTGGCCGCTCCCCTGTGGGTGCCGCTGATCCAGGATCCGGAAATGCCGGAGCTGCCGGCGGCCTTGCTGGCCAGCCGGCGATTGCCCCTGGCTGCCGCCTGCTGGTGGGTCGCCGCAGGCCTGGGCTGGTGGCACTGGCGCCGCTCCCGCCCCCTGGGGCTGCTGGGCCTGCAGCTGCCTCTGCTGGTCTATGTGGCTCTTGTGTTGATCCCTCTCTGGGGCCTGGGCGACCGGGTTCGGGCGCTGCCGGTGCGCACTGTGGCGGCCCAGCTGAAGCGGCTCGAACAGCCGGCGGAGCCGCTGGCGATGGTGGGAATCCTCAAGCCCTCCTTGCATTTCTACACAGGCCGTGTGGTGATCTATGAGGGCAACAAGCCCAGCGATCTCGTCAACCTGGCCGATCGGCTGCGGCGGGAGCGGCGGCCAGGGCAGCCGCCTTCGGATCCAGCCCAGCAGCCCTCCGTGCTGGTGGTGATCGACCAGCGCACTGCGAGCTCCACGTGGTGGCAGGGATTGCAACCGCAGCGCCTCGGCGGCGCGGGGCTGTATCAGCTCTGGCGGCTGGATCGCCGGCGGCTGGAGCGGCGGGCGGCCCAGCTCCAGGCCCAGGGGGAAACCCCCACCTGGGATCTGCCCCGGCCAGAGCGCTACTGAGCGGCGCCGGCGCCGTAGCTCTCAGCCGGTGCTGGCCGCCGGCCTGGCGTTGTCGCTCAGACCGCCAGGGGTTGGGGGCTCAGCTGGGCGTAGAGGTCCTCCAGCGCGTCGATGTTGCGGGTGAGGGTGTAGCGCTCCAGCACGCGATCGCGGGCGCGACGGCCCAACTCCTGGATCAGCACCGGCTGCTCACAGAGCACTGGCAGCAGGGTGCGCAGCTGGGTGGTGACCCCCTGGGTGCTCATCACGATGCCAGCGCCGCCCTGCAGCACCTCGCCATCAGCCCCGGCGTCGGTGGCCACGCAGGCGGTGCCTGTCGCCATCGCTTCGAGCAATGCCAGCGACAGCCCCTCCACCAGCGAGGGCAACAGGAACACCTGCGCCATGCGCAACAGCGCCAGACGGCGCTGCTGATCCGGCTCGTAGCCCCACCAGAGCACCTGCTGCTCCAGGCCGTAGGTCTGCATCAGCGACTGGCGCAGGGGTCCATCCCCCACCACCACCAGCAGGCAATCCTGGGGTTGCACCAACCTCCAGGCTCGCAGCAGGGCCTCGACATTTTTCTCGGTGGCGATGCGGCCCATGTAGAGAAAAATCCGCTGGTCGCGGAAGCGGCGCTTGAGCTCCGCCATCTCAGCCGTGTCGCCAGAGAGGCCCGCGGGCGACCAGCGCTGCGGGTCGACGCCATTGGGGATGATCGCCAGCCGGCTCTCCGGCACCCCCAGCCGACTCAACACCTCCGCTTGCAGCTCGGAGAACACGATCACCCGATCGAAGCGGGCCAGCGAAGGGGCGTAGACCTGATAAGTGAGCTGCTGGGTGCCGCCGGCCAGATTGCGCAGGCCGGAATCAAAGGCCGGATGGAAGGTGGCCACCAGCGGCAGGTCCAGCTGCTGGCAGAGATCCGGCAGCCGAAAATCAAGCGGGGACAAGGTGAGGCTGGCGTGCACCAGATCGGGCCGCAGACTCTCCAACGAGGCCCGCAGCTCGCCGAGGGCCCGTGGCGAGGGAATCGTGTATACCTGGGATTTCAGCAGATAGGGAAGGGTCACCTCCGCCGTGGGCTTGCCGGTGGGGCGCAGGGCCTGAGCGGACCTGACGCTGGCTGAGGCACCGGCTTGACGCAACGACTCCGCGAGACCCGTGTGGCGATGCAGCGACGGCAGCGCAGTGGGCGTGTCGAAATGGATGAAGCTGACCGTATGGCCGCGTTGGCGCAGAGCTTCGGTGGTGCTCAGTCCGTAGGTGACATTGCCGCAGAAAGGGGATTTCTTCCCGAGCCAGGCAATGTGCGCCACAAACGCCATTCGCGTGGGTGGTTCAAGCTAGCAGCGGCAGCCGGGTGCCCTCACAGGAGCGCTCCTGCCATGATGCTTGGAGGCTTTGCAAACCGGCTGGGCCGGCTGCCCCGTCTGCCGGCCCAGCCGGTGCAGCCGGGCATGGCGCGGCAGACCAGTCAGGGAAAACGGGGCCGCCGCCGCGGAGCCACAGCGGCAGCTGGGTGCTCCGGCAGGCCGGGGCAGCGGGTTGGCTGGGTCAGCGGCTGTGCTGGGCAGCCTGGTGGATTGGGCAACACCGTGGAGCCGATCGTCGTCCTCAACCCAGCCGCCAGGGCTGCTCGCTCAGCGCCGCCACCATGGCGACCGCCGCCAAACTCCAGAGCACCGGCAGGAGGCCGTAGCGGCTCACGACCGTGCCCGCCAGGGCCAGCGGCAGGCTCAGGGCGATGTTGATCAGGTTGTTTTGCAGGCCGAACACGCGGCCCCGTTGATTCTCCGGGGTGTCCTCCTGGATGGTGGTCTGGGCTGGGATCGCCAGCAGGGCCGCGCCGATGCCCAGCAGCATGCAAAGCGCCAAGGTCCAGAAGAGGTAGCCGCGGGTTTGTCCCAGCAACACCAGGCAGAAGGCGATGGTGCCCAGGCCGGAGCTGGCCAGCAGGCGACGGCGGAAGCGATCGCCGAGCTGGGCGACGGCCAGGGCGCCGATCGCCAGGCCCACGCCGCTCATCGCCAGCAGGGTGCCGAAACCCGTGGGCCCCAGACGACTGATCGTGGCCGCCAGGCTGATCGCCAGCACGTAAAGGGCCGCCAGCAGGCTGTAGAGCAACACCAGCTGCACCATGGCGCCGCGCACGCTGGGACGTTGGCGCAGCACTTCGATGCCTTCGCCGATCTCTTCCCACACCGTGATCTGCCGCACCTGCCGGGGCGGCTCCTCGAGCTCGATCCCGGCGATCACCAACGCCGCCAAGCCGTAACAGAGCGGCAGCAACACAAACTCACCCCCAGGTAGGCCGAGGCGCTCCAAGCCAAGCCGCAGCAGCCGCAGGATCGGATCGCCGAGGGCGAAGCCCAGGATCGTGGCCGCCATGCTGGTGGCCTGATACACGGAATTGGCGGCCAGCAGTTTCTGGGGTGGGACCAGCAACGGGATGGCGGCCTGTTCCGCCGGCGCGAAGAACTGGGTGAGCACCGACTCCAGCAAGGTCATGATCACCAGCGCCCAATAGCCCCAGCTCACCCCGAGCCAGATCGGCCCCGGCAGCAGACAGAGGGGGGCCAGCAACACCAGCAGCGCCCGCAGGCCGTTGGAGGCCACCATCACGGAGCGCTTGGGCCAGCGATCGGCCCAAACGCCTGCCACGGTGCCCAGCAGCATCGCTGGCAGGGTGTTCGCCACATAAATGCCGGTGGCCAGCAGGGTGATGGCCTGGGCGCGGCTTTCGAGATCGATGCGGATCATCGCCGCAGCGCCGGCGAGGGCCTGATGGGCCAGGGGCGTGTCCGTCACCCAGTACTGGGCGATCAGAAACACCATCAACACGATGTAGAACTTGTCAGCCAGCTGTGAGAACACCTGACCCAGCCAGAGGCGCCGGAAACCCGGGAGGGCCAGCACCGACGCCAGCCCCCTTTCGCTAGCGGCCCCGCTCATGGTGACGGTGTCTCCAAGGGTGAGCCGGTTGCTGTCATGGGCTCCAGGGCAGTGCGCAGCAGTCTGAAGGCCCGTGGGCTGCGACCCACGTGCTCCCGGCTCCAGACCTCCACCAGGCCGAGCAGCCGCAACCACACCGGCACGGGCCCCAGCAGGCCACCATCACGCCGCCGTGGCGGCGCTGGCCGCGGCAGCCGTTGCAGCAGGGCCAGCTCCGAGGCATTGAACTGCTGCTGGGCCCCGACGATGGCGCCGATCGCCAGGCCTTCCGCGGCAATCAAGCTGCAGCGCCAGCTCCAGTCGCCCACGGGGGGGTGCAGGGCGGCGCCGCTGCGCGCGCAGCTCTGCAGCGGCAGGGCATAACCGCCCAGGGCGAGCAACTGCACGCTGGCCTGCACGGCGATGGCCAGGGCCTCGGCGGCTTCGGAGCGTTCCTCCACCACCGACTCCAATCGGTTCAGGGCCAGCTCCAGGGCGCTCACCATGCCAGGCGCTGGGGCGCCATCCGGCACCAACGCCAGGCAGAGTTCAGCCAGCCCCTGGGCGGCCGAGAGGGTTTCGAGGCGCTGCCCCAGGGCGCCATGGCTGCGCAGCAACTGCAGCTGCCGCACCCGACGCAGGCCGCGGCGTCCGCTCACCTGCAGCCGCAGGTGGGCCAGGGGCATCGCCGCCGCCAGGCTGCTGCGCGGCCGGCGTGCCCCCGGCAAGGCCAGGCGGGTCAGGCCCTCGGCCTCGCTCAGCAGGGTGAGCAGGCGGTCCTGTTCACCCAGGGGGCTGCAGCGCAAGGCGATCCCATCCAGCAGGTCGTCCGCCATCGCGCTCAATCGGCCTGCCGCTGGGCCTGGATCAGCGCCACGCCGCGACTGGTGCCAAGGCGGCTGGCGCCGGCCTCCACCAACCCATAGGCCAGCTCCAGGGAGGCGATGCCGCCGGCGGCCTTGATGCCGGCGCGCCCCCGGGCCAAGGCGACCAGCTGCCGCTCCTGCTCAGGGCTGACGGCGGGGCCGAAGCCGCTGCCGGTCTTCAGGAAGCGGACCCCGGCATCCAGGCTCACCTCCACCAGCAGCTCCAACGCCGCCGGCTCCAGCCGCCCCACCTCAAGGATCACCTTCACGGGCAGGCCGAGGTCGGTGATCGCCGCCAGATCGTCGAGCAGGGTGCCGCTGTCGCCATCGGCGAGGGCACCGAAATCGGGAACCACATCGAGCTCATCGGCGCCGGCGGCCGCCGCCGCTTCCGCTTCGGCCCGCTTGATCGCGGCGGGCACGGCGCCGAAGGGGAAGCCGACCACCGCGATCAGCTTCACCGGGCCGGCTGGCGGCAGCCGCTGCCGCGCCGCCACCAGCCAGCGGGAGGCCAGGCAGACGCCGGCGAAGCCGAAGTGGCGGGCTTCATCGCAGCACCGCAGCACGGCGTCGTGGCCGTGGTGGGGATCCAGCAGGGCGTGATCGATCAGCGGGGCCAGATCGGGGAGGTCCCGATCCGGCCGCGGCTTTGCCGCCTCCACGATCAGCTGTTGCGGGGCTGGATCACGCCGAAGCCGCCATGGTTGCGGCGATACACCACCTGGATCTGGTCCGTTTCGCGATCGCGGAACACATAGAAGTCGTGATCGATCAGCTCCAGTTGGTGCAGGGCATCGTCCAGATCCATCGGCGGCATGGCGAAGTACTTGCGTCGCACACCGCGAGAGGGCAGCGCCGCCTCCATGCCGTCCGTGAGGGTTTCACCGGGCTTGGGCAGGCTGGCGGCTCCGGCTTCCTCGGCCGCCGCCGAGCGATGCACCGGCCCGTGCCCGTGCACGCGTTCTTTGTAGCGGTGCAGTTGACGGCTCAACTTGCTCGCCACCAGATCGATGCTGGCGTAGAGATTCTCACTGCGCTCCTGGGCCCGGATCACGGTGCCGTTGGCGAACAG
Source organism: Synechococcaceae cyanobacterium (assembly GCA_046342775.1). Classification (GTDB taxonomy): domain Bacteria; phylum Cyanobacteriota; class Cyanobacteriia; order PCC-6307; family Cyanobiaceae; genus Cyanobium. The sequence continues at coordinate 22,400 of JBKDOR010000115.1, forward strand.
GGTTACCTCAGCGGTCTGCTGCGGCACCCGCGGGTTGCGGGCCACAGACAGATGGACGTCGGCCTCCTTGATGATGCTGTCGTAATGCCCGATGGCACGGGTGAGCTTGGTTTCGGTGTAATCCCGGATTGCCGGGGTGACGTCAAGGTTGCGGCCGTGGATCAGCAGTTTCATGGTCAGGCGACCCTTCGGATGGGTGCGGGCCCGGTGCCCGCTGTTCGCACGCTAGGAACGCTTGCCGATGGGTCCAACAGGTCGCGCAATCCTTTATGAAGCGCACCATCCGGTGCCCTTCCCGCTCGGCTGGGCCTGGCAACGTCAGTTGCAGCGGCGCCTGCTCGATCAGCCCGGCGCCGACGAGGCCCTGCTGCTGCTGGAGCACGAACCTTGTTACACCCTTGGACGCGGCGCCAGCAGCGGATTTCTGGGCTTTGATCCCGAAGCCCCACCCCTGCCGCTCCACCGCATCGACCGTGGCGGCGAGGTGACCCACCACCTGCCTGGCCAGCTGGTGCTGTACCCGGTGCTCGACCTGCAGCGCCACGGCGCCGATCTCCACATGTATCTGCGCGATCTTGAGGGGGTGGTGCTGCGGGTGCTGGAGCGACTGGGCTTGCCAGGCGAACGCTGGCCCGGGCGCACCGGCGTCTGGCGCCAGGGCCGCAAGTTGGCGGCGATCGGCATCGGTGCCCGGCGCTGGATCAGCCAGCACGGCCTGGCCCTGAATGTGAACTGCCGCCTCGACGGCTTCAGCGCCATCGTGCCCTGTGGCATTGCCGATCGGCCGGTGGGACGCTTGGCGGACTGGCGGCCAGAGCTGACGCCAACCGCCGTGAGACCGCTGCTGCTGGAAGCGTTTGCCGACCAGTTCCAGCTGCGGCTCGAGCCGCCAGGGCCGACCGAACGGTTGCCGGGCTTGTAACCATGGGCCCGCCCTGCTGATCCCGGCCGATGCCCGCCAACGCCACCACGCCTGGAGCCGCGATCGCCAGCGCGGGGTTGGCTGAGATCCATTGGAGCGCCGATGCTCAGGACCAAGGCGCCCTCGCCCTGCGCCATGACTGGTCGGCGTTGACCGGCTTGGAGCAGTTGTGGCCTGAATTGGAACGCCTCCATGGCGAGGCCATCGCCCTCGAGGCCCCCCACGCCCGCCCGCCCGAAACCCTCAGCTTCAAGGAGCTGCGGCGGCGCATCGATCAAGCCGCCGCCGGTTTCGCGGCCCTGGGCCTGCGCTCCGGCGAGGTGGTGGCCCTGTTCGCGGAGAACGGCCCCCGCTGGCTGGTGGCCGACCAGGGCCTGATGCGTGTGGGGGCGGCCGATGCGGTGCGCGGCAGCGCCGCTCCGGCGGAGGAGCTGCGCTTCATCCTCAGCGACTGCGGCGCCGTGGGGCTGGTGCTGGAGTCGGCGGCGCTGTTGCGGCGGCTGGAGCTGCCCGAAGCGGCGCTGCAGCCGTTGCGCTTCGTGGTGCTGCTGGAGGGTGCTCCCCCCGAAGGCGACTGGAGCGGCCCGCCGCTGCTCAGCTGGGAAGTGCTGCTGGAACGGGGCGCCGCCGCCGATCTGCCGCCACCGCCCGCCGCCGATCGGCATCGCACCGCCACGCTGCTGTACACCTCGGGCACCACCGGCCAGCCCAAGGGGGTTCCCCTCAGCCACGCCAACCTGCTGCATCAGTTGGGCACGCTCGGCGTGGCGGTGCAACCGCGCAGCGGCGATCGGGCCCTGAGCGTGCTGCCGATCTGGCATGCCTATGAGCGCACGGCCGAGTATTTCCTGTTGGCCTGCGGCTGCCGCCAGACCTACACCACCCTCAAGCAGCTGCGCGGCGATCTGCAGAAGGTGCGCCCCCATTACCTGATCAGCGTGCCGCGGCTGTGGGAGGCCCTGCTCACGGGCTTCGAGGATGCCCTGGGGGCGATGCCCAATGGCCGTCGCCGCTTGATCCAGGCCGCCCTGGTCAACAGCAGCCGTAGCTGCGAATGCCGCCGCCAGGCCCAGGATCTCACCCTCAAGCCCGAGGCGTTGGCGGCCCGGCTGGCCGCCGCCCTGGAACTGGCCCTGCGCTGGCCGTTGCATCGGCTGGCCATGGCCTTGCTCTGGCCCAAGGTGCGCCAGCAGCTGGTGGGGGGGCGGTTGCGCACCGCCATCAGCGGCGGCGGCGCCCTGGCCGTCCACGTGGATGGCTTCTTCGAGGCGATCGGCATCGAGCTGCTGGTGGGCTATGGACTCACCGAAACCAGTCCGGTGCTGAGCTGCCGCCGCCCCTGGGCCAACCGCCGCGGCAGCGCCGGCCGGCCCTTGCCGGACACCGCCTTGAAGGTGGTGGACCCCGAGAGCCGCCTCACCGTGCCGTTGGGACAGCGGGGCCTGGTGCTGGCCCGGGGCCCTCAGGTGATGGCGGGCTACTTCGGGCGTCCGGAGGCGAGCGCCAAGGTGCTGAGCGCCGACGGCTGGTTTGACACGGGTGATCTGGGGCGGCTGCTGCCGGACGGCAGCTTGGTGCTCACCGGCCGCGCCAAGGACACGATCGTGCTCAGCAGCGGTGAGAACATCGAGCCGGGCCCCCTGGAGGAGGCGCTGCTGGAACTGCCGCTGGTGGAGCAGGTGATGGTGGTGGGGCAAGACCGCAAACAGCTCGGGGCGCTGCTGGTGCCCCGCCAGGAGGCCTTGGCGGACTGGGCTGCGCGCCAGCAGCCGGCCCTGGGCCATGACCCCAGCGGCCCCGCCGATCCCGCCCTGCTCAAGGCCCTCACCCGCCACTTCAATCGCATCCTGGAGCAGCGCACCGGGTCCAGGCCCGATGAGCGGCTGGCGGGGGTGGCGCTGGTGCAGCCCTTCAGCATTGAAAATGGTCTGCTCACCCAAACCCTCAAGCAACGCCGCGATCGCATCACCGAGCGCGATGCCGCGGCCATCGCCCTGATCTACGACGATCGCTGAGGCGATTGTGCCGGTTGTGGCGGGATGGCTCCTGGCCGAAGTGAATCTGCGAGAAGACAACCTGCCTGCAGAGAATCGGCCTGACGACAACGTTCCTGACAGCAACCGGCCTGACGACAACCCGCCACAGGAGAACTCGCCTGAAGTCATCCTCCAGCCCAAGGGCTCGCCGGTCTTCACCAGGCTGGACGAGGCCTTCTGGCTCACCCCGTCCGGGGGCCTCGACAGTGGCAGGCGGGTCAAGTCCTGTGAGCGGAGCAGCGTCTCGGCAGCTACGCCGAAGCAGCTACGTCAAAGCAGCTACGTCAAAGCAGCGGCGTCTCGGCGGCGGCCCCGTTGACCCCGGGGGGCCTCTGCTGACACCCTGGGCGCTGAATCCACAGTGACATGGCGAACGGCAGCTTCACGATCAAGCGAGCGGTCACGGTGAGGGCGATCGTGACGCCGCGCTGGAAAGAGGACGCCGAGCGCGAACTCAGCAATGCCATCGTCAACCTCGACCAACAGCTGGCCCAGCTCGAGCAGGAAGGCCAGCGCTTCACCGATGAAATCCGCCGCCAGAGCGCCAATCCGCTGGACCCGCGCGTCCAGGAGCAGGTGGCGAACCTGCAGCAGCAGGTGGCGGCCAAGCGCGCTGAATTCGAGGAGCAGAAGCGCCAGGTCCTGGAGCAGCAGCGTTCCGTGCGGGAGCTGGAGATGGAGCAAATCGTCGAGCAGGGCCAGTTGGAGAGCTTCTGCGAGGTGCGGGTTGGCGACAATCTGGTGGAAAAACTGCAAGCGGCCGTCGTCGTGCGCGACGGTGTGATCGAAGCGGTTGAGGGCGCCGACTGAGCCGACCGCCAAGCCTGGATTGCTCGGGCTGAAGCCTGTGGTGGTTCCAGCCCCTCTGCGTGGCCCGGGGCTGGGTCCATAGCGCCCTTAAGACGGGTGCCGGCTGAGCAGTGCCAACCGCAGGGCGGTGCGTAAACTCCGCTCCAGACGTGCGTCGACTCAGTTTTGGCCACCTACGAAATCTTCATGCCAGCCCTCAGCTCCACGATGACGGAGGGCAAGATCGTCGAGTGGCTGAAGAACCCGGGAGATCGGGTCGAACGGGGCGAGGCCGTTCTGATCGTGGAGTCCGACAAGGCGGATATGGAGGTGGAGGCCTTCCAAGAGGGCTACCTGGCCACGGTGTTGATGCCCGCCGGGGGCACCACCGCGGTGGGCGACACCATTGGCCTGATCGTCGAGACCCAGGAGGAGATCGCGGCGGTGGCGGCCAAGGCGCCCGCGGCCCCCGCAGCGGCTGCCCCCGCGCCCAGCGCGGCAACCCCCACCATCCCCGCGCCGGGGGCGGCATCCGGTGCCCCCACAGCACCGGCGCCGCCGGCCCCCGCGCCGGTTGCTGTTCCCGCTCCTGTTGCCGTAACGGCACCTGCGGCCACCCCGGTCGCCGCGCAGCAAGCGGTGCCCGCGGCCCAGCCGGGCAACGGCCGGGTGGTGGCCACCCCCCGGGCCCGCAAACTGGCCGCCCAGCGCGGCGTCGCCCTGGAGAGCCTGCGTGGCAGCGGCCCCCATGGCCGCATCCAGGCCGAGGATGTGGAACGGGCCAGCGGGCAGCCGGTGTCGGTGCCGCGGGTGGCCGAGGGCACGGCCGCCGTGAGTTCCGGCAATGGCCGGGCGGCCGCGGCGGCGGTGGCAGCTCCCGCAGAGCCATCCCAGAGCTTCGGCCGCCCTGGCGACACCGTGGCGTTCAACACGCTGCAGCAGGCGGTGGTGCGCAACATGAACGCCAGCCTCAGCATTCCCTGCTTCCACGTTGGCTACACCATCACCACAGACAAACTCGATGCCCTCTACAAGCAGGTCAAGGGCAAGGGCGTGACGATGACGGCCTTGCTGGCCAAGGCGGTGGCCGTCACCTTGGCCCGCCATCCCCAGGTGAACGCCAGCGGCAGCGAAGCCGCCATGACCTATCCGGAACGGGTGAACGTGGCCGTGGCCGTGGCCATGGAAGATGGCGGTCTGATCACCCCAGTGCTCGCCGATGCCGACCGCACTGATCTCTACACCCTGTCGCGCAACTGGGCTGATCTGGTCAGCCGGGCCCGCGCCAAGCAGCTCAAGCCGGATGAATACAGCACGGGAACTTTCACCGTGTCCAACCTCGGCATGTTTGGAGTGGATCGTTTCGATGCGATCCTGCCGCCCGGCACGGGCGCGATCCTGGCCGTGGCGGCGTCTCGCCCCACGGTGGTGGCTACCCAGGAGGGAGCGATCACGGTGCGGCGCCAGATGCAGGTGAACCTCACCGCCGATCATCGGGTGATCTATGGCACCCACGCCGCGGCCTTCCTGCGCGATCTCGCCCAGCTGATCGAGAACGATCCGGATAGCCTGGCCCTCTGAAGCCCACGCTGGCCGCAAAACCTTCCAGAATGTCGGGTCAGTCCATGCCCTTGGCGGATAACCGTATTCAGCAATGGCATGGTCAGCCGCCGCCGCAACGCCGGGATGGGGCTTCAGCTGGGTCTGGAGCTGGGTCTGGCTGAACGTCGTGCGAATCGCTGCGGCGATCGACCCGGCGATTCACGCGCAGGCCTGGCCACCAGAGCCCATCGCCACCGCCCTGTTCCCGACATCCGCCGATGCACGATCCAGCCGATCGTCTGCTGTCCGCCTACGACTTCGCGCTCCCTGATGAGCTGATCGCCCAGCGGCCGCTGGAGCCTCGCCATGCCGCCCGGCTGCTGATCGCCGAGGCCGGCACGGGGGCGCGCCACCGCCAGGTGTGGGATCTGCAGGAGGAACTTCGCCCCGGTGACCTGCTGGTGGTGAACAACACCCGGGTGCTGCGGGCCCGCCTGACGGCCCGTCGCGCCAGTGGCGGGGCGGTGGAGTTGCTCGTGGTCGAACCCCTGGGGGACGGACTTTGGCTGTGCCTGGCCCGGCCGGCGCGCCGGCTCCGCGATGGCGAGTGGCTGCAGCTGGAGGCGCCTGGTCAACCCCAGCTGGCGGTGCGGGTGGAAGGCGATCCGGAGCAGCGGGGCTGTCGCCGCATCCGCTTCCCGCGAGAGTTTGCCGATGCCACCGCGTTGGAGCCGCTGTTGGTGCGCTACGGCGATGTGCCGTTGCCCCCTTATATCCGCTCCCACGAGCCCAGCGACAACGAGCGTTACCAGACCCGTTACGCCAGCCGCCCCGGCGCCGTGGCGGCACCGACGGCGGGTTTGCACCTGAGCGACGAGCTCCTGGCCGCCCTCCAGCAGCGGGGGATTGAGCGGGCGGAAGTCACCCTGCATGTCGGCATCGGCACGTTCCGTCCCCTCGAAGAGGACAACCTTGACGGACTGGAACTCCACAGCGAGTGGGTCGAGGTGACGCCGGCGTTGGTGGCCTCGGTGCAGGCCTGCCGCGCCCGCGGTGGCCGGGTGATTGCCGTGGGCACCACCTCGGTGCGCAGTCTTGAGGGGGTGGCGGCCCTGCACGCCGGCGAGCTGCGGCCCCACACCGGCCCGGTAGCGCTGGTGATTCAGCCCGGCTTCCAGTTTGCGGTGGTGCAGGGGTTGCTCACCAATTTCCACCTGCCGCGCAGCTCGCTGTTGCTGCTGGTCAGCGCCCTGCTGGGGCGCTCCAGGCTGCTGGAGCTCTACGCCGAGGCGATCCGTGAGCGCTACCGCTTCTTTTCCTATGGCGATGCCATGTGGATTCCCCCGGAGGCGGTGCTGCCGGAGGCGCTGCTGCCAGCCGCCGCCAGGCCGGTTGAAGCGAGCTGATCGCTGAGGCGGAGGGGGCCTCAAGCAAAAGCCCCCGCAGAGCAGGGGCTGGTGGAGCGCTGTCGGCACCAGGGTGATGGGCCCGGGCAGCAGCTCGGATGGCTGTGGGCCCGCCCGATCAGGCAGCCAGATTGGCAGCGACGAAATCCCAGTTCACCAGCTTATCGAGGAAGGTGCTGATGTAATCGGGCCTGCGGTTCTGGTAGTCGAGGTAGTAGGCGTGCTCCCAGACGTCCATGGTGAGCAGGGCCTTTTGGCCGTGGGCCAGGGGCAGATCGGCATTGGCGGTCTTGGTGATCTTGAGGCTGCCGTTGTCGAGCACCAGCCAGGCCCAGCCGCTGCCGAATTGGGTGGCTCCGGCGGCCTTGAACTGTTCCACGAAGGCCTCAAAGCTGCCGAAATCGGCATTGATCTTGTCGAGCAGGGCACCGCTGGGGCTGCCGCCACCGCCGGGCTTGATGCACTGCCAATAAAAGCTGTGGTTCCATACCTGGGCGGCGTTGTTGAACACACCGGCCTTGCTGGCGTCACCGGCCACAGCCGTGATGGTGTCTTCCAGGCTCTTGCTCTCCAGGTCGGAGCCGGCCACCAGGTTGTTCAGGTTGGTGACGTAGGCGTTGTGGTGCTTGCCGTGGTGGAACTCGAGGGTGGCGCGGGAGATGTGGGGCTCGAGCGCGTCGAGGGGGTACGGAAGGGCGGGCAGCTGGTGGGCCATGGAACAGGGTTCGGCGACTGAGGAAACGGTGCGGGTGCAGGACGGCCGCGGCGGGGCGGCGCGATGGCACACAGACTGGCGCCGGCATCCTACTGATCGTCTCTGGAGCAGCGGTGTGCCGGCAGCCGTGGCGAGGCCCGCTTGGGAAGGCCCGCAGGGCTTGGCCCGATTGGCTTGGGCCGATTGGCTTGGGCGTTGGGAGCCAGCCAGCCAGGGACCGACCAGGCCCCGAGCCAACGGCGATCTCGATTCAGTTGCCGACGTCCAACAGTTCAACCTCGAAGGTGAGGGTGGCGTTGGGGGGGATGACCCCGCCCGCTCCGCGCTCCCCGTAGGCGAGATCGGGCGGAATGACCAGGCGGCGCTTGCCGCCCACACGCATGCCAGCCACCCCCTCATCCCAGCCCTTGATCACGCGGCCGCCGCCCAACGGAAAGCGGAAGGGGCCGCGGCCGTAGCTGCTGTCGAACTCCTTGCCGTTGGCCAGGGTGCCCCGGTAGTTCACCGACACCGTTTTGCCGGCAACCGCCTCAGCCCCCTGGCCCACCTCCTGGTCGAGGATTCGCAGGCCGCTGGGAGTCACCACCTCCTTGGTGGCGGAGAGGTCACCGCCGAGGGAGGTGGCGCCGGCCACCAGGTCATCGCGGCCGGCGTCGGGGGCTGGGGAGCTGCTGCTGGCCATGGTGAACAGGCTGGGGTTGGGATCGTTGGGGTCGAGTTCCAGAGGCGAGGCCACCGCGCGGCGGGCTGGCGCCACTCCCGCCGCGGTGGAGACCGCCAGGGTGGTCGCCGCTGGAGCGCCACTGACCATGGCGTTGGAGCCATCGCCGACGGGGGCCGCCGCCAGGCTGGAGGGGGCCACCAGCTGGCTGACGAGGGCCACCAGCAGGCAGGCCAGGAAGACCGCTGAGCTGATCAGGATGTCACGCATGGCGCCGCTGCCCCGGAGGATCGATCACTGGGTTTGGATTCTGGCAGCCGCCCTCGTTCCGGCCCTCGATCCAGCCCCACCAAGCAGCCAGCCCCACCTGCCAGCCGCTCGATCCCGCCCCACAATCGCTCCCTCGCAGAGCCCAGGACTCTCGGGGCCTCAATCCGGCAGATCAAGCCTGCCGTTGCGTTGCCGCAGCTGTTGTTCCAGCCGGTCGATGCGTCCGCGCAGCTCATCGAGCTCCCGCTGACGGGCCAGGCCCAGATCCTGCAACAACTGATCTCGCCCCTGCTCCAGCTGGCGTTCGGCCTGCTGCTCCAGCTCCGGGGTTTCGCCCCTCAGCGCCCGCGACACGTCCTCCACCAAGGCGGAGGCGTGGCTCGGATCGAGCCGGCCGCTGCGCACCCACTCCTGGGTCACGTAGCGCAGGCGGTCGGTCACCAGCGAGGTCGTGCCGAGGCCCCGCAGCAACAGTATCTGCAGCAGATTGCCTTGATCCATGGCGAAGCGACGGTGACGACACCGATGCGGGACGTTGTCCTGAGATTGGCCCGATCCGCATCGCCAGGCCAAGGGACGATGACCGTCCCTGGCCTGGACGGTTCGGGGCTGGGTTTCGCCCTAGGGGCCCTGGCAGCCGGCAGCCTGGCGGGCCTTGCCCTGCCCCCCCTCGGGCAGCCCCTGTTGCTTTGGCCGGCTTTGGCGGTGCTCTGGCAGCTGGTCAGCAGCGGCCAGCGCCGGTCCACGCTCCTCTGGGGCCTGGCGGCGCTGCTGACCAGCCATCGCTGGTTGCTGTGGCTCCACCCACTCGACTGGATCGGCGTGCCGGCGCCCTTGAGCCTGCCGCTGTGCCTGCTGATCTGGCTGGCCTGCGGGCTGGCGGGCGGCGCGCTGGTGCTGCTCTGGTCGCTGCCCTGGAGGAGGCTGGGCCTGGAACGGGCGGACACCGCCCTGCTGGCGGCAACTCTGTGGGGTCTGGCGGAGGTGCTGCTGGCCCGGGGCCCGCTGTTCTGGATTGGTCTTGGCGTGTCGCCGCTGCCCGGCGATCGGCCCTTGGCCGGACTGGGGGCCCTGGGCGGAGCGGGCCTGATCGCCACGGTTCAGCTGCTGATTGGCTGGGGGCTCTGGCGCGTGCTGCTGTGGCGGCCTCTGGAGCGACAGCAGGAGTCACCGCAATCGGGTTCGGAAGGAGGTCCCGAGAGGCGTGCGGAGTGGCGCCAGCAGTGGCGTCAGCAGTGGCGTCAGCAATGGCGATTGCACTGGCGATTGCACTGGCGTTCGGCCTGGCGACCAGAGTGGCGACGCAGCCTGGTGTTCCTGGTGGCTCTGGTGCTGGGGGGCCACCTGCTGGGGGCCGCGGCCCTGAGGCCAGCGGAGGCGCTGTCGCAGTCCGCGGGGCAGCGGGAGACCGTGCTGGTGATCCAGCCGGCGATCCCCACCCGTCAGAAGTTCGAGCCCGCCCAGCAGCGACGGCTCCTGCAGAACCTGGCCCAGACGCTGGAACGTCTGGCCTCGGCAGGGGCAGCCGGGGAGCCGCAGGCCGACCCAACCGCACCGCCCCGGGGCTCCCAATCCTTCATCCCGGAAGCCTTCCCACCGGCTGGTCAGAAGTCCAATCCCGCCGCACAGCTTGGGCAGCGAGAGGCTGGCATCCATGCCGTTCTCCTGCCAGAAGGCGCCCTTCCGTTGGATCAGCCCTTGCCGATCCCAGCACCGGTGGAGGTGCTGTCGGGAGGTTTCCGCCGTCAGGGAGAGGGCCTGCGCAGCGCCTTGCTGCGTTTTCCGCCGGGCGAGCGCTGGCCGGGGGGCGGAGTGGACAAGCATCGCCTTGTTCCGTTGGGGGAATGGGTTCCATTGGCTGGCCTGGTGCGCTGGAGCGGCCTTTCCGCTGTGGGCGGGCTGGAGCCTGGCACTGCGTCAAGGTTGCTGAACCGACCCGGGGGTCGTATCGGAGTAGCCATTTGCTATGAAATTGCGGACGGCCAGGCCTTGGCTCAGGCCAGCCGCGATGGTGCCCAGTGGCTCTTGGCCAGCGCCAATCTCGATCCCTATCCCATCATGTTGCAACAGCAATACTCGGCTGTAGCCCAGCTCAGATCGATCGAAACGAAGCGCTGGCTGGTCAGTACAGCCAACACGGGGCCAAGCTTGTTAGCCGATCCGGCTGGCCGTGTGCGTGGCACATTGGCTCCTCATGTCCCTGGGCTAGGGGTGGTGGAGCTGAGCAGGATCGATCAACTCAGCATGTATGGCCGCCTTGGAGAGCTGCCCCTGCTGGCGCTGTTGCTGGTGGCGGCTGGAAGCCGGGCCTGCCCCCTGATCCCCCGGGAGCTCTTGATCAAGTTCAGGGCGAAGATCAGAGATACAACTCATGGAGTGATCAACAGTCCTCCTGATCAGCAAGGAAGCTCCGCAAGCCCTGACAAGCCCCCATCTCGACCCTAGAATGGTACGGAAGTACTATCCAGAGAGGTGGGGCAATGCCTCAGAGCAAAATTC
>JBKDOR010000116.1:0-3894 GCA_046342775.1 Synechococcaceae cyanobacterium
GCATCAGCGAGATCATCAGCGGCCAGCGGGCGATCACGGCCGACACCGATCTGCGCCTCTGTCGTGTGCTGGGGCTCAGTCCGGGGTATTGGTTACGTGCGCAGGCCGCCCACGACACGGAGGTCGCCAGTGCAGAGCTGGAGGTGGAGCTGGAACGGATCCAGCCGTTGGTACGCAGCTGAGGACCGAACGATCCCGATGCCCCCCGCCACCTTCGCCGACTGGACCACCCCCCGGCATTTCGCCCTGCCTGATCTGGGCCCGGGACTGGAGGGCGAGCGTCGCCAGGCCTTGGAAACAGCGCTGCAGACCATCGCCGCCGATCCCACGGTGCAGGCGTTGGTGTTGTTTGGCTCCCGCGCCACCGGCCGCGCCCGGCCCGATTCCGACGTGGACCTGCTGGTGGTGGAGCGCACGCCCCACCTGGAGGGCGAGGCGAAGGTGGCCAGCTGGTGGCGCCACTTCGCGCCGCTCAAGTCGTTGCGGCTGTCGGTGGACCTGATCGTGAGCGGCAGCGCCGACGCCGCCCGTCTGGCCGGCTCACGCTGGCATGTGATCAGCGCAGCGGCTCGCCACGGGCAGGTGCTGGTGGTGCGGCCATGACACCCCAGGAGGACGCCCGCGTGCTGCTCGGCCTTGTGGACCGCCACCTGCGAGCCCTGCGGCTCAACCTCGATCCCGCCTACCCGGATGAGGAATGGGGCTTCACGGCTCAGCAGGCGGTGGAGAAGCTGCTCAAGGTGCGGATCGTGCTGCGTGATGAACGGCCGCCATCCAACCATGGGCTCAACCTGTTGGCAGAGGTGGCGGGGGTGGATCTGGATCCCGTTCTGCTGGCGCTACAGCCCTATGCGGTGGAGGCGCGCTATGAAGAGGGACCGTTTCCGTTGCCGGCCAGCCGTGAGCGAATCCTGGCGGCGATTGAGGGGTTGCGGGAGGATACTATTCATGAGATTGGGGAGGGTTAAGATGAGGTCTTTAATCGTTTGGTGTCATAAGGAACTGGAGGGGCTGAACGCTCAGGCCCGAGAACTGGAGGCCACGATTGCCGCAAATGTGGCGGGAATTTTGGAGACCTGATGATGCCATGGCCAACTGCAACTCTCGAAAGTCTTTACGCTGATCCAAGTAGAAATGGATTGACTCGGCCGAAGCGAACGCGAGGCCAGGGCTACCCAATAATATATATGGGCAAGATCTTTGCTCATGAACGTATTGGGAATATCGCAACGGATCGCGTGCCAATGAGCGATCGTGAGATCGATCTGTTCGCCGTTCGAGCAGGAGATCTACTCTTCGCCCGTCAGTCACTTGTGGCTGCGGGGGCCGGAAAATGCGCCCTTGTTCGCTGTACCGCTGAGACAACCACTCTCGAGTCCCACTTCATTAGGGTCAGATTGGATCAGCGCAAGGCGGATCCCGAATTCTTCCATGACTACTTCTTGTCGCCGCTTGGAAAGGCGAACGTTCCGTCGCTGGTCATGCAAGTCGCGGCGGCTGGGATTCGAGGCAGCGAGTTGGCGACTCTTCACGTTCCGGTCCCGCCCCTTTCCACTCAGCGCCGTATCGCCGACATCCTCTCCGCCTACGACGACCTGGGTGAGGGTCGATCCCGAGCTGGAAACGGTCGTCTGGCCCAATGGCGCCGACCTCGCGCCTGAGTCTCTCCATCACATGGCGCAGCAGACACCCTCCACGCTGGCCGGATGAATGGCATCACGGCTCAGGTGTGCCTGCTGCCAGTCCTTGCTCCTGAGCCACGGCGGCCAGGCGTCGATCCTGGGTCCACAGGCGGCAGTGGCTCAATCGGGCAGAGGCCAATAGGTGAGCGTCGACATAGCCGATTCCACGACCCATCAGCCGATCGCGCTCGATCAGCAACAGCACTTCCGCATCGCTGGCCACCGTCGTCCCTGGCAGGCCCTGCAGTAGCTCCAACACCTGGGATCGGTTGCGCAAATTGCCGCAGGCCAGTTCAGCGATCACCGAGGGATGGATCAGCACCTTGCCGTCCTGCAGAAGCGTGGCGAGCCGAGGCAGGCCCTGGCGCAGATGCTCCACCCACACGGACGTGTCGACCAGGATCACGCCGCGCTCTGCCGGCGGGGGATCGGCTCCAGCTCAGGTTCGCTGCCGCCGAGTGCTGCGAGGCGTTTGGCGCTCTCGCGTTGCACCAGGGCCCGCAGGGCCTCCTTGAGCAGGGCGCTGCGTTCCAGGTCGCCGCACAGCTGCTCGGCCCTGGCCAGCAGCGCATCGTCGAGCGTCACGGTGGTGCGCATGGTTCCGCCCTGAACTTGCATCACTCTAGGCATCGTTTGATGCCGGCAGCGATGCGCCGAATCGCTATCGGGAGGCTTTGGGCGTGCACGCGATGCGCACCGGCGGTTCCACCCGCGTGGTGCCGTTGGCTCGCCTGATCCCAGCGAGAGGGCCACAGCCTGTGGCCCTCTCGGCCAATCGTGCAAGGGCTGCTTGCACAAACCCCCAGCAGGTCAAGAGTCCACCAGCCTGATGGACGATTCCGCTCCGGATCAGCCGGCATCACATTCCGTGTTGGCCGCGATCAGATTCCGAGTCGGACGACTCCAGATTCCGGATCAGCCGCTGCTGGCCTCCGGATCAGCCGCCGCGGATCCATGCTCTCGCAGCCGGTCTGGCCCCGCGGCATCGTCAGGCGCCTGCAGGAGAGCCTGGCCGATACGCCCGTGGTCCTGCTCAACGGGCCCCGCCAGAGCGGCAAGACCACCCTGGTGCGCCAGTTCGCCAGCGAGCAGCGCCCCTACCTCACCCTCGACGACGCCACCACGGCCACCGCTGCCAGGCAGGATCCCCAGGGCTTCATCCGTCGCCTCGATGGGGCCGTGATCGATGCGGTGCAGCGGGTGCCCGAACTGCTGTTGGCGATCAAGCTGGCCGTGGACGAGCGACGCCGCCCCGGAAGCTTCCTGCTCACCGGCTCCGCCGATGTGATGGCCCTGCCCCGGGTGGCCGACTCGTTGGCCGGGCGTGTTGAGGTGCTGTCCTTGCTGCCGCTTGCGGGTTGCGAACTGGCTTGCCAGCCCAGCGCCTGGATCGATTCCCTGTTCGCTTCCCTGGCGTCTCAAACGGCGCCAGCCTCGCCACCGCCCAAGCAGGCAGCTGCCCAGGTGGGTGAGGCCCTGGAGAGGCGGGTACTCACCGGTGGCTATCCCGAGGCCTTGCATCGCAGCAGCGAAAGCCGCCGTCAGGCGTGGGCGCGCAGCTATCTCAACGCCATCCTTCAACGCGACGTGCGCGAGATCGCCTCCGTCGATAAGTTGCAGAGCCTTCCCCAGCTGATCACGGCGCTCGCTCAGGTGTGCGGCCAGCTCTGCAACTACACCCAGCTTGGCGCCCGTCTCGGCCTCGATGGCAAGACGGTGACGCGCTACATCACCCTGCTGGAGCAGCTCTTCCTGGTGCGGCGTATACCGGCCTGGTCGACCAATGGTTTGGCGCGGGTGGTCAAGACCCCCAAGCTCCAGTTTCTCGATTCCGGGTTATTGAGTGCGCTCCTGGGGCTCAGACTGGCTGGTCTCGTGACGAATCGGACCGCTTTTGGTCCAGCGCTGGAGTGCTATGTCTACTCTGAATTCCTACGCCTGGCCAGCTGGAGTGAAGACAGCTACGAACTCTTCATGTATCGCGACAAGGATCAGCGGGAGGTGGATGTCGTGATCACCAATGGGCTTGGTCAGCTTGTGGGCGTGGAGGTGAAGGCCGCGGCCAGCGTTCAGGCAGCCGATAGGGCAGGGCTGAGCCGCCTTGCCAGTCAGGCCGGTGATCGCTTCCTCGGCGGCGTGATCCTCTACGACGGCATCCATTCCCTGCCGATGGGATCTCTAGCCGGCCGACCGATCTGGGCCCTGCCGCTCG
>JBKDOR010000117.1:0-9679 GCA_046342775.1 Synechococcaceae cyanobacterium
TGGGCTTCATCCCTGGCGACGCCACCGACAACTCGCTGTTCATCAGCATTGCTGTTGCCGATGGCATCCATGGCTCCCCTGGCCATGACACCGTATCCTGCAACCTTGCTGTTGGTCCTGTACGGGGCTGTTGGTCCTGTACGGGTGGATATGGCGATCGCTTGGTCCCATGTTACCTCCGGTTCGGATTGGGATCAAATGCCAACAACAGGATCAAGGGCGGTAAGGGCGCCGTCATCGATCTCATTTGCAACGAGGTGCTCACCGGTGCGCTGCGAGCCGATCTGCTTGTCGGTGGCTCGGGCTCGGCTGGTTTTCGCTATAAAACCATGAATGAATCGCCAAATTCATTTAACCTACGCGACCAATCTCTGGATTCCGCCTGTAATGAACCCAACGAGGCCACCGATGTTCCGGTCGTCGCTGCCAATCCATTGCTGGGAGGAATTCAGGCTTTCGTGTGGAAGGGGCCGATCGGCAGTCCTCTGGCGCTCGCGTTCGGGACGCTGGGCTACACCAGGGTCGTTGGGGCGCCTTTGCGTTCGGGCGTAGCTCGCCCGCTGTGGATTTCTGCCTGCGGCTCGACGGCGACAGCGCTTTGACGGCCGGCAACTTCGTACTCTGACGCTGCTGATTGGTCATGATCCTCTTCATCTCCCAGGCGCACTGGTCCAGTCCGCCGTTGCATGGGCAACCGCCAGCGCCACTCCAAGTGCAGCGGCAGCGGCATCCGCCAGTGGAGCGGCCCGCGTCGCTGCTGGTTCAGTTGGATCGCGGTTCCTCGGACCGCAGTCGCCGGTTTCCGTTGCGCCGGGAGGGCGGTGGTACGCGGGGGGCCTGCGCCTCCCGGCTGGTGGCCCATCTGGTGCCGCAAGACGGCCGCCTCGACCCCGGCGTGCGCCCGATCTTCGGGGTGATTGAGGGGGAGAGCCCGGAGCCGGCGCCGTTGGTGTTGCGCTGGGCGGGCGGCGAGCGGATTGAGCCCGCGCGCTCCGGCGCCTCGCTGCGCCTGCTGCTCCTGAGCGCGCCTGTCTCCGAGGGGCTGTGGGAGAGCTTCCCGGCCTGTGAGGGCAACGCTGAGCCGATGGCCCCACCGGCCCGCAGCCTGCTGGCTCCCGCCGCCGGCTCCGCCGCCGCTGACAGAGCCGCCCGGCGGGAGCTCGATTCCCTCTGGCGCCGCTGCGGCGAGCGGGTTGCCACCGCCGAGCTGCTGGCCAGCTGGTCTTATCTCCACCTGGCGGATCGGCTGCCGAGCACCCTGCCGGTGATCTGCGTCGCCCCTTCCCCGAGCGGTGGCTGATTCCCAGCCGATGGCTCATCCCGCGGGCCAGGAGATGGCGTGGCCACGCAGCGTCGGCGATCCCGAGCAGGTCCTGCTCGCGGGGGAGGTGGTGCTGATCGCCGAAAGCCTTGGCGAACGTGGGGAGATCCTGGAGCGCCGCGGCCTCGGCAGCTGGAGCGCACCGGCACGTCTGCCCGCTGCCGAGGCGGGCGTCGGCATGCGCTTCCGGTTGAAAGTGGTGAGGGACGCGAGCCTGTGGGCCAGCCTCAGCGGCGGCGACCTGCCCGCCGAGTTCGCCGCCCTGCCACCAGCGGCGCCGTTCACAGCTCCCCCCGCCGTTCCCTCGCCAGCCGCGCCCAGCGCCCCGCCAGCCGCGCCCAGCGCCCCGCCAGGGAGCGCCGGGGCGGCGCCGGATCCGCTGACCGTTCTGGTGGACTGGCTGGCGCAGCGCAGCGGCACCACGGCCCGTGCCCTGCGGGAGCCGCCGGCCGATCCGCAGGCCCGGCTGCGAGCCCTGCTGGAGGCGGCGGATCTGATCGTGCGGCCGGTGCGGCTGGAACCGGATGACCTGCGGCGCGATTGCGGCGATCTGGTGCTGCTCGGCGTCGACGGCCCGCTGCTGCTGCTCTCCCAGCCCCGCGGCTACTCCCTGCGCGATCCCCGCCAGCCCCGCCGCGCCCCTCGGCCGCTGCGCGCCGCCGCGATCGCCCGCTGGACCTTCCCCCTGGCGGCCCTGAGCGTCCAGCCCGCCCTGCCGCGCCAGGCCCGCTCCGCCCGGGATCTGGTGCGCTTCAGCTACGGCCCCGCCAGCCATCCGGCCGCGGTGCTGATCGCCGCCACCGCCCTCGGCCTGGGGATCGGCTTTCTGCTGGCGGTGGGCCGGGAGGTGGGGGCCGCCCGCTGGATCGCCGGGCTCGGCGGGGTGGGGGCGCTGTTCGGCCTCGGCCTGGCGCTGGTGAGCGATCGGCTGCGGCCGGCCTTGATCACCGCCCTGCTCAGCACCCTGCTGGGCCTGCTGCTGCCCACGGTCAACACCCTGCTCACCAACGTGGCCCTGCCGGAGAAGGACACGGCCCTGATGGTTCAGATGGGGGCGCTGCTGCTGATGGCCGCCCTGGCGGACGTGGCCCTGCGCTGGACCGAATCCCGCACCCTGGTGAGCGTGCAGCAGCGGGGTGGCCAGCGGCTGCAGCTGGCCGCCCTGCAGCGGCTGCTGAGCCTGCCCACCGATTTCTTTCGCCGCTACCGGGTGGGGGACCTGAGCCTGCGCTTCGGCGCCCTGTCGGAGCTCCAGGAGCAGCTCCAGTCGCTGCTCAGCGGCGGGGCGCTGCAGGCCCTGCTCAGCGGTGTTTTCCTTCTGTTCATGCTGCGGATCAGTGCGCCGCTCACCGCCCTGGCCCTGATCCTGGCGGCACTGCTGGTGGGGACCACGGTGTGGATCGGGCGGGGGGCGATGCGGCTGGAGCGGCGGCGGGAGGAGCAGGAGGGGGAAGCGAACAGCCGCAACCTGGAGCTGATCGGCAACGTGGCCAAGCTGCGCCTCGCCGGGGTGGAGGAGGCCGCCGCCCGCCACTGGTGGGCCCCCTATCGCGCCGGCATCGACACGGGCTACGCGGTGGAGGAACGCACCGCCCTGGCCGGGCTGTTCACCACCCTCCTGCCCAGCGTCGGCACCCTGCTGCTGTTCCTGGTGATCACCCGCCTGGTGGCGGAGGCGGGCCGCAACCCGGCGCTGGCGGTGCCGAACGTGGGCGAGCTGCTCGGCTTCTTCTCCGCCTTCGCCACCTTCCTCGGCGCCGTGGCCAGCAGCGCCGGGCTGTTGATCCAGGCCTTCGAACTGCCGGTGCTGCTCGAGCGGGCGCGGCCGCTGCTGGAGGCCCAGCCGGAGAGCGCGGAGGCGGGCCTGGATCCCGGGCCCCTGCGCGGCGCCCTGGCCCTTGATGGCGTGTCCTTTCGCTACGGCGACAGCGGCCCCTGGGTGCTCGAGGACCTGACCCTGGCGATCAGCCCCGGTGAGTTCGTGGCGGTGGTGGGGCCGACGGGCAGCGGCAAGTCGACCCTGGTGCGGCTGCTGCTCGGCCTGGAGCGGCCGCAGCGGGGGCAGGTGCTGGTGGATGGCCGCCCCCTGGAGCGGCTGCGCATCGATCGGGTGCGCCGCCAGATCGGCGTGGTGCCCCAGAACCCGGCCCTGCTGGCGGGCAGCCTGCAGGAGGTGATCGCCGGCGGCAGTGATCTGAGCCTGGAGGAGGCCTGGAACGCCGCCGAGCAGGCAGCCGTCGCCGACGACATCCGCGATCTGCCGATGGGGATGCACACGCTGCTGCCGGAGGGGGGCGGCAGCCTCTCCGGCGGCCAGCGGCAGCGCCTCGCCATCGCCCGCGCCCTGGCCCGCCAACCGCGGGCCCTGATCCTCGACGAGGCCACCAGCGCCCTCGACAACCGCAGCCAGGCCCGGGTGAGCCGCAGCCTCCAGTCTCTCGGTCTCACCCGCCTGGTGATCGCCCACCGGCTGAGCACCGTGCGCCACGCCGATCGGATCGTGGTGCTCGAGGCGGGGCGGATCGTGCAGGAGGGACGCTTCGCGGAGCTGGTCGCCCAGCCAGGTCCGTTCGCGGCCCTGATGCGGCGCCAGCTGGCCGCAGAGGCCTCCCCCCCGCCGTGAGGGACGGCCGATGATCCGCTACCGCCAGGAGGCACTCGACCAGGCCTCCGCCCGCGATCCCCTGGACCAGCCCCTGCCCCTGCTGCGTCCGGGTTGGTGGGGTGTACTCGTCGCCCTGCTGGTGGTGAGCGGCGGCGCCCTGGCCTGGGGGGTGCTGGGACGGGTGCCGGTGCGCCTCCAGGGGCGGGGGGTGCTGCTGCGCCCCGATTCGCTGCTGCCCGTGCAGAGCCGCAGCAGCGGCCCGCTCCTGGAGATTCTCAGCCGCGAGGGCGGCTGCGTGCGCGCCGGCCAGGTGATGGCCCGGGTGGATCAGGTGGAGCTGCGCCTGGGCCTGGCGGCCGCCGCCCGCCGCCTGGCCCAGCTGCGGGCTCAGGATGGGGAGGCCCGGCTGCAGGCCCAGCGGGAGCGGACTCTGCTGCTGGCTGATCTGGAGCGGCTGCTGCCCTTCCGCGCCAGCGGGGCGATCGCCGAGCAAACCTATGTGGACAAGGAGCGGGATCTGCAGCGCCTCGATGGCCAGCAGCTGGGGGAGGCCTCCCAGCGCCAGCGAGCGATCAACGACGAGGCGCTGGACCTGGCGCGCCAGCGGGCCGAATACGCGCGCAACTCGGTGGTGGTGGCCCCGCTCTCCGGCTGCGTCGTCGAGAAGCTGGTTCAGCCGGGCGCCGTGGTCACGGCCGGCACCACGGTCTTCACCCTGGAGCGGGGCGATCGCCGCGGCGAGCTGGTGAGCCTGGCCTACTTCCCCAGCCAGGACGGCAAGCGCCTCAAGCCCGGCCAGCTGGTGCGCGTCACCCCCACCACCACCAAGGCGCAGCGGCACGGGGGCATCCAGGGGCGCATCCTCAGCCTGCGGGCCCTGCCGGTGAGCCGTGAGGCCCTGCGCCAGCGGCTGGGCCTGGAGGCGCTGGTGAATGCGATCCAGCCGGCGGCCGCGCCGGGGGAGCCGCTGATCGAGGCGGTCACCAGCCTGCGGCGCGATCCCCGCACCCGCAGCGGCTACGACTGGGGGGGTGGGCCCGGTCCCGACCTGCGCCTCACCGCCGGCACCGGCACCGACGTGTCGGTGCTCGTGGAATGGCGGCAGCCGATCAGCTACCTGATCCCGCTGCTGCGCGACGTGAGCGGCATCTACTGACATGGCTGTCGCCCGTGACATGGCCGTCGCCCGCACCCCCACGGTGTTGCAGATGGAGGCCAGCGAATGCGGGGCCGCCTGCCTGGCGATCCTGCTGCGCCACCACGGCCGCCTGGTGCCCCTCCTGGAGCTGCGCCAGGCCTGCGGAGTCGGCCGCGATGGCAGCGACGCCGCCAGCCTGCTGCGGGCCGGTGCCCTCTACGGGCTGGAGGGGAAGGGGTACCGGATGGAGATCGAGGCCCTGCGCCAGCGGGCGATGCCCGTGATCCTGTTCTGGCGGTTCAACCACTTCGTGGTGCTGGAGGGCTTCCGCGGCGAGCGGGTGGCGATCAACGATCCGGCGGTCGGCCGCCGCTGGCTCAGCCTCAGCGCCTTCCGCGGCGCCTTCACCGGGGTGGTGCTCGAGCTGGCGCCGGGCCCGGGCTTCCGCCGCGGCGGAAGCCTGCCGGGGGCCTGGTCGCTGCTGGGGCGGCGGCTGGGGGAGGAGAGGGCGGCGGTGCTGTTCTTCCTGCTCGCCAGCCTGCTGCTGATCGGCCCCCAGCTGGCGCTGCCGATCTTCACTCAGATCTACATCGATGAGGTGTGGGGATCGGGGCTGCAGGCCTGGCTCAAGCCGCTGCTCTGGCTGATGGTGGCGGTGATCGTGCTGCAGGGGGCGGGGGCCTCGCTGCAGCGGCTGGGCCGCCGCCACCTCAGCCGCCGGCTCGACAGCCGCGGCGCCCTGGCCTTCGAGCGCCATGTGCTGGCCCTGCCCGAGTCCTTCTTCCAGCAGCGCTACGCCGGTGACATCAGCCAGCGGGTGCTGCTCAATCGGCAGGTGGCCTCCTTCCTCGCCGACCGGCTGCTGCCCCTGGCCGCCGGCCTGGTGCTGCTGGTGTTCTACCTGCTGCTCACCCTGGCCTACAGCCCGCGGCTGGCGCTGGTGGTGGGGGTGGGCACGGCGCTCAACGCGCTGGTGGTGCAGCTGAGCCTGCGCCGCCAGCGGGACGCCACCCTGCAGCTGGAGCAGGAGGGGGGCAAGACCGCGGCGGTGCTGGTGGCGGCCCTGCGGGACATCGACACGGTGAAGAGCACCGCCACCGAGGCGGACGTGCTGCAGCGCTTCGCGGGGCACCAGAGCCGGCTGGCGGGCCTGCGCCATCGCCTGGCGCTCGACCAGGGGGCCCTGGCCCTGCTGCCCGGCCTGCTCAGCCAGCTGATCACGTTGGCGGTGCGGGTGGTGGGCTTCCAGCTGGTGCTCGCCGGCCAGCTGACCCTGGGCATGCTGCTGGCGGCGCAACAGGTGGCGGCGGGTCTGAAGGCAGAGGTGGATCGGCTGGTGGCCTTCCTGGCGGAGCTGCCTGGCATCGAGACCGCGGTGCTGCGGCTGCAGGATGTGCTCGACCATCCGATCGACCCGCTGCTGGCGGCGCCGCCGGTGCGGGCCTGGCCGGCGCAGCGGCCGCGCCTTTCGGGGGCGGTGGAGATCCGGGATCTGGGCTTCGCCTTCGCGCCGGTGCGGCCGCCCCTGATCCAGGACCTGTCGCTCACGATCGAGCCGGGGCAGCGGCTGGCGCTGGTGGGGGCGAGCGGCTCGGGCAAGAGCACCCTGGCCCACCTGATCGCCGGCCTGCTCCAGCCCACGACGGGGGACATCCTCTACGACGGCCACCCCCTGGCGGTGGTGCCCCGGGCGGTGGCGGTGGCCTCCCTGGCGCTGGTGCAGCAGGAGATCACCCTCTACGGCATGAGCGTGCGCGAGAACCTGCAGCTCTGGCGGCCGCTGCCGGAGGAGCTGCTGCGCCGGGTGTGCGGCGAGGTGCGGATCCTGGAGGCGATCGAGGCCCTGCCCCATGGCTTCGACACGGTGCTGGCCGAGGGGGCGCGCAATTTCTCGGGCGGCCAGCGCCAGCGGCTGGAGATCGCCCGGGCGTTGCTGCAGGACCCCGCGATCCTGATCCTCGATGAGGCCACCAGCGCCCTCGATGCGGAGACGGAGCGGCTGGTGGATGAGGCGCTGCGGCGCCGCGCCTGCACCCAGATCCTGGTGGCGCACCGCCTGAGCACGATCCGCGACGCCGACCGGATCCTGGTGCTCGATCGGGGGCGGGTGGTGCAGCAGGGGCGCCACGAGGCCCTGCTGGCGGAGGCGGAGGGCCCGTACGCGGGCCTGGTGGCGGAGGAGATGCTGTAGGTGGCGCCGGCCCGGTACCGCTCACAGTTCCCAGATCTCCACCGGCTCCCGCCGCCCGCTGAGGGGCATCGTTCCCCAGGGCCGCCCCCCCTCGCCACCCACGCCGCTCTCGGCGGCATCCTCCGCCGCCCCCGCCAGCTCGCGGCTCACGGCGGACACCAGGATGCGGCAGCCATCGCCCAGGGGCGGACCGGCCAGGGCCTCGATGTGGGCGGCGCAGTTGACCGCGTCGCCGATCACGCCGTACTCCCAGCGTTCGCGGCTGCCCACCGAACCGGCCAGCACCCAGCCGCTGTGGAGCCCGAGGCGCAACCGCACCAGCGGTTGTCCTCCTGCAGCCAGCTCAGCGTTGAGCGTCTCGATGCCGTGGCGGATGGCGCGGGCGGCTGCCACGGCGGCGCGGGCATCGGCCTCGCGGCCCTGGCTGAGGGGGGCGCCGAACACCGCCAGCAGTCCGTCGCCGGTGAACTTGTTCACCAGCCCGCCGCCGCGGTCGATCGGCCCGATCACCACCTCCAGGGTGCGGTTCAGCCAGGCCAGCAGCGCCTCCGGCCCCAGCCGCTCCGCCAGGGCGGTGAAGCCGGCGATGTCGGCGATCAGCACGGTCACGAACAGGCGTCGTCCGCGGAAGCGATCGCCCGCCAGCAGGCTGCGGCGCTGGTTCCACAGCTCCCGCGCCACCGCCGGTGCGATCGTCTGGCCAAGCAGGCGCTGCAACTGCTGGCGCTGGCCCTGCTGCTCCGCCCCCCGGCCGGTCCAGGCGGCGCTGGCCATCGCCAGCAGGGCCGCCAGCGGCAGGCTGAGGTTCAGCCAGAGCCCCCCGAGCAGGAGCAGCGCCAGGCCCGCCACCGCCGCGCCGCCCCCCAGCAGGGCCACCAGCGCCACGCTGCGCCGCAGGCTGCCGATCCCCTCCCCCAGCCCCACGCCCGCCAGCGCCGCCACCAGCAGCAGGGCGCCGTTCAGCCAGCCCGGTGCGGCCGTCAGCCCCGGCCGCCTGCCCCGC
This sequence comes from Synechococcaceae cyanobacterium, assembly GCA_046342775.1. Taxonomy (GTDB): domain Bacteria; phylum Cyanobacteriota; class Cyanobacteriia; order PCC-6307; family Cyanobiaceae; genus Cyanobium. The sequence continues at coordinate 8,259 of JBKDOR010000117.1, forward strand.
TCCCGCTCCAACAAGGACGCCAGCCGCTGGGCGTGCAGATCCACTCCCGCCATCTGGCCGGGGCGGATCGGCACCGGGAACAAGTCGCGCTGGGAGGGGGCGCGGCTGCCCACCAGCACGATCGTGCTCCTCAGGCTGGCGGGGGGCACCTCGCCCGAGAGCAAAGCGCTGAGGCTCCAGCTGGGGATGGTGGTCGGATCGTGGAAGGGCAGCAGGCGCTGCACGCCAGCGGCATCGAGGTCGCTGTAGCCGCCGGACTCCGGCCCGAGGGGCTCCAGGGCGCGGGGATCGCGCTCCAGCTGGCGGCGCAGCGGGCCGGGGTTCTGGCCGCGGCTGTGCTCCAGTAGCCGCAGGGGCAGGGCGACGATGGCGGGACCCTGGCCGCGCACATGCACCAGGTCGCGCCGAACCACGCCATCCCTGTCGAGGGGCACGTCGTTGTAGGCCTGGCGGGCGGGCGGGGTGCCCGGGATCGGGCCGATGCCATCGATCTCACTGAACACCGAAATCAGCGGGCCGGGCGCGGTCGCCTGCCGCCGCAGCGCCTGCTGGCCGTCCCCCACCCCCAGGTCGCGGTAGAGGTCGAGGCCGATCGCCAGCACGCCGGCCGCCTCCAGCCGACGGATCGCCGCCACCAGGTGGCGATCGGCGAGGGGCCAGCCGAGGCGGCGCAGGTCGTCCTCATCGATCGCCACCACCCGAATCGGCAGACCGGCGGCCGAGGGCAGGGGCCTCAGGTTCAAGGCCAGGTCGTGCAGCCGCAGGTTGAGCGCCTCCGCCAGCCGCCCCTGGTGCAGCACCAGCAGCGACACCACCGCCAGGGCATAGGAGAGGAGCCGGCTCAGAATCGATAGCTCAGCTTGGTGTACAAGCCATTGTCGATCAGCCAGTTGGGAGCGCCCCGGGTGAGGCCCTCGCCGAACTGGGAGGCCCAGCCCAGCTCAAAGTGCCAGTGGTGCCCGTTCAGCCAGCGCAGCAGCAGCCCGCCGGCGCCGACGCTGGCGGTCTTGATCTCATTGGGCAGGGTGGTGTGCACCCAGCCGGCGCCGAGGAAGGGCACAAGCTGCAGCTCCTGGCGGCCCTGGCGCCAGAACGACCAGCTGAGTTCGCCGCTGCCGAGCAGGCCGCTGTCGCCGCTGATCACCTGGGAGGGCAGACCGCGCAGGCCGTTGTCGCTGCCGAGGCTGAAACCCATCGGGCTGGGGAGCGGCGCGAAGGCGCCTTGGCCGGCACCGCGCAGCTGCAGCAGCCAGCTGGGTGCCAGGGGCCACAGCAGGGAGAGTTCGCCGCCCAGGGCCCGGGCCTGGCCCACGTCGATGCCGTAGAAGGCGAGCTCCTGCAACGCGTTGTCGCCGCTGAAGGAGGCGATCCCCTGCAGGCCGTAGAGGCTGGCGGAAAGTCCCACGTTGCCAAGCCAGCCC
>JBKDOR010000118.1:0-6012 GCA_046342775.1 Synechococcaceae cyanobacterium
TTAGGTCGTGTCCCGCCAGGCGGGACGGCTCAAACGCGAAGGCACCGCCTGGGATGGCATCCGTGACTGCGAGCCGTGTTTGCCGCTCGCATTGACTTCTACGGAGTTCTGCCTGCAAGGGCTCCAGCAGGGGCTGAAGCAATGGGGACATCGTGAGAGCGTTCACTAGAGCGGTCACTCTCTTCGCGTAAGGCCGGTTGAAGCACCGGAGTGAGTGGCAGCACGCTCGAGACCGTGCTGCTGTCGCTGATCTGAGAGTCGTGCTCCAGCGTCATGCCCACCGGATTGCCTCCTCATCAAAGTCCACGATCAGGGTGCCGCTCACCGCCTCGGAGCTGCTGCTCGCTCAATCGGCCAGCGCGATGACAACGGTGTTGGTCTTGCTGAGACGGCGGATTGTCCTTGTGTGAGCTGCGCAGCAGGTGGGGACGGCGGCTGTGAGCGGCTGTGGGATCTGCGGAAGCCCCGGCCAGAGAAGACTGCGGCAGGTTTCTCTGTCCTTGGGGACCCGCACAGTCTGCATCGTTGTCTGCTGCCATGCCAGTCATGATTGGGAGCAGACCCAGGACGACAGCCTTGAAGTGAATCTCAAACTTGTCCTAGAAGCGCTGAGCTGTGGTGCGACCATATAGGCTCTGACCAGCTGATTCGCCTCGCCCGATGGTCCGAGGTTGATTTACCACGCTTCCTGCCTTCAACCACTGATCGCCCATTCGCCTTGGCATTGCCTAGCGCATCGCGGCCCTGGCGGCGGCACGGATCGGGGCCTCTTGGGCTTCGATGCTGGCGGTGAGCTGGAACTGCACCAGGGCACGGCGCAGGTTGTGGCCGGGATGCTCGCAGCGGAAGTACACATCTCCAGCCAGGTGGTCGCTGAGAAAGCGCAGGCCCAGCTCGAAGGTGATCAGCCGCACCGCATCGAACACCAGCTCCACTTCGTCGTCGCTCAACATGTCGCGGGCCACCGCCCCGTAGCCCCGCAGCAAGGCTTCGGCCAGATTTGAATCAAAGTGCACCTGGCGCCACTGGGCCGTTTCCTCCCCCAACGGATTGGCCACGGACCGCAGGCAATCGCCCAGGTCGTAATGGATCAAGCCCGGCTTGACCGTATCGAGATCGATCAGGGCCACGGCTTGACCGCTATCGCGCCGCAGCAACACATTGTTTGCCTTGGGGTCTCCATGGATCGGACGTGGCCGCAGGCGCCCCTGCTCCCGCGCCCGCTCAAGCACATCCACAATCCCCTCGCGCCGCCGCACGAAGTCCTGGGCCCAGGCCAGCTCCTCGCCAGCCGGTCCTTGGCCTCGGGGGTCCGGCCGGGGGCTGGGCTCGGCCCGCACGCGCTGGTACTGGCGCAGGTAGCCCGGTGTGACGTGAAAGCCCTCCAGCGTGTCGGCCAACTCCTCCGTCGGCAGGTCGCTGATCAGGCTGTGAAAGATGCCCAGGGCCCGGCCGATCTCCTCAGCCTGGGCGGCATCGCCCACCCGCTCCGGACTGTCGCAGCCCTCCAGAAAGGTGGTGAGGCGCCAGAAGCCCTGGGCGTTCTGATGCCAGGGATCATCCCCCTCCAGGGCCGGCTGCACCTGGGGGGTGCGCCAGAGGCGGCCCTGCAGCCACGGCGGCTGTTGGGCGAGGCGCCGCTCAATGTGTTCGGTGACGCGCCGCATGTTGGCCATCACCAACTGGGGCTGGGTGAACACCGTTGTGTTGAGCGCCTGCAGCACCAGCGCTTGCGGGGCATCTCTGGCGCCTGGCGCAGCCGCCGACGGACCCGCCGCCGTGTCGGCCTGATCCAGCTCCACCAGATAGGTGCGGTTGACATTGCCGTTGCCGAGCGGCCGGATGCGCGCCACGGGCGCCGGCAGCCGGAAGCGTTCGGCGATGGCCTTGAGTTCAGCCTCCCTCAGGTCGGCCGCGCTGAGCTCGGGCATGGGCGGCGGGATCGGGTTCGGGGTCGGGCGCATGTTGCCAGCCCCTCAGGTGGGATCCAAGCGCAGCAACCCCTCCAGCTGGTCGTTATCGCTCCAGAGCAGGGTGGGGCGCCAGCCGGCCTCTCGAGCCTGGGCGATCAGCTCGCCCAGATCGGCCGGGCGGTCGCAGAAGGCCACGTGGTCGTGGATGGCCTGGCTGGCCTCCGCTCCCATGACGGCCGCCCAGCGGCGCACGCGACCCAGGTTGCGGCGCATGTGCTCGTCGTGGCTGTCGCCGTCGTGGCGCACCGTGTCGGCCAGCAGCACCACGCCGCCGGGCCGCAGCCGCTGGCGCAGGGCCTCCAGGGCGCGCCGCTTGCCGGCCTGATCGAGGTGGTGCAGCGCAAAGCAGCTGACCACGATCGCCAGCTGGGGGCTGCTGGGATCCAGCAGCCAGCGGCTCAGGTCATCGCAGTGCCATTCGCAGCTGAAGGGCACCGCGCCCAGCGCTTGTTGGGCCAACGGCAGCACCGGCGGCGAGGCATCGAGCCCCACGAAGCGATCCAGCGGCAGGCCGCGGTAAACCTCCGCCAGCAGGCCCAGGTCGCCGCAGCCCAAATCGATCAGGTCCAGAGGCTGCTGCGGCTGCTGTTGCCGCAACCGTTCGCAGGCCTCGCGCAGCTGCGGCGCCAAGGCGGCGCTGAGCGAGCGGTGCTCCATCAGGTCGTGATCCAGCACCAACCGATAGCTCTGCCAGGAGCGGCGGAACAACTCCAGGCTCTCGGCGGCGGCGTTGGCGTGGGCGGGGCCTTCCGCGCTGTGGGAGCGGCTGGTGGGAGGGGGTGCTGGGGATGCCGCAGCCGCGCCCGCCGAGGAGAGGGGGAGGGGAGAGCCTGGCGCTGAACCCAGCGGGCCGGGTGGCGTGGCGGAGCTGGGCGGCGGCGGTGAAGTCACGGTTGCGCTCTGGGCGAATCCAAGGCCGGGGCCATCTTCAACCGATCCGCCCCCCACCGGCCCCAGTGATCCGCACCACCGCGGCCCGAGACCCATCGGCGACAATGGAAGGTCTGCAAGCCACGCCATGAGCCAGTCCCCTGACGCCCCAGCCCCCGGCGGCGCCGCAGAGCAAGCCCTGGCGGCTGGCCATCCCCACAACTTCGACGTCCAGAAGGACGTGCATCGCCAGATCCGCAACGATCCCGATTACGACGACTGGGAATACGGCACCGAACCACTGCCCCACGAGGCCTGGATCGCTGCCCAGGCGGCTGCCGCTGCCCAAGCCGCCGCCCAAGCCGCCGCCGAAGCCGCGGGCGTGTCTTCCGGAACCGCGGTCTCGGGGGCCGGCTCCCAGGCGTCGGCTCCCACCGCCCCTGCAGACGCGGGCTGATCTCAGGAGGCCGAAGAGCTCTCGGGGCTCCCCTCGCCGCGGCAGGCCTTCGAAGAGCGTTGTTGGAGAGGGCAGTTGAAGATCGTCCTCAATGAGAGCGGTTGAAGAGCGTCCTCGAAGACGCAGTTGAAGAGTGTCCTCAATGAGCGCAGTTGAAAAGCGCCGTTGAAGATCAGCCCACCTGTTGAAGGAACAAGCTGATTTCCCGAGCTGGTTCGAGGCGGGTTCGAGGCGTGTTCGAGAGCCCGTTCATCAGCGCCCTTCAGCCCGGCTCTGTCGGCGCACCCTTGGCAGTCCCGGCTGCCGCCGCACCGTCGCCCCCTGGCTCCGCCGCGGCTTCTTCGCCCCCTGGCGGCGTCACCCGGTACAGCAGCCCCTGGCCCCCGGCGGGCTCCTGGCCGCTCAGCACCCGCAGCACCGGGCGCCGCTGCTGGCGCGCCAGCTGGGCCACCAGTGCCAGACCTGCCAGGCAGCCCCCGGCCATCAGCAGCCACACCAGCAGCGCATGGCCCTGGCGCCGCATCAGCTCGCCGGCCAGGGGCGGCGCCAACACCGCGCTCACGGCAAAGCACTGGGAGAACAGGGCCATCGCCACCCCGCGCTGGTCCTCCGGCGTCAGCTCCACCACCGCCTCACTGGCGATCGGCAGGAACGCCGCCTGCCCCAGGGCCAGCGGGAGCTGGGCCACCACCAGCAATGCCAGCCCCTGGGGGCTGATCGCCGATCCGGCCAGCAGCAGGCAGCCGGCGGCGCTGCACACCAGGCTCAACGCCAACCCGTGGGCCACCGGCCTGCGCGCCAACCGCTGCCCCAATGGCCATTGCAAGAGGAGCAGCAATCCCAGCTGCAAGCCGATCAACAGGGCCCCCAACCCTTCGGGCAGGGGCTGGCGCCGCAAGCCGCCCCGCACCAGGTCGAGGGGCAGGGCGCTTTGCATCAGGGTCGTCACCGCCGTGGCCAACACGGCGATCAACAGCAGCGGCAGCAGCCGCGGCAACCAGGACCCCCAGCCGCTCGGCGGTTGGTCGAAAGCGCGCCGCGCCGCCGCCGGCAGCCCCTGCCGCGCCAGGAGCGCCAGCAGCAGCACCTGCATCGCCATGTCGAGCCCATAGATGCCGCGCAGCCAGGCCAAGCTGGCCAGCAACGCCCCCAGCAAGGCTCCAACCACCACGCCAGCGGCATCGGCGCTGCGGGCCAAGGCGTAGGCCCGGGACGAGGGCAACGGCGCGCAGCAGAGCGACACCGCCAGCTCGATCGCCGGCCACCACAACCCCATCGCCACGCCCTGCAGCAACAGCCCCAGCTGGAATCCGGGCAGCCCATGGGCGGTGAGCAACAGCCCATCGCCGAGCAGCGCCGCCAGCGCCGCCAACCGCACCGGCAGGCTGGCGCTGCAGCCCCGATCCAGCAGCAGGCCGCAGCACAGCCGGCTGGCCGTGCCGAGCAACGCCGCCAGCGCCAGGGCCAGCCCCAACTGCTCGGGGCCAAGCCGCTGCTGGTGGAACACCATCGGTGTGAGATAGAGCACGCCGCCCGCCCCGATCGCGGCCACGGCGCGCAAAAGCGTCAACTGGCGCAAAGGCGCGGGAAACTGGATCCACCACGCCCACCACGATCGCCTCGCCGTTGCCGTCTCCACGTCGCTGCTGCCGATTCGGGGCGTTGCTCGCCAGTCTGCTGCTGGCCTGGGCCGCGCCGCTGGCGCCAACGCGGGCCGCCGAGCTGCTGGAGGTGCGGCTGGAGGGGTTGGTGCTGCCGTTGCATCTGCGCCAGCTGCAGGTGTGGGCGAGCCAGCCGCAGGACCGCTCGGCGGTCGACGCCCTCGCGGAGGCCGATCTTCTGGTGTGGCTCAACCTGCTCAGCCCGGCCACCCAGCGGGATCTGCGCCAACTGCTCAACACCCCCTTGTTGCGCGAGCGCAGCTTTGGACGCCAGCTGCTCGACAGCTGGGCCGGGCGCCAGGTGCTGGAGGAGGTGGGCCAGCTGCTCACCCGCGCCGATGGCAGCCACAGCACCGCCCTGCTGCAAGCCACCCTGCAACGGCTGATCGGCGAGAAGCGGGATGTCACCGCCATCGAGGTGCTGCGGGAACTGCCCGAGGAGCGGCTCAGCCTCCAGCTCGACCCCGTGCTGGTGACCGCCAGCCAATGGCGTCAGCAGCTCGCCCTGCAGGCTCGGGCCCTGCAGGGCTTGCAACACCTCGGCCTGCCTGTGGAGCCGAGCGACGGCACCTTGCTGCGTTCACGGCCCCGCCCCCGGGGCACTCCCAAGCTGCCGTCGCGGCTCTCGTTGGCGGCCCGCCAGCCGGCGCCCTGGCGAACGGAGGCGATTGAAGGTCTGCAGCTGAGCCTGAAGGTGCCCCACCGCAGCCAGCCGCTGCCGCTGGCGCTCTGGACCGCCAAGGCTGGCTCGCCCGCGTTGCCGTGGGTGCTGCTGCTGCCCGGCCTGGGGGGCGACATCGATCAGCTCAGCTGGCTGGCGGCGGGGTTGGCGCGGCGGGGGTGGTCGGTGCTGGCGCTGCAGCACCCCGGCAGCGACGCCAGGGCCCTGCGGGAGGCGTTGCAAGGCCAGCGGCCGCCCCCCGGCGGCGAAAGCCTGGCCCTGCGCCTGGCCGACATCGACGCCGTGCTGCAAGCCCAGCGCCTTGGTCGCCTGCCGGTCCGCGGCGATGGGCTGGTGTTGATGGGGCATTCCCTCGGCGCCGTCACCGCC
>JBKDOR010000119.1:0-7430 GCA_046342775.1 Synechococcaceae cyanobacterium
CCCTCGCCTTCACGGATCAGGCCCAGCAGCAGGTGCTCGGTGCCGATGTAGTTGTGACCGAGCTGGCGGGCCTCCTCCAGGCTCAGCTCCAAAACCCGTTTAGCCCTGGGCGTGAAGGGGATTTCCACCGCCACGAAGCCGGAGCCGCGGCCGATGATCTTCTCCACCTCCACCCGGGCGTCCTTGAGGTTGACCCCCATCGACTTGAGCACCTTGGCGGCAACGCCGGTGCCCTCGCCGATCAGACCCAGCAGGATCTGCTCGGTGCCCACAAAGTTGTGTCCCAGGCGGCGTGCCTCTTCCTGGGCCAGCATGATCACCTTGATGGCTTTCTCGGTAAACCGCTCGAACATGGGGCGGGCGCTGGTGCAGATGAGCCCAACCTATCAGGATTGAGCGGTGGCCGGAGGTGTTTGCGGCTGCAAGGCTGAAAGGCCTTTCACCCCAAGGGTTCAGCGAAAATGCACTTAATACGCTGTGCCAGGGATTGACGGCTGCCTGGACAAGGAACGACGGAGATCCGTACCTGCCTGTGACGGATCGAACCATCAGTCTTTAAGCCTTAGCCAGTTGATCACGGCATCGTCGCCGTTTTGGTAGTAATGGCGACGCACGCCAGCCTCTGCGAAGCCGGCGGCCGTGTAGAGCGCCCGGGCTGCGGCGTTGCCGCTGGCCACCTCGAGGGTGGCGTGGCGGGCGCCGGCCTGGCGAGCCTGGCCCAACAACCCCGCCAGCACCCTGGCCCCGAGCCCCTGGCGGCGGTGGCTGGAGCGCACCGCCAAGGCCGTGATGTGCAGCTCATCCACGACCAACCAGCCGCAGGCCAGGGCCAACAAGCTGGAGCCGGCCCACAGCCCGAGGCCCGGACGGGACGGCTCGGAGAGTTCGATCAGCCATTGCTCGGCGATCCAGAGACCCGCAAAGGCATCGTGATCCAGCTCCAAACAGGCCAATTGATCGCGGGGCTCCAGCGGACGAAGCAGAGGCGGGGGATCAGCGGGCACACACCTCCATGGGGTGAGGCAGCGGTGAGGGCTGGATCCATCTTTAGATTTCAGATCTGCTTTTCGTTAGCCAAGGCCGGACATGGTGATCAGTACGACAACCGGACCCTCCGGCCAGACCTCCGGCGACAGCCAGACCTGCGGCGACAGCCAGACCTCCGGCGACGGACGGATTGTCGGCGAACGCCAGGCTGCCAGCGACGGCCAGAACCCGATTGCGGCCTGGCAACCGGGCCCCTTTGAGCCGGGACACGATCCCCTCAGCCCCAACCGCAACCTGGCGCCGATCAGCACCCGCGTCGACCTGCTGGGACGCCTCGAAGTGGGCGGCTGCGTGCTCAGCGACCTTGCTGACACCTGGGGAACACCGCTTTATGTGCTCGATGAGGCGACCCTGCGGGCCGCCTGCCGGGCCTATCGCCAGGCGTTGGAAACCTTCTATCCCGGCCCCTCGTTGGCGCTTTACGCCTCCAAGGCGAACAGCTCCCTTGCGATCACGGCGTTGGTTGCCTCGGAAGGGCTGGGGCTCGACGCGGTCTCGGCTGGAGAACTGCTCACCGCCCTGGACGGCGGCATGCCGCCAGAGCGCATCGTGCTGCACGGCAATAACAAGTCGCGAGAGGAGCTGCAGCTGGCGATCGAGCGGGGTGTCACCGTGGTGCTCGACAACTGGAACGACATCCGCTTGCTGAGCCAGCTGGCGGCGGGCAGGGCTGAGCCGGTGCGGCTGTTGTTGCGCTTCACCCCCGGCATCGAATGCCACACCCACGAGTACATCCGCACCGGCCATCTCGACAGCAAGTTCGGCTTCGATCCCGATGAGCTGCCGGCGGTGCTTGAGCACCTGGCCGGCTGCGCCTGGGCCCGACTGGATGGTCTGCACGCCCACATCGGTTCCCAGATCTTTGAGCTGCAGCCCCACCAGGATCTGGCGGCGGTGCTCGCCGACGCCCTGGCGCTGGCCCGCCGCCTCGGCCACCCTTGCGGCGATCTGAATGTGGGGGGCGGGCTCGGCATCCGCTACGTGGCCAGCGACGATCCCCCCTCAATTCAGGACTGGGTGAAGCAGGTGGCCACGGCGGTGGCCAAGGCCTGCCGCGAGCGGCAGCTGACGCTGCCCAGGCTGCTGTGCGAGCCGGGTCGCTCGCTGGTGGCCAGCGCTGGCGTCACCCTCTATCGCCTCGGCAGCCGCAAGCCGATCCCCGGCTTGCGCACCTATCTCTCTGTTGATGGCGGCATGAGCGACAACCCGCGGCCGATCACCTATCAATCCCGCTACACCGCCGTGCTGGCCGATCGGCCGCTGGCACCGGCCGACGAAACCGTGACCCTGGCCGGCAAGCATTGCGAATCCGGGGATGTGCTGCTGCGCGACCTGGCCCTGCCCGCCTCGGCCCCCGATCAGGTGCTGGTGGTGTTCGCCACCGGGGCCTACAACGCCGCGATGGGGTCGAACTACAACCGCATTCCGCGACCGGCGGCGGTGCTGGTGGGCGAGGGAGAGGCCGAGTTGGTGCAGCGGCGCGAGCAGCCGGAAGACCTACTGCGCTACGACGTGCTGCCGGCACGGCTGGAGCCGTTAAGGTCAACCCATTAAAGGTTGCGGATGCAACCCCTGTAGTTCTGGATTTGTTCCTGAAGGTTCCATCTTCTTGTGATTTTATCGCGGCTCATTGATTTTTTTGTCGACTATCGCCTACTACTGGATCTTTTCGCCGCCACTCTTGTAGGTTTACTGTTGCTTGGCAGGGTTACTGATAAACGCACCCTGTTGCTGCTGCGCGGTTATTTGTTGTTGGTGGCGCTGGCCTGGTTCATCCAGCGCTTCGTCGATCTGCCCCTCACCACCAAGTTGGTGGATGCCTTGGTGTTGGGTTGCAGCCTCGCCTTGGCCATCCTCTGGCAGGGAGAGCTGCGCCGGCTGATGGAGCGGCTGGGCACCGGTCGCTTGCTGAGCCTGTTTGCCGATCGCTCCCGCAATCGCCTCGTCTCCGGCTCGGTGAGCGTGCTCACCGAGGCGGCGGGGCGGCTGTCCAAGGCACGCCTCGGCGCCCTGATCGTGCTCGATCCGGACAACGATTTGGTGCCGGAGGACTTTCTGCAGCAGGGGGTTGCCATCGATGCCCTGCTTTCGGTGGAGCTGCTGCTCAACCTGTTCGCCGCAGACACCCCCTTGCACGACGGGGCCGTGCTTGTTCGCAACAACCGCATCGCCGCCGCCGGGGTGATCCTGCCCTTGATTCGTCAAAGCGCCAATCTCTTCGGCACCCGCCATCTCGCCGCCCTCGGGTTGACCGAGCGGCACACCAGCTGCCTGTGCATCGTCGTCTCCGAGGAGACCGGCACCCTGTCGTTGGCCAGCCAGGGCAAATTCGAACGCCCCATCACCAGTAGCCGCCTTCATGACCTGCTCAACGCATCCCTCAACCCGCGGGCAACCGTTGCGGTGGGGCGTAGCGTGGGCATGGATTCGCCGGAACCCCGCGGATGAGTCGCGCCCTGGCGACCAACCTGCCAGCTCCCGCCGAGGCGCTGCCGCCGCAGCTTGATCCGCTGCGATTACCGGCCCATGTGGCCGTGATCATGGACGGCAACGGTCGCTGGGCACGCCAGCGCGGCCTGCCCCGGGTGATGGGCCATCGCGCCGGGGTCGAGGCGCTCAAGCGCACCCTGCGCCGCTGCAGCGATTGGGGCATCGGCGCTCTCACGGCCTATGCCTTCTCCACCGAGAACTGGAATCGTCCAGGTGAGGAAGTGGCCTTCCTGATGACCCTGTTCGAGCGGGTGCTGGCGCGGGAGCTGGAAGCACTGGAGAAGGAGCAGGTGCGCATCCGCTTCCTCGGCGAGCTTGAGGCCCTCCCCAGCGGCCTTCAGGATCTGATCGCCAACGCCGAGGCCCGCACGGCGGGCAACACCGGCATCCGTTTCAACGTCTGTACCAACTACGGCGGCCGCAGCGAGCTGGTGCGGGCGGCGCGGCGCCTGGCGGAGCGGGTCGCCCGGGGCGACCTGCTCCCGCAGGCGATCGATGAGCAGAGCTTCGCCGCCGAGTTGCACACGGCCGGCGACGTCGATCCCGACCTGTTGATCCGCACCAGCGGCGAACGCCGCATCAGCAACTTCCTGCTGTGGCAGCTCGCCTATGCCGAGTTGCACATCACCGATGTGCTCTGGCCGGATTTCAACGCCGAGCACCTCACCACGGCGTTGCTCGACTATCAGAGCCGGCAGCGCCGCTTCGGCGGTGTGGATCCGGCCGGATCCTGAACGTCCCCGCCGCGATCGTTCCCCTTGAGCCTCCCCTCCGCCCGCTCCGGCAGCCCCGCCAGCGCCGCTGCCCTCACCAGCGCCGCTGCCCTCACCAGCGCCGCTGCCCCCACCAGCGCCACAACGGCAAGCCCGAAGACCGCCAGCGCCACGACGGCGAGCCCTGAAGCCGCGAGCGCCACCTCCGCGAGCGCCACCTCGGCGAGCGCCACCTCCGCGAGCGCTGTGTCGGCACGCATCACGGCGGTGAACGCCGCCGCCGCCGCTGACACGCTGCCGGCGCTTGGGCGAACCGACAACTTGCCCCCCCCGGAGAGCCGCCACGACTGGACCACGGCCGAGATCGAGGCGCTGCTGCAGTTGCCGTTGCTGGAGCTGCTCTGGCGTGCCCAGGCCGTGCATCGGGCCGCCAACCCCGGCTACCGGGTGCAGCTGGCCTCGCTGCTCAGCGTGCGCACCGGTGGCTGCGAGGAGGATTGCTCCTACTGCTCCCAATCGATCTACAACAGCAGCGACCTGGCCAACCGGCCGGCCCTGGAGGTGGAGCCTGTGCTGCGGCGGGCCCGTGCCGCCCGCGATGCCGGCGCCCAGCGCTTCTGCATGGGCTGGGCTTGGCGTGAGATCCGCGATGGCGCGCCGTTCGAGGCGATGCTGGAGATGGTGCGCGGGGTGCGGGAGCTGGGCCTGGAGGCCTGTGTCACCGCCGGCATGCTCAGCGACAGCCAGGCCCAGCGCCTGGCCGAGGCCGGACTCAACGCCTACAACCACAACCTGGACACCAGTCCGGAGCATTACGGCCAGATCATCACCACCCGCACCTACGAGGAGCGGCTCGAAACCCTGAGTCGGGTGCGCCAGGCCGGCATCAGCCTCTGCTGTGGCGGCATCATCGGTCTGGGAGAAAGCCTGCGGGATCGGGCCTCGCTGCTGCGGGTGCTGGCCAGCCTCGATCCCCATCCGGAGAGCGTGCCGATCAATGCCTTGGTGGCGGTGGAGGGCACGCCACTGCAGGAGCAGCCGCCGCTGGATCCGCTGGAGCTGGTGCGGATGGTGGCCACCGCCCGGATCCTGATGCCCAGCAGCCGGGTGCGCCTCAGCGCCGGCCGGGAGGCGCTCAGCCGCGAAGCCCAGATCCTCTGCTTGCTGGCGGGAGCGGATTCGATGTTTTACGGCGACACCTTGCTCACCACCGGCAATCCCCAGGTGGAGGCCGACCGGGAGTTGCTGGAGGCGGCCGGAGTCTCCGCCTGGCGGCAGGAGCAGGGTGGTGGCGACACGTTGCGCCCATGCCGCAGCTGAACCCCGCCGCCGGAGCCCTGGACCCGCAGACCCCATTGCCGATGCCGCAGTCCCGCGATGGGGGCGATCAAGCCGCTGCCATTGGAGGGGCGGAGCTGCTGGTGGCGGCCTTCTATCGCTTCACCTCCCTGCGCCAGCTGCCGGAGCTCCAGCGGCAGCTGTGGGAACTGGCGGTCCCCCAGCAGGTGCGCGGCACGATCCTGCTGGCGGGGGAGGGAGTGAACGGAACGGTCAGCGGCCCTGAGCAGGCCGTATTGGAGCTGCTGGCGCGGCTGCGGCAAGAGCCCGGCCTGGAGCCGCTTGAGGCCAAGTTCAGCCGCGCGGCGCGGCAGCCCTTCCAGCGCCTCAAGGTGCGGCTCAAGCGCGAGATCGTCAGCATGGGTTGCCCCCAGGTGAAGCCCGCCGAGCGGGTGGGCGAGTACGTGGAGCCGCAGCACTGGGACGCCCTGATCCGCGACCCGGACACGCTCGTGATCGACACTCGCAACGCCTATGAGGTGGCGATCGGCAGCTTTGAGCGGGCGATCGATCCGGGCACGGAGAGCTTCCGCCAGTTCCCCGCCTGGGTGGAGCAACAGCTGCCAACGCTGGTGGCCCAGCGCCAGCCGAAGGCGATCGCCATGTTCTGCACCGGCGGCATCCGTTGCGAGAAGGCCAGCGCCTACTTGCTGCAACAGGGCTTCGCCAACGTGCATCACCTGCGGGGCGGCATCCTGCGCTACCTGGAGGAGATGCCGGAGGCCGGCAGCAGCTGGCACGGCGAATGTTTTGTGTTCGATCGGCGCGTGGCCCTCAACCACCGGCTCGAACCTGGCCGCCACACGCTCTGCCATGCCTGCGGCCTGCCCCTGGCCCCGGCCGACCTGCACCATCCCGCCTACCGCCCCGGCGTCAGTTGCCACCACTGCATCGAACGGTTCAGCGACGCTGATCGGGCCCGCTTCGCCGAACGGCAACGCCAGCTCCGGCTCGATGGCCGCCATTTCCAAGCCCAGCTTGGGGCGGTGGCGCAGCCGGCGCCCTGGGATCCTTCAGCGGAGCAGGGCTTCGATGGCTGACCGCAGCGAGCTGCCGCCTCCACTGGCCGCGCCGCCTCCACTGGCCGCGGCGCCTCCACCGGCCGCGGCGCATCCGGTGCTCTACAGCTTCCGACGCTGCCCGTATGCGATTCGGGCGCGGTTGGCCCTGGCGGCGGCGGGCTGGCGGCCGGGCCAGGAGCTGGAGCTGCGCGAGGTGCGGCTGCGGGCCAAGCCTCCGGAGCTGCTGGCGATCGCGCCCCAGGCCACACTGCCGGCCCTGCAACTCCCCGCCGGCGAGGCCCTCTGCCAAAGCCTGGAGATCATGGACTGGGCCCTGGATCAGCACGACCCCGAGGGTTGGTCCCAGGGCTGGAGCGAAGCCGAGCAGCAGACCATCCAGGCGTTGATCGCCGAGAACGACGGCCCGTTCAAGCGCCACCTGGATCGCACCAAATACGCCCGCCGCCACAGCGCCGCCGCCCTCGAACAGCGCGAGGGGGAGCGACAGCTGGCCCTGGCCATCCTGCGGCGCTGGAATGCCCGCCTGGAAGCGGGGGGCTGGTTGCTGGGCTCTCGCCCCTCGCTGGCCGACATCGCCCTGCTGCCGTTCGTGCGCCAGTTCCGCCTGGCTGATCCCGGCCGCTTCAACGCCGAGGTGAACCTGGAGCTGCTGCGGCGCTGGTTGGGGCGGTATGAGGAGAGCGAGGCGCGAGCCAGGGTGATGGCGGAGCCGTGGGGACCGCGTGCCACCTGGATGTCCCCCAGCTGGCTGTATCACCTGGCCCTGCGGGACGACTGGCAACGGGCCAAGCTGGAAGGGCATTACGCCTACTCCAGCCGC
>JBKDOR010000120.1:0-3400 GCA_046342775.1 Synechococcaceae cyanobacterium
GGTTCAGGTTGATAGAGTTCGCCTTCAGGAAGATGAGACCCGCATCACCTGAGCTGCCCTTGTCTGCCAGGGTACTGAGCTGGGTTTTGGCGCCGCTGAGATCAAGAGAATCTGCATTCACTCGGATGGTGCCACCAGCACCAGTTGCCGATGTTTGGGCAGTGACCTTGAGATCACCCTGCTTGGGATCACCCTTAATGGAAATCGTTGTGCCGGAAAGATTGATGTCACCACCCTTGCCAGATCCTTTGGTTTCGGCGGTGATGGTGCCAGCGCCGGAGATGGTGAGGGTTGGACCACTGCTGCCAAGGAAGATGCTGCCGCCCTTGCCGGAGTCTGTTGTCTGGGCATTGATGAAAGATTTAGCATTGTCACTGGTCGGTTCTTGCCCCTTGTCGTAGACAAAGTTATTCGAGGTAGATGCACTGGCAGCATCATCATTGTTGATGTTGATATCGCCAGCACCAACATTATAACTCGTCTCAACGGTGAGATTTGCAGCGTTCCGAAGATTAAGTTTGGAGGTTGTGATTTTAATTGAACCACCTTTATTTATGCTCTCTGTCTGGACATTTAGCTTTGAGTTGTCTACGGTAATAGATGTGGCGGTGAGGCCGATGTCTCCTCCAGGGGAGTTGCTTCCTGCTAGAGATTTTGCACTTATCGAAGAATTTTTTATTAGTATAGAAGAGTTGATTGCATTCATCTTAATAACGCCAGCAGGATCGGCGTTTGTAGAATGACTAGCGTCAAGATTAAAAGTTGTATTATTTATACTTATACCGGGGGTGATGTTGGAGAGACTAGGATCCTCTTTAAGGGTTGAATAGAGTGTGATTGCAGTTCGACCGTCTCCAGGGTTCCAGATTATTTGTTGATTCTCTGCAAGGCTGGGGCTTTGATTCTTTTGCTTAGTGAGGGTAAAGTCATTGAACTCAATGTATTTACTTTCAACTTTAAATGCCTTAAAATTGATGTTGTTTAAAGATATTTCCCCCTGAAATACAATTTTTTCGGCGTCAAAAAAGCTCAATGTTTGATTGTTAATAGGCACCGTATTGTTGAGATAGTTATTGTCAATCGTAAGTTCTTCTGTTGTCGTCAATATGCTATCGCTTTTTAGCATCGATTGCGAGTTGACTCTATCACCAAGGATAAAGAGCTGTCCTCCTATTCCAGTTTCGAGGAGTGCTCCCTTGCCAAGAGTTGTAACAATTGAGGTATTCATCATAGTTGGCTTGGCCCCGCTCAAAAGACCTCCCACCACAACGCTCTGAGCTGCCGAAGTGTTGTCAAGGGGGGCGATGACGTTAGTGCATCCCCTCAGGGTCGTGAGGCCTTTAAGCTTTTCGGGTTCTGAGGAACCAGAGTAGATCTGGATGCTTTTATTCATTCCGCCCTTGAGAGTGATGGCAGAACTTTTATCACTGCCACCATCAAGAAGCGTAAGATTGGGGGTCGTGATCTCGTCTTGATTTTCATTGGGATCGGTAATGAGTGCACCATTTCCCGCCAGCAGGATGGTGCGGCCGCTGGTGCTCCCCACCTTGATCTCTCCTCCGTCCACAGCGATGGAGCCGCTTTTTGCCGTCAGTGAGCTCGCCTCGATCGTGGCGCCGCTGGTGCCCAGCACAGCGATGCGCCCACCGTCACTGGCGCTGAGGAAGGATCCGCCGCTGATCGTGGTGACGCTTGAAGTGGCCGTAGGTTCGGCAGCTGTTCCACTCAAAACTCCACCGATCACAATCCGGTGAGCAGGAGCTGTGGCCGGAGTGGTCAGCGGGGGTGGTGTGGCGCTGATCGTGGTCGCCCCACGCACGCTTGTGATCCCCTGGGCTGTTGCCGGCGTTGCGGAGCCGGAAAAGATCTGAATGGTCTTGTTCTCGCCGCCTTGCAGGTTGATAGCCGGCGATGAGCCGCTGCCGCCATCCAAAAGCGTGAGATTAGGCGTTTTGATGGTGTCGGATTCATCGCCAATGGGACCACCATTTCCCGCCAGCAGGATGGTGCGGCCGCTGGTGCTCCCCACTTTGATCTCTCCTCCGGTCACGAAGATGGAGCCGCTTTTTGCCGTCAGTGAGCTTGTACCGATCGATGTGCTGCTGGTGCCCAGCACATCGATGCGCCCTCCACCATCGGCGGTGATGGGGGAGTCACCGCTGATTGTGGTGTTAACCCCATCCAGCTTGATGGAGCCTCTCGTAGCCTCGATGCTGCCGCCACCCTGGAAGGATGTGGTGCCGGAGGAGAGCAGCTCCACCTTGGCGCCGGAGCCTGTGGCCTTGATCTGCACCCCGTTGTCCACGCTGGTGCCGCTGGTGGAGCTGGAGCCGATGCGGATGGCGCCAGACTTGCCGTTCCCGCTGGCCAGGGATTGGATCAGGCCGGGGCCATTCACCGTGAGGGCAGCTGCACTGGAGGGGGTTACGGTGATGGCACCGCTTGTGCCGCTATCGCTGGATTTCGTGCTGAGTTCGGTACCAGAAGCGAGATCGAGGGTTCCTGTCTTGACTGTGATGGCGGCACCAGCGCCTGAGCCGCTGGTGGTGGTGTTCACCTTGCCGGTGCCTGTGAGGGAAACTGTTGCGCCTTCCAGCGTGATCGAACCGCCGCTGCTGCTGCTGCCTGAGTTTGTGCTGCTGAGGCTGCCGCCACTGATGCTGGCCTTGTTGGAGCCTAAAACAGAGATCGAACCGCCCTGATCTGCCGTAAGCGAACCGCCGCTGATCGTAGACGTGTCCCCAGCCAGGTTGATCACACCTCCGGAGGCCTCAAGGTTGCCATTGGAGGATGTGCGTCCCGTGCTCAGAACATCAATTCGTCCACCACCGTTGGCGGAAAGCCTGGCGCCACTGGCGAGGGTGGTGGTGTTGGAGTTGGCGGTAGCAGAAGCGGGAGTTCCGGATAGGCTGCCGCCAACCACGATCTGGCCTTTCTTCAAAGCTCCGCCGCTGTTGACGCTGTTGGCAATGAGCGATGTGTTGCCCAGTGCGGTGCTTTTAACACTCGATATGGTGATGGTGCCCCCATACGCCTGCAGCGAACCGCCGCTGACTTCGGCGTTGCTGGATCCGTTGACGGTGATCGATCCGCCCTGATTCGCCGTGAGCGAACCGCCCTTGATCGTGGTGTTGGCCCCATTGAGCTTGATCGATCCGCCCGTGGCCTCGATGTTGCCGCCGCCCTGGAAGGTGGTGGTGCCGGAGGAGAGCAGATCCACCATCGCGCCGGTACCGCTGGCCTTGATCTGCGCCCCGTTGTCCACGCTGGTGGCGGTGGTGGAAATGGAGCCGATGCGAATGGCGCCAGCGGCGCCGCTACCGCTGGCCTGGGATTGGATCAGCCCAGGGCCATTCACCGTGAGGGCAGCTGCGCTGGAGGGAGCCACGGTGATGGCACC
>JBKDOR010000121.1:0-4657 GCA_046342775.1 Synechococcaceae cyanobacterium
CAACCTGGCGGGGCAGGACCGAAAAGGTGTTCATCCGCATGGTGGAAGGTTTACCAATCGTGTGATGCAGTGCGAAGTTACGGAGCACACTTCGAGCACAATGTAGCCGCTGCTACCAAATCAGCCCCTGCCAGCGCCGCGCTAGCAAATGAAGACCTCAAGCGTTGCCTGCCGAAGCGACGATTTCGGATGGCGGCAGCTGTTGCATCAAAAAATCGACCACCCGTTCCAACCCCTCGCCGCTGCGCAGGTTGGTGAAGCACCAGGGGCGACCGAAGCGCATGCGCGCCGTGTCCGCCTCCATCACCTCCAGGCTGGCTCCCACCAGCGGCGCCAGATCGATCTTGTTGATCACCAGCAGGTCGGAGCGGGTGATGCCGGGGCCACCCTTGCGCGGGATCTTGTCGCCGGCGGCCACATCGATCACATAAATGCAGAGATCCACCAACTCCGGGCTGAAGCTGGCGGCGAGATTGTCGCCGCCGCTCTCCACCAGCACCAGATCCAGCCCCGGAAACGCCTCCTCCAGGTCCTGCACGGCGGCGCGGTTGATCGAGCAGTCCTCGCGGATGGCGGTGTGGGGGCAGCCGCCGGTCTCCACGCCGCGGATGCGCTCCGGAGCCAACGCCCCGGCGCGGGTGAGGAACTGGGCATCTTCCTGGGTGTAGATGTCGTTGGTGACCACCGCCAGCTGCAGCCGGTCGCGCAGCCGCCGGCAGAGGGCCTCCACCAGAGCGGTCTTGCCCGAGCCCACAGGGCCCGCCACCCCCACGCGCAGTCGGCTGCTGGTCATCGTTGGCACCCCCTCCGGAGCAGGTCTCCGTTTTAAGTGCCGACGGGTGGGATGGCGGTCCTCCTTCAGCTGCGAAACAGGCGCGAGTAGAGCTCGGCATGGCCAAGCTGGGCGATCCCGGCTCCGACGCCGCCGTTGCGCAGTTGGCGGGGATCCAGCTCCACAAGGGCCGCGGCGCGCGCCGCCAGCAGCGGCGCCAGGGCCAGCTGCAGGCGTTGGGCCTCGGTGGGCCCGAGCGGCACCAGCCGCACAGCGGCGCTGATCTGGTTGGCACTCCAGCCGTAGAGGTAGGCCTCCAGCACCTCCAGCGGCGGCAGCTCCAGGCAGAGACCGGCCCAAGCCCAGGCCGCGGGCCAGGCGAGGGCGGTGGGCGCCGGCAGAGGCCAGCCGAGATCCGCCAGCAGCTGCAGCAGCGAGCGGCCCATCTGACGCTGCTGGGCGCGCATCTCCGCCGCCTCCCGCTGGGCCAGCAGCCAGCCATTCAGCTCGCGCACCGCCGCCTCGGCCCCCGCCACCCCGGCGCGCCAGTCGCTGAGACCCTCCATCAACGGCACCAGGGCGGCGGCCTCCAGGGTGAGCGCCCCCCGCTCCAGTTCCGCCACCAGCCAGGCCTCCACGGCGGCGGCGCCCCCGAGCCGCCCCCCCTGCACCAGCACCTCCATCCCCTCGGCATAGGAGAAGGCCCCCACCGGCAGGGCGGGGCTGACGAGCTGGAACAGGCGCAAGCGATCGGCGCTCATCGGTGCGGGCTGCCGTGGTGGTGGTCTTGATCGTGGTGGTCGTGGTCGTGGGAATGGCCGGGGCCCGCCCCCGCATAGGCGCCCCCCTCGGGCAGGAAGGGCTCGTGGCGGCGCTCCACCGCCAGGCCCCGGTGCGCCAGCAGATCGGCCAGCACCGGATCCTCCATCAGCCGCAGTTCCCCCTCCCGCAGCTCCAGGGCCACGTGGCGGTTGCCGAGGTGATAGGCGGCCTGCAGCAGGGCGAGGGGATCGGCGGCGCGCACCAGCAGCAGAGCCTCCGGCGCCGCCTCCACCCGCACCAGCGCCGCGCCCTCGGCGGGGGCCAGCCATTCACCCGGCCGCAGCGGCTCGCCGCGGGGCAGCTGCAGCAGCAGGGCCCGCCCGCAGACGCTGTAGCGCAGGCCCCGCAGGCGGGTGCGCTCCTCCGCCGCCAGGGCCAAGCGCAGGGGGATGGGGCCAGGGTGGGAGGCCGACTCGAGGCTGGCGGGGTCCAGCCGGCGGGTCAGCAGCAGGGGGGGTTGGGGATCCACAACGTCGTCGGCCACCGCCGCCTCCTGGCGCCATCCGCCCCCACAGTGTGGCCATGGTCTCCCCCCCAGCGGCCGCGATGTCCCCCAGCTCCGCCCCCTGGCACGGCCGCGCCCAGCTGCGGTTCCAGCGCGACGGGGCCGGCGCCACCGGCTTTCAGGGGGGCGCCGGAGCGCCGCTGAAGGTGCAGCGGGCCTTCCGCGGCGACGACGGCCGCTGCGAGCTACCCCTGCTCCACACCGCCGGCGGGTTGGTGGGGGGCGACCGCCTGAGCGTGGAGCTGCGCCTGGAGCCCGGCAGCCGTGCCCTGCTCACCACGGTGGCGGCCCAGAAGGTGTACGGCTCGATCGGCCGCTCCCGCCGGGCGCCGCGGGGGAGCTGGGCGCGGCAGGAGCTGGCGGCGCGCCTGGCGGCGGACGCCGACCTGGAGTGGCTGCCCCAGGAGCTGGTGCTCTTCAACGGCGGACTGTTCCACCAAGCCACGCGGGTGGAGCTGGCGCCGGGGGCGAGCTGGCTGGGGGCGGAGCTGGTGCGGCTGGGGCGCACCGCCGCCGGCGAGGGCCTGGGGGCGGGCCGCTGGCGCTCCGACCTGGAGATCCGCCGCCTGGACGCGGCTGGGGAACCGGCGGCGTGGGAGCTGGTGGACCGGCTGGAGCTGGGGGGCGAGGCCCTGGCGGGGGAGCACGGCATGGCCGGCGAGGCGGTGTTCGGCTCGCTGGCGTGGGTGGCGCCGGCACCCCTGGCGCCGGCAGCCCTGGCGGCCCTGCTGGCGGCGGCGCGGGACGACCGCCGGGGCCTGGAGGGAACGATGGCCTGCGGCGCCCTGCGCCAGGGGCTGGTGGCCCGCTACCGGGGGGCCTCCAGCCAGGCGGGCCGGCTCTGGTTCCGGCGGATCTGGGCCCGCGTCCGGGCCGAGCGGGGCCTGGCGGCGCCCGACGCGCCGCGGGTGTGGCCGTTCCAGGAGGAGTCGGATCCAGGTCCGCCCGCCTGCCCCATGGGGCCTGCCTAGCCTGGTCCGAATCGCTGGTGTCTCCGTGGCTGTTCGCGTGATGCGCCGGCCCGGGGCGGCCGCCCTGGTTCTGGGGCTGGCCCTGGCGCTCCAGCTCCTGGATGGCGCCCGCAGTGCCGAGGGCCCCTCGGGGCCGCCGCCGCCGCCGCGCCAGGTGACGCCGGCCAGCGTCGCGGCCGCCCTGCCCCGTCTCGATGCCCTGGCCACGGAGATGCTGGGCCGCACCGGTGTGCCGGGCCTGGCGATCGTGGTGGTGCACGCCGACCGGGTGGTGTTCCTCAAGGGCTATGGCCTGCGGCGGGTGGGCCAGCCCGGGGCGGTGGATGGCGACACCGTCTTCCAGCTGGCCTCGCTCTCGAAGCCGATCGCCTCCACGCTGGTGGCGGCCCTGGTGGGCGACCGGCGCGTGCGCTGGGACGACCCGGTGCTGCGCACCCTGCCGGAGGCAAGGATCGGCCCGCCCGCCATCGCCGCCGCGGTGACCATCCGCGATCTGCTGAGCCACCGCAGCGGCCTGCCCGGCCACGTCGGGGATCACCTCGAGGACCTGGGCTTCGATCAGGCCACGATTCTGGAGCGGCTGCGGCGGCTCCCCATCGGCAACCGCTTCCGCGCCGACTACGCCTACACCAATTTCGGCTTCACCGCCGGCGCCGTGGCCGCCGCCAATGCCGTCGGCCTGCCCTGGGAGCAGCTCTGCAACGAGCGGCTCTACCGGCCCCTGGGCATGGGCCGCACCAGTTCCCGCCACGCCGACTTCGTGGCCGCCGCCAACCACGCCTCCCTGCACGTGCTGGAGGGGGGGCGCTGGGTAGCCCGCCACCAGCGGGATGCGGACGCCCAGAGCCCCGCCGGCGGCGTGAGCTCCAGCGCCCGGGATCTCGGCCAGTGGCTGCGGCTGCAGCTGGCCGGCGGCCGCCTGGATGGCCGACCGGTGGTGAACACCGCCGCCCTTGAGGAAACCCACCGGCCCCAGATCGTCAGGATGCAGCCCCGCGATCCGGCCACCGACCGGGCTGGCTTCTACGGGCTGGGCTGGAACGTGAACTACACCGATCGCGGCGCGGTGCAGCTGAGCCACTCCGGCGCCTTCAACTCCGGTGGCGCCACAGCCGTCTAC
Source organism: Synechococcaceae cyanobacterium (assembly GCA_046342775.1). Taxonomy (GTDB): domain Bacteria; phylum Cyanobacteriota; class Cyanobacteriia; order PCC-6307; family Cyanobiaceae; genus Cyanobium. The sequence goes on from JBKDOR010000121.1 coordinate 4,191, forward strand.
CTGCTGCCGGCGGAATCGCTGGGCATCGTCGTGCTCACCAACGGCAAGCCGCTGGGGATGCCGGAGGCCCTCAGCCTCAGCTTCCTCGACCTGGCCAGCACCGGGGCCCTGAAGCACGACTACCTCACGGCCATCCGCCCCGTGTTCCAGGCCACGGAGCAGCAGGACTACCCCGCAGTGGTCACCCCGGCCCGGCCCCTGGCGGCCCGCCCCGCCGGGGCCTACACCGGCACCTACGCCAACGCCTACGTGGGCCCGATCGCGGTGGTGCGCCGCGGCGACGGTCTGGCGCTGCAGCTGGGTCCCCGGCTGCAGGCCTTCCCCCTCACCCCGGTGAGCGGCGACAGCTTCCGCTACCAGCCCAGCGGCGAGAACGCCTTCGGCCCCAGCGCCGTCACGTTCACGGTGGGGGCCGACGGCCGGGCCACGGCGGTGCGGATCGACAATCTCAACCTCAACGGCCAGGG
>JBKDOR010000122.1:0-16255 GCA_046342775.1 Synechococcaceae cyanobacterium
CTGGGGGCATCCATTGGGCCACGAATAAGGACTCGCGCATCTATCAATGTCCGTATGCATGCATGCTCGAAAATCATCAAGCACGCCTCATCGTGCTTTCACTTCTTGGCGCGAGTGAACTTCAGACATCCTGGCCCTTACGATGCAGCGATAGAATTAGCCCGCCAATCATTGCAAAGTCTATGCAGGGGAGCAAGGGTCTTGGCGCAGTTGGATAACGATTCTCAGCAAGAATGATCAAACAAGAGGCGAAAGTGCCACAAATGAGATTGGAACCCCGATCCTTCGAGCACCACTTCGATCGTTTCCGAGAACCACGGCGATACTCCTGATTCCGTCCGATAACGACCTCCCTCCAGTTGCACCGAGCCTAGTAATGCCAATCCCGCTCGCCCCAAGGTGTTCAGAGCTACGGGCTGCCGTGCGGGCTGGGTGATCCATCAACCCTGGCACTCAAGCCTTGAGGATGACTGAAGCCAATGCGCTGTACAGGATGGGAGTGCGTTCGAAACCCTGATCGGAGCCTTGCACCACAGACTCACAAGAGCTCTCTCGATCGCGTTAGGAGACAATCGTTGCTGGATTCCGTGGCCCTCGGGTTCAGCTTCGGGCAGCTCTTGGGAGCTTCAAGTTCAACCCTCTACCATGCCTCAGCCGTGAAGCTCCTCGCCTCGTACTGTAGACATAAATTCATGACTCGGACCTCGAAGGTGACTCCCGCCTCTCGCTTCTGGTCATCCTGCGTTCCTCTCCAGTTCAGCTGATGACTGGTCTGGATGGAAAGCTCACGCTCTGATGATGGACCCCGCTTGACAACGGGACGAATCTGAGCTGCTTTTTGGAGGGTCGATTGAGGGGGATCTTGAGCAGACTCGATCCAAGCGGCTCACGCACCCCCCTTCACCCCCCAACCGGCCGTGACGCCAGCAGATGCAGCCCCAGGCGCTCGGACAGGAAGGCGGCGGTGAGTTGGCCTCGCACGCTGTTGCCGGCGGCATCGAGCGGGGGGGAGTAGGTGGCCAGGCCTCCCTTGCCGGGGGCCACGGTGATCATTCCTCCGGAGACGCCGCTCTTGCCGGGGAGGCCGATGTCGTAGATCCAATCTCCGGAGGTTTCATACAGCCCCGCCGTGATCATCACCGCCAGCACCAGCTGGGCAATGCGCGGCGCGATCACCTGGTCGCCGCTCTGGGGTTGCCGGCCCCCATTGGCCAGGGTGGCGGCCATCAGGGCCAGGTCGTGGCTGGTGACGCTCAGGGCGCATTGGCGCGTGTAGAGATCGGTGCTGGCCTCCGGGTCGAACCAGATGCCTCCCTGCTCCTCCAGCAGGTTGGCGATGCCCAGATTGCGGCGATTGCTGGCCTGCTCCGAGGCATACACCGCTTCATCCACTTGCAGCGGCCGGCCCGCGAAGCGGGAAAATCCCTGTTGGATGAAGGCCCATTTGTCCTCCAGCGTCTCTCCCGGCGCCAGGCTGGTGGCGGCGATCGCTCCCGCATTCACCATCGGGTTGGACAGCCCTTCATCGGCCCGCTCCACCGCCTGCACCGAATTGAACGGTAATCCCGTGCTGTTCACCCCCAGCTTCTCCCTCGCCTCCCGTTCGCCGATCGCCTCGCAGATCAACGCATACAGAAACGGCTTGGAGATGCTCTGGATGCTGAACGGCACCCGGGCCTCTCCCACCGCAAACACATGTCCCTCCGTCGACGCCACGGCCAGGCCGAAATGGGCCGGATTGGCAGCCGCCAGGGCGGGGATGTAGCCGGCCAGCTCTCCCTCTTCAACGCGGCTGAAGCGCCGATGGGCCTCCTCCACCAGCTGTTGCACCACCGCCTCGCTGGGCAGTCGGCCGGTGGAGATCCACTCCGGCAGGTCCGGGGAGTTGGAGCGCATGCTGCTCACGCCTCCTTGGCCCGCTCCCAGGGCAGCCTTGGCAGGCGGTAGAGCGCCTCCCGTTGGGCCTCGCACCAGAGATCGATGCTGCTGGTCAACACCGGATCATCGGCCTCCAACTTGAGCTGGTGGGCGATGCTGAGCTGGCCCGCCGGAATGATCGCCAGCTCGAACGGTGGCCCCACGCTGAGATTGGAACGGTGGGTGAGCACCTCGGAGATCAAGCACAACCGGGCCGCATCCTCCAGCGACAGGTTGGTGTGGCCGACATTATCCAGCGGCGGCTTGCCGTATTTGCTCTCTCCGATCTGCAGATAAGGCGTGTCGGGCGTGGCCATGATGGCGTTGCCCTCGCGATACACCAAATACAGCCCGTGGGGTTCGCTGCCGATCTGGCCCGCCAGGATGAAGGTGGCGCTGCCGCTGGCGCCGCTGCCCCTTAACCCCTCGGCATTCTCGGCCTGCACCGCCAGGCTCACCCTGCCCACATAGGCGGCGGCTTCAAACAGGTAATCGCAATGGCGCAGATCCCGGTGCTGCCCCGCCGCCTGGTCTCCCGGGCGGTCGAGATCGCGGCGGATCCAGCTCACCACCGCCTGGGTGGTGGCCAGGCTGCCGGCCGCCAACAGCACGAACAGCCGGTCTGGGGACGGCTGAAACACATGCATCTTGCTGTAGGTGGAGATGTAATCCACCCCCGCATTGGTGCGCGAATCAGAGGCGAGCACCAGGCCTTTCTGCAGCCAATAGCCGATGCAGTAGGTCATCCGTTGCGGTGCAGGGGGCTGTTCAGAGCGAACCTACCGCCCACCGCAGCGGTTGCCGTGTTAGCTGCCACGCCGGCTGCGGCGGCGATAGGCGGGATCGGGGTTGTTCTCGCTCAGCTGGCGCACCGCCTCCAGCGCCATGCCCGCCCCGAAACCGATGCAACTCAGCAGCACCGTGCTCCAGAACAACGCCATCGAGGTGATCCGCACCGGTGTGTTGGCCACCACCGCCTGCAGGAAAAACGACAGGGCCAGGCCGATGGTTCCGCTGACCAGCCCGGCGGCGACCACACGGCGGCCGCTGAGCGGGCGCGGCGACTCTGGGGAGGGTTGGCTCATGGCATCGGTGCCTCGGGGGCGGCTGGCAGCGCGCCCGGGCGGGCGCCGCTGAGCTGCTTCATCACCACATAAAACACCGGCACCACAAACAGGCTCAACACCGTGGCCACCGCCAGGCCGCCGAACACCACCGTGCCGAGCGAAGCCTGGCCGCGGGCTCCGGCGCCGCTGGCCAGCACCAGCGGCAGGAAGCCGAACAGCGACGAGATCGCCGTCATCAGGATCGGCCGGAAGCGGGAGCGGGCCGCTTCCGTGGCCGCCTCCAGCGCCGTGCCCCCCTCCGCCATGCGCTGGTTGGCCAGATCCACGATCAAAATGCCGTTCTTGGCCGCCAGGCCGATCAACATCACCAGCCCCACCTGGGCGAAGATGTTGAGCACCTCGCCGCGGGCCGCCAGGAACAGCAGGGCGCCGAGCATGGCGGTGGGCACCGTCATCAGGATGATCAACGGATCGGTGTAGCTCTCGTACTGGGCCGAGAGCACCAGGTAGGCAGTGAGGATGCCGAGCGAAAACACCACGATCGCCAGCGCTCCAGCGCGGATCTCCTCGCGCGAAATGCCGGTCCAATCGATGCCCACACCATTCACCGACAGCTCCTCAAACAGGCGGCGGACATCAGCGATCGCCTGGCCGGAACTGCGGCCGGCGGCCGGGCCTCCCTCCACCATGATCGCCCGGAACAGGTTGAAGCGGGGAATCACCGAAGGGCCGGTCACCGGTTCGATGCGCACGAACTCCGACAGCGGCACCGGCTGGCCGGCGCCATTGCGGGTGTAGAGGTTCTGCAGCTGTTCGGGATTGGCGCGGAAGCTGTCATCGGCCTGCACAAACACGCGGCGCACCCGGCCTCCCTCAAACGTGTCGTTCACATAGAACGAGCCGATGTTGAAGCTGAATGCCTGCATCGCCGTTTGGAAATCCACCCCGAGCGAGGCCATGCGATCCCGGTCCACCAGGATCTGCAGCTGGGGCGCCTCCGGCGAGAACTGGGTGAACACCCGATCAAACAAGCCACTGCTGTTGGCCGTGCCGATCAACTTCTGGGCGGTTTCAAAGAACTGGCTGTCGCCGAGGGCGCCGCCGCTGCGGTTGAGCAGCTGCAACTCGAAGCCGCTGCCGGTGCCGTAGCCGGGGATCGCCGGCGGCTCCACCACGATCACCCTCGCCTCCTGAATCGACGCCAACCGGCGGTTCAGCCGCGTGGTGATCGCATTCACCGACTGCTCGCTGGCGGGGCGGTCGCTCCAATTCTTGGTGCCGAAGAAGAACAGGCCCCGATTCGGGGCATTGCCGGCCAGGCTGGCGCCGCTGAAGATCGCCGCACCATGGATATCCTTTTCCTCCCGCAGGATCGCCGCCACCCGCTGGTTGATGCGGCGCATGTTCTCCAGGGAGCTGCCATCCGGGGCCTGGATGATGCCGATCGCATAGCCCTGGTCTTCCACCGGCACGAAGCCGGTGGCGATCGTGTTGAAGGCCACGGCGGTGAGGGCGATGCCGCCCAGCAGGGCGCCCATGATCAGGCGGCGGTGGTTGAGCACCCAGCCCAAGCCTTTGTGGTAGCCCCCCTCCACCTTGGCGTAGCCAAAATTGAACCAGCGGAACAGCAGCGGCGTCGCCCAGCCGAACAGCCCTCCGAACACGGTGAAGGCCACCACCGTGAGCGGATTGGCCACCCCGGCCAGCACCAAGCCCGCCGCCGCGCCGCCGATGCAGAACGGCAGCCGCAGCGGCAGGCGGGTGAGCAGCTGCAGCGCGAAGCCCAGCACCAGGCCCAGGGCCAGGCAGGCCAGGGCTCCGAGGGCGCCGCTACCCGCCGACAGCAGGCCATACACATAGGCCACCGAGGCGCCGGCGATCGCATAGGTGCGGCGGCCCGGCGGCTCGCTGTCCCAGGCCAACAGCAGGGCCGAGAGCATCGGCGAGAAGGTGAGGGCGTTGAAGGTGGAGATGGCGATCGCGAACAGGATCGTGGCCGCGAACTGGCGGTAGATCGTGCCGGTGGCACCGGGGAAAAACAACACCGGCACAAACACCGCCAACAGCACCAGCGAGGTGGCGATCACGGCGGCGAACAGCTCATCCATGGTGGATTTCGCCGCCTCCAAGGCGCTGCTGCCGGCCTCCTTTTTGCTGGCGGTGTTTTCGATGATCGTGATCGCGTCATCGACCACCAAGCCGGTGGCCAGCACCAGGCCAAACAAGGTGAGCTGGTTGAGGGTGAAGCCCGCCACCAGCACCCCGATGAAGGTGCCCACCAGGGCCACCGGGATGGCGATTGCCGGCACCAACGTGGCCTTCCAATGCTGCCGGATCAGGAACAACCCCAGCACCCCCAGCAACCCCGCCTCGCGCAAGGCGCTGCTGACACCCTCAATTGAGGCCTTCACGAAATCGGTGTTGTCGTAGATCTTTTGCATCACCAATCCCACCGGCATGGTGGAGCGGAACTCCTCCAGCACCAGCTCCACCCCCTTCGACACCTCCAGCGCATTGCTGCCGCTGAGCTGATAGATCGCCATACCCACCGACGGCACGCCGCGCAGGTCGCTGGCCTCCACCGCGAAGGTCTCTCCCCCCAGGCTCACCCGCCCCACATCGCGCAAGCGCACCAGGCCGCCATCGGCGGTGGAGCGCAGGATCAGATTCTCAAACTCCTGCGGCGTCGTCAGCCGCCCCTGCAGCTTCACGGTGAAGGTGAACTGCTGGCCCTTGGGGGCGGGCTGGCCGCCGATCTGGCCCACCGGCACCAGCCGGTTCTGGCTGCGCAGGGCCTGCACCACCTCGGTGGCGGTGAGCTGGTTGGCGGCCAGGCGCACCGGATCCAGCCAGAGGCGGAAGGCCAGCTGGCGGTTGCCGAAATACTGCAGATCGCCGACGCCGGGTACACGCCGGATCGCATCGGTGAGGCTCTGATCGAGCAGCCCGCTGATCGTTTCCAGGCTGTATTGCCGTTTCGGATCTTCACTGGTGAAGTTATACACCAACAGGATTGAATTGGAGGCCTGGTTCACCGTGATCCCGGATTGGCGCACCTCCTCGGGCAGGCTCGGCTGGGCCAATGCCACCCGGTTCTGCACATTCACCTGGTTGATATCGCCATCACTGCCGCTGGCGAACGAGACGCGAATCGAGCTGGTGCCATCGGCGGCGCTGGAGGAGGAGATGAAATCCATGTTCTCCACGCCATTGATCTGCTGCTCCAGCACGCTGGTCACCCCCTGCTCCACGCTCACCGCATCGGCCCCCACATAGCGGGAGGTGACCTGCACGGTGGGCGGCGCGATATCGGGCAGGTTTTCGATCGGCAGCAACGGCAGCGCGATCAGGCCGGCGATCACGATCAGCAGGCTGCACACCGTCGTCAGGACGGGGCGAACAATGAAATTATTGGAGAGAGACATAGACCCGGATTCCCTCCTGGCTTAGTAGAGCCGCACCGGCAGGCCGTGGCGGAGATTGATCAGGTTGGTGGTGATCACGTTCTGACCGGGCTTGAGGCCCGCCAGCACCGGATAGCGGTTGTTCTGGAGCGGCCCCAGCAGCACCGGCGTCTGCAACGCGAACAAGGTGCTGGGGGGCAGGTTGCGCAACGTGTCCAGCTTGGCCTGGCCGGGTCGCTGGGCCAGCTCCGCCAGGCTGCCGGCCACATACACGAAGCTCTGCCCCGAAATCTGGGTGACGGCGGCGAACGGCACCGAGAGCTGGTCGCGGGCATCGAGCACCACCGTGGTGCGGGTGCGCAGGCCATTGCGCAGCACGCCGGTGGGATTCGGGAAATCGGCCTTGGCCAGCAGCGCCTGGGTGCCGGGCACCACGGCGGGATCGAGGGAGCGGATCATGCTCTGGGCGATCGGGCGGTTGCTGGCCGGGTCCATCAGGATCACCGGCAGGCCGGGCCGCAGCCGCGCCGAGAACACCGCCGGCACGTCGATGCGGGCCACCAAGCGGTCGTTGCGGATGATCGTGGTGAACGGCGCTCCGGCCTGCACCACATCGCCCTCCTTCACCTGCACATCACCGACGATGCCGGCGATCGGCGCCCGCAGGTCGCGGAAGCCCAGGTCGGCGGCGCGGGAGATCAGGTTCATGCGGGTGGAGATGAAGTCCTGCCGCAGCTGATCGCGCTGAATCGGACTGGCGGCCCCCTGGCTCACCAGATATTCGAAGCGCATGTAGTTGAGCTTCTTGGTTTCGGCTTCCGCCTCCAGCCGCGCCACATCGGCCCGGGTCTGAGTTTGATCGAGCACCAGCAGCGGCTGCCCCGGCCGCACCAGATCACCCTGGCGCACGAACAGGCGCAGAACGCGACCGCTGGCCTGGGTCGCCATGTTCACCTCTCCCAGAGCTTCGAGGGTGCTCACGGTGTTGAGCACGTCTCCGAAGCGGGCCACCTGGGCGGCTTCCGTTTGCACCGTGAGCGGCGGGCGGGTCGGGGCCTGGGCTTGGTTGCTGCAGGCTGCCAGCACGGCGCTGCAGGCCAGGGCGGCGACCAGGGCAGTGGCTGAAGCAGTGGCCGAGGCAGTGGCTGAAGCGGTGGCCGAGGCAGTGGCCCAAGCCGTATCGCGGCGGCGGCTTGAGGCCAGGGCCGCAGGACCCTTCTGCAGCGAATCCACCCCTGGCGCAAGCCGGCTGGGGGTCATGGTACGCACGTTGCCCTGCCATTCCGCCCTGTGCCGGCTGCGGGGGCGACCCCTGGAGCGCACCCGGCCCAACGGCGGGGCAGGGCTTCCGCGGTGGCTTGCCACTGTGGCGCTGCAGCGGAGGGGGCCACGTGGGATGGCCAGGCCCTCTAGGCGCTCGCCTTGCAAGCTTCCCGCGAAAGGCGCGAGACGCCGGCCGGGATGCCGGAGCGGCTGCGTTGCAGCCCAAAGCCCCCGCGCAGCAGGGGCTTCAACTGATGGCAGGCGTCCGCCCGGATCTGCTGGGGCTGGATCGCCAGCAGATCGCCTCGGTTGGTGCCGATCGCCAGGCCGCCGTCAGGGAGGGCCGCCAGGGCCGTGGCCGCCACCGTGCCGCTGTCTGCGCCAAACGGACGCGGCACGGGGATCGGCTGCCCCACCCACACCTTGTTCACCAGATCGAACACCTGCACCAGCGCCGCCTCCCCCGTCTGCTGCCCGCTGGCGACCACCAGATAACGGTCGCCCGGCAGCAAGGCCAGGGCGCCGATGGCATCCAGACCCGTATCGAGCGTTTCGGTGGCTTGCAGGCTGGCCGCTCCCTGGGGGCGCCAGCGCCGCAAGGAGCCTCCCACGGCATTGGCCGTGAGCAGGTCGCCGCCGCCAAGGCGCACGGCTTTGAACCAGCTGAGATCGCCTTCCTGTTTGGTGGCGTCCTGTTTGGTGCCTGGCTGGTTGCTGGCTGGCTGTTGGCTGGTCCCCAGCTGGGGCCGCAGGGCCACGGCAGGGGCTGCAGGCCCCAGTGGAGTCCAGCGCCACAACCCTGTGCGGTTGGGATCGGAGCGCTGGCTGCCCAGGCCCAGCATCTCCCCGTCGCCGGCTGCCAGCAGGTCCTGGAGGGCGATCCAGGCGGAGGCGGCGGGCAGCGGCTCGAACCCCCAGGCTCCCTGCCCTTTCCCCTGGCCCGGCTGCCAGCGCTGGAACACCACGCTGGTCTCCGGCTGGTCGGAGCCGGGGTTGCGAATCACGTTGGTGGCGCTGAGCATCGCGCCATTGGCCAGGGGCGCCAGCAGCACAGCCGTGGCCTCTTGCGGTGTGCCCTCGGAGCCGAGGCTGCCCGCCAGGCAGTTGCCACCTTGACCTCCCGGCACCACGGCCAGGGGGGAAAGCCGGCGGCCAGCCTCCCAGAAACACAGCCGGCCATCGACGCCGCCGCCGCTGATCAGCTGGTTTCCGGGGCCAGCCAGCAGGGAATTCACGCTCTTCAGCCCGGTGGAGACGATCCCGCCCCGCTCGCCGGCGCGACCGCGGGGATCGGGGTGCTGAATCAGGTGCAGCTTGTCACTGGCATCGGCGGCGAGCAGCCGGCCGCCGCGCAGATCCACCAGCTGCAGCAGCTCGTCGCTGTCGGCCTGACCGACGGCCTGCAGCCGCGGGGCGTTCAGGCCTGCTGAGGCGCCTTCGGCTTGCCACAACCGCAGGCTGCCATCGCTGTGGAACGAGAGCAGGGCCTGGCCTCCCGCCAGGGCCAGCAGCTGATCCACATCCGGCCGGCTGCCGCGACCGGGAAGCGCGAGCTGTTGGCTGCTGCCCGTCGCCGGATTCACCAGCTCGACCCGGCCCTCGCTGCCCAGGCTGAGCACCTGATCGCCCCAGGCCAGCAGCTGTTTCACCACCGTCTGCCCGGTGCGCAGGGGCGGGCCGCTGGGGCGGCCCTGGCGCCAGAGCTGGAGCGCCGCCCCATCACGATGCTGGTTGGGGTCGGCGCCGCCGCTGAGCAGCTCCGCGTTGGGCAGGGCCAGCAGCACGATGTCGGCCACCCCGGTGGCGATCGGGGCGGCCAGGGGCTCCAGGCGCCAGCTGCCCGCTTTGTTCATCAGGCGCCAGCGCCGCAGCGTGCCGCGCCTGTCACCGCTGACGATCTCCCCATCGCTGAGCTGCACCAGGCTGCGGATCGGGCTGGAGCTGGCGCTGGGGTTCGCCGTGCCTTCGGGGCCCGCGGCCTGGGGAGTCACCAGGGGCTGGAGGGACTGGCCCAGCTGCCAGAGCCGCAGGTTGCCATCGCCGCCGCCAGTCACCAGATGGCCATCGGCCAGCTCCAACAGCACCGTCACCTCCTGCAGCCCCGTGGGCACGGCCTCGCCCACGGCCTTGCTGCCGCGCCAGCGCCGCAAGCAAGCGTTTCCCTCGTGGGGTCCGGGGCCGCAGCCGGCCGCCGTGATCGCGCTGCCATCGCGCAGGGCCAGCAGGGCGGAGATGGCTTGGCGGCCCGCGCCCCCCGGGTTGATCTCCCACTGCTCCAGCTCCCAGTTGCGCAGGGACGCCCGGGCCAGGGTGTAGGCAACTCCCAGGGCTTCGGCGGGTTCCTGGGCCAGCCGTTCCAGGGCGGCCAGGCTGTAGAGCATGCTCTGCAGCGGCCGTTGCTCCAGGGTGGCGGCGGCGGTGGCGGCATAGGCGCGGGCGCGGCTGAGGCGGGTGTCCTGCCACTGCCACCAGGAGAAGGCGCCCACCGCGGCGGCCAGCAGGCTGAAGGCGGCCAGGCCGGCCAATGTGCGTTGGCGGCGCAGCGCCAACTGCCGCTGTTCCGCCGCGCGGGCGGCGTGGCTGGCCTCCAGGAAGGCAAGGGCCTCGCCGTGATTGTTGGCGTAACGCCGCGCCCAGGCCTCGGTGGGCTGTTCCCGTTGGCGCCAGTCGAGGGCGAGCTGCAGTTCGGGATCGCGCCAGAGGGAGGCCTGGCCTTGGCCATGGCGCCCGGCGCTATCGGCCAGGCGCAGGAACAACGCCGCCGAGGCCGCCTCCTGATCAGCCCATTCGTCGAGGCGACGCCAGACCCGCATCAGGCTTTCGTGGCTGATGTCCACCACCGAATCGGGGCTGAGGCTGGTGCCTTCCGGGGGCATCAAAAAGGCGCGGTCGGCTTGGCGGAAGTGGTCCACCACGTGCACCACCGCCTGCGGCTCGCCGCCGCAGATCGCCTGGAGCTCGGCCAGGGTGGTGGGGCGGCGGATGCCGCGCGGATCCGAGGCCTTGTCGGTGAGGGCGCGGAACACGCGACTGGAGAGCACCAGGGCGTCGCGGGGCTCGCCGCTGGTCCGCGTCTTGAACACCTCCGCCTTGCACACCTCCGCCAGGGTCTGTTCGGCGTGGCTGTCGAGGGCGGTGGCCATGGTGCCGATCGCCTCGTAGTCGGCCAGGGTGATGGCCCCCTCGCCGCCGCGTTGCCGCCAGTGCTGCCAGGTGCGGCGCAGGGCGTGCTGCAGGATCGAAAGCTGGTCGGGGTCGTCGCCGACATCGTTCACCAGCTGGGTGAGCAGCACCGGATCGATCTCAGTGCCACTCAGCAACGCGGGCATGGCGATCGCCTGGCGGCGTTCCTCACGGCTGAGGCGTGGCACCAGATAGAGGGAGGTGGTGATCGCCTCGGGCAGGCCGGTGAACCTGGCGCAATCGCCGAGAAAATCCGACCGCATGGTGAGTACCAGATGGATCGGACAGCGCTGCTGCGCTCCGCTGGCCAGCAACAGGTTCACCAAGGCCTGGGCCTCGCCCTGGGCGTTGGCCAACCGCCCCGCCGCGGGGCCCTCGGCCAACCCCTGATAACGGAACAGTTCCTCGAACTGGTCCACCACCACGAGGAGGTTGGCGTCGGGCCCGATGCCCGCCTGTTCCGCCACCTCCACCAGGCCGAGGCGGCTGAGGCGCAGCTGGGTGGCGATCACCTCCGCCTGGGAGAGGTCGGCGGCGGCCAGGGAGGCTGTGGCGTCGCCGTCGCTCGGGCTGAGGGCGGCGGCGAGCCCCTGGGCCAGGGCCTCGATCGGCCGCAAACCGGGGCGGAAGCGCGCCATCCGCCAGGAGGTGCCGCCGCTGGCCATCAGGCCGCGGCGCAGGGCGGGTTGCAGGCCGCAGTTCACCAGCGACGACTTGCCACAGCCCGAGCCGCCCACCACCGCCAGAAAGCGGCGCTGCGCCAGGAGGTCGACCATGTGGTCGATCTGGCGCTCGCGGCCGAAGAACAGGTACTCCTCCCGCTCCTCGAACGGGCGCAGCCCGGGGTAGGGGTTGCTGCCAGCGGCGGCCCTGGCGGCGGTCATGGCGAGGGCGTGGGGTCGTTGTTGGAGTCGTTGATGGAGTCGAGGAAAGGCTGGAGCGCGGCCGGCTCGAATCCCTCAAGGCCGTCGACCAGGTTGGGCTCCTCCATGTCCACCATGTCCTGCTTGTCGTCGCTGCAGGGACTGGCCAGATAGGTGATGGGAGGCGGGAGGGGCACCCCATCCCGGTAGGCGGGGGCACGCCGCAGGTCCATCGCCACGGAGCGATGCCAGGCCTCATCGCCGGCGCCGTAGAAGATCAGGGCCGCACGGCAGCAGCGCAGCTGACCCTCGTGGGTTTCGCGCAAGGCGGCGGCATCGCCTTCGAAGGCCGGCAGGGTCACCTCCCAGCCTTCCGCCTTCAGCCACTTGCGCAGCGGCACCGTGGCCTTGCGGTCTGCGGCGACGCAAATCAGGTACACCATCCGCCCGGCCGCCGCGCTGGTCTCCGTCGCGTCGGCTCGCACGGCGCGGGACGGCGGGGGTGGCGGAGGGTTCTCCAGCCGATCGAGGTTGGCGTGCAACACGGTGCGCAGCTCTTCGAGGCTGCCGCTGAGCAGGTCGGCGCCCCGCTGGGGGGCGGCCTCGCGGCGCAACGCGTCCAGGAAGCGGACCTGATCGGGCTGTTCGCTGCTGGTGTCCTGCGGCAGCCAGATCAGCCTGGAGAGGCCATGACTGGCGCTGCGCTCCGCCGCCATGGTGTTCTGGATTTCCACCAACGACTGGTGGCTGGGGCCGTCGGGCACGGCGCCGTAGCCGCTGCCGATCAGGTGCAGGCTGAGCTGGGCCTGCTCGATCTGGACCGCCACCGCCTGGCGGTGTTCGGCCTCATCGTCTCCGGGCAAGCGTTGCTCCGGCAGCACGCGATAGCCGTGGCCGCGCAGATCGGCCTCGATCAGCTCGCGCTGATCACGCAAATCGAAGCTGCAGGAGGCCAGGAACACCACGGTGCGCTTGGCCGCGGCCGGGGCGTGGCCAGCTGCGGCCCCAGCGTTCTCTGGTTCCGAGGATGCAGCGGCTGCGGCTGCGCCTTCGGCAGTGACTGCACCTTCGGCAGTGGCAGTGGCAGTGGCTGCGGCAGTGGCCGAGACAGCTGCGGCAGGGTCATCAGCGGCAGGGGCCACCGCCCCAGGGCCAGCGGCTTGAGCAGCGGCTTTGGACCCGGAGGCGCGCTTGGAGGCACGGGCAGGCTTGGCAGGGGGAGCGGGCTTGGCAGCGGGGCCAGCTTTCGGTGTGGGGTCTGGCTGGGCGGCGGCTGTGGCGGCGGCGGCTTCGGCCTCCGCTCGCGCCTTCTTCTCGGCTTTTTCGTCCTCCACTTGCTGAATTAACTGAGCTGCATTGTTGGCAAGAATGCAGACCTTGCGCAGGTAATCCTGCTTGTAGCGCTCACCGAAGTCGGGGTCGAGCTCAATCGGGCCCTGTGCATCCTGCACGAAAAATTCATACCCCAGGCTGTCGCGCACCACCGGCGGCAGAAGGCGTTCGGCGGTGTTGCGATCCACAGGGGTTTTGATCACCTTGAACACCCGAGACTTGTTCTCGATCACCAAGCCATCCGTTTGCTCGGCGTGGTGACAAAATTCCTGGATTTCGCGCTTGCACCAATCGGAGCGAACGTAACGGGGCGTCAGGATGGAGAAAAAAAGTGTCGTATCACGGAACGCATCCACGATTTCATCGCCGAAGACATCGTTGCCCTGCAGTTTGAGATCGCGCCAGATCCGAGCCCTGCCACCGAGCCGTTGGCTGAGGAACACCTCCAGGGTGCTGTGAAAGCGCGAAATCCAGCCCTGCTGCTCTTCTGTGATCGGCACGTTGTCGATGTGGGCGTAGCTGATAAAGACGTGATGGGTAGCCATGAAACGGTCAGCTCCAGTTGCCCAGCAGGGTGAAAGCGGCCCAGTAGTAGGGATGGCTGTAGGCGCTGGTGTTGCGCAGCTCCGCCTGGGCCAGTCGCAACGCCTCCGCCTTGCCGATCGGCCGGTTCGTGGTCCCATCCTGGAGCCAGTGCCGGTAGAAGGCCTCCATGAACAGGGCGGTGGATTGGTCGTTGACGGACCAGAGGCTGGCGAGGGTGCTGCTGGCGCCGGAACGCACCGCCACCGCCGCCAGGCCGAGGTTCGCATCGGCATCGCCGAGAGCCCCCTGGCAGGCACTCAGCACCAGCAGGTCGAGCGTGTTGCCGCTGCGGCGCTGGCTGGGTTGAAGCAGTTTGGGCAGCTGGGCCACGGGGATCAGTTCCCGCTGGCCGGCCAACAGGAAGGTCTGACGCGGGTCGGAGCTGAACTGGCCATGGGTCGCCAGGTGCACCACCGCGTACTCACCGCTCTGGAGCTCCTGCTCCAAGGCCTGGCTGGTGAAGCGGTTGTTGAGCAGCAATGTGGCGCCGGTGCGGCGTCGCAGACTGTCGAGCTCCCGCTCCACCGCAGGCAAGGCGGGGAAGGAGTTGCTGCCTTCGGGCAGGTTGGCCACCTGGGCCATGGCTTGCGACATGCCGGCCAGGAGCACCCGGGGGCGGTTGCCGGGCTGCTGGATCGTGGGGGTGAGCAGCATGCCGGGGGCCAGGGAGATGGCATAGCGCTCTCCCAGATAGCGCTGGCCGTCATGCAGCGCCGCCATCGGCAGATTGCGCAGGGAGGCGTCGGGCACAAACACCAGATGGGTGACGCCGCTGGCCTTGAGCCGCGGCTCCAAGGGGGCCAGCAGCCACTGGTGCAGCGACTGGGCGTAGGGGAGCAGCAGGCTGGTGGAGTCGGCGCCGCTGGAGGGGTTCGGAGGCTTCTGCAGCAGTCGCTCCAGCTCGGAGACGGTGCGCTCGAGGGTGCCGGCGGGCAAGGGTTGGGAGTGGTGCAGGAGAGCGCCCTCGGCTCCTGGCAGACGGGCGATCACCTCCAGCCGATCGGGCAGGAGGATGGGATAGATCACGGCCACCGACTTGTCGTCGAGCCGATCAATCGAGCTGGATTGGAAACAGGGCTGGCGAAAGTAATCGTTGAGTTCCGCCACCTGGAGTTGCTCCGCGGCCTTGCGGGCGCGGTCGAGATCCAGCGGCTTGGGAGCGGCGGAGGAGGTGAGCAGGTCGATGTATTGGCGGCTGATCGGTTCGACGCTGCGGCGGAACGAGCCGGCGACGGTTGGGGAGGAGCTGGTGAGATCGAGCCGCAGGGTGCCGAGCTCACGCAAGGCCTGCTGATAGGCCTCCAGAGCCGCCTCCCGGTTGCCGCGCTGGCGGGAGATGCGACCGAGCTGCCAAAGCCAGCGGTAGGAGAGTTCCGGCGCCTTGAGGGCGATCGATTGGCGCAAGGCCCGTTGGGTGAACACTTCGGCGTCGTCCCAGCGGCCGGAGGCTTCGGCCATGGCGCCGAGCTCACCAAGGGCCTGGGATTCGGAGCGGCCATCGCCCAGGCGGGCGGCATCCAGCTGGCTGCGCTGCATCAGGCTGCGCACGGCGGCGGCGCTGGGGGTCAGGGAGGCGGGCAGGGCTGGGCCGGCTTGGCGCAGGCGCAGCAACGTGCGGGCGAGATGCAGCCGCAGCTCCAAAGAGGCGGCATTGGCGGGGAGCGTCTCCACCTCGGCCAGCAGCTGGGGCCAGAGGCGACCGGCGCCGCCGTATTGATCGCTGTCGAGCAGGAGGGCCAGGCGGCTGGCCTCGGCCTGGAGCCGCGGCAGGCTCGCGGTCGAGGTGGCTGGAGCCCCGAGCGCTGAGGCGGAAGCGCTGGGGTTGCTGCTGCCGGATGCGGATGCGGTAGCGGCTGGAGCTTTGACGGCTGAAGCGGGCAGGCCGGGCAAGCTGGCGGCCTGCTGGTAATCCCGCAAGGCGTCAGCGGTGGCTCCCTGACTGGCGAGGCTGTCGGCCAGGCCGAGCAAGGCCGCGTGGGTGGCGGGGGCATCGCCGCTGGCCAGCGCCGCCCCCAGGCTGCGTTGCCTCAGGCTCTGGGAGAGGGAGGCTTCGCCCTGGCGCTGAACGGTGGCGGCGAGGCTGGAGAGGGCGGCGGCCTCAAGCCGCGGCAGGGTTTTCAGCTCCGGGCGCGTGAGCAGCGCTTCCAGCAGGGAGCGGGCTTCGATGAGGTTGCCCAGGCTCTGCAGGGCCTCGGCCTGATTGATCAGGCCCGCCAGTTCGGCGGCGGGGGCATTCACCTGGCGATACAGCGCCACGGCTTGCTTCCAGGTGTTGAGAGCATCGAGAAATTCGCCGGCCTCGTAACGCAAGCGGGCCTGGGTGTGCAATGCCTGGGCGCGGGCGCGGGGCCACGCCGAGCCAGAGGCGGGGGCCAGGCCGAGGCCATCGAGCAGGGCCAGGCTGGCTTCCACACTGCGCTGCGCCTCAACGGGCAACCCCTGTTGCTGCAGGGCCAGGGCCAGGTTGCTGAGCATGCTCGCCTGTTGCGGCGTGTCGCCAGCGCCGCGGTAAACATCGGCGGCCTGGCGCCAGAGGCTGGCGGCGAGAGAGGCCTCTCCAGCGCCATAGGCTTCACGGGCGCGTCGATCGAGCTCAGCGGCAGGGGCCGTAGCGGGCTGCGTGGCGGGGTTTGTGGCGGGG
>JBKDOR010000123.1:0-9990 GCA_046342775.1 Synechococcaceae cyanobacterium
ATCACTCAGCGAGGCAAAAGGACCCAGGGCTTCTCACAGACCTTCTCACATCCAGCCCTGCAAGCCCTTAAGACTCATTGCCGTGCAGGCGCTCTCGTTGATTGTCCGAGAAGCTTCCCAAGCTGAACGTCGCCGGTTCGAATCCGGTCACCCGCTTTCAAGTTCAGTACCGGGATTTGTTGCACCTCAAGCGATTATCTCGCTGGAAAGGTGATGGCAGCACGCAAGGTCCTGGCTGCGGATGACAGGTAATGCCCGCGTTGGGCAACATCTTTTCACAGGGTTTCTCATCGCCTGGTCGTTTCATGGCCTGATTGGAGCGTCCTTGATCGGCCCGGATCGCCGCCGTGGATCGACCGAATCCGACACCTGGAATGCTACCTGTGATGCGGTTCTGAGCTGGCCTTTCATCCCGAGGCCCTGCGGGAGTGGCGGACCCTGAGCGCAGGGATCCGGGAGCAATTCAAGCAAAATCTGGCCGAACGGCTGATCGAACCGCGGATGACCGCCAGCAAGCTGCGGGGATCCACTCAACGCACCAATTCGGCTTCCAGGGGAAGCCTTTCTGGGCGCGGCGTTGGCGGCTGCCGTGCAGGTCGATGCCCTGGTCCTCGCTCCGACAGGATGACGCCCGCCAAGGGCTGCAGCAGTTTGGGCATTTCGCACGCCACACGGATCACGTCCAGGCAACCGCTCTGGCAAAGGCCAGGATCAAGGCAGCAGCAGCTGTGCGGGATTCAGCGGGCCTGCGGTCATCGGAACAGAGCGGACTGGGGTTTGGCGAGTGGCTAACCTGGATCAGAGGTCAGGCGCTCAGGACATGGAGGTGGATCCCAGGCGGGCTGATTCGATGAGGCGAGTACGGGCCTCGATCGTGGTCCCCAGTTCGCGAGCCAGGCTCGGCTTACGATCCACCAAGGTTTGAGCCTGGTCGGGCAGGATCAGCGTCACCTCCAGGTCTTCAGTGGCACGCACCGTGACCGGGCTGGGCTGGTCGCTGAACAGCGCGATTTCGCCAAAGAAATCACCCCTACCCAGGGAATACACCACGCGCGTCATTCCGGCAGAATCCACGATTAAGGCCTCGGCACGCCCAGCCAGAATGAAATAAAGCGCCCTGACCTGATCCCCTTCGGCAAACACCTGCTCACCAGCAGCGAAGGCATTGAGGCTGGCCTCCTCGGTGAGGTTCGACAGCGATTCCTGCTCGACACTGGACAGGACGGGGATTGCCTGGAGACCCTGCGACAGTCGCTCGCCTGGATCGGTGTCACGATCATCCGCATCCGCCTGAAGAATCTCGCGGATGGGCAGCGGGATGCGCAGTTTGAAGCGCTGGTTGGCATACCAGATTCGGGTCTGAAAATCGTCGCGCACGCGCAGGCGCTCTTGATACTCTTCTACGAAAAATGTGACACGATAGCTGATGCCCGTATCCTCATACTTTACGGTTGCAACCTTGACATCAGGCTGCTCGAGAACCCCGGGCGTTGATAGGGCCGTGGCACGCAGAACCCGCTTGACGAGGTTGGGTGGGTGGCGGTAAGAATAGCGAAGAAAGATCTCTTCCTTATGCGCCTTCATCGGCTGACTATAGTTGGTAATGGTCTGCTTGCCAATGATCATCTGTGGAATGATGATCTGAACATTGTCGATAGTCTCGATGCGCACGGCACGCCAGTTGATATCGGTGACCTTTCCCACTGAATCGCCAACTTTCAGCCAGTCTCCCTTCTCGAAGGGTTTTTCGAACAGCAGCGTGATACCGGCGGCGAGGCTGCCCAGGGTGTCCTGCAGGGCCAGGCCGATCACCACCGAACCAACGCCGAGCGCCGCCACGAGTCCACCGAGGTCGATGCCCCAGGTAACCGAGAGGGTGATCGCGGCGACCAGCAGGATCAGAAACACCCGCGCCAGATCCCGGAACAGCTTGGGAATGCGGGACTGCCAGCTCTCCGCATCGGCAGCTGAATCGCTGCCGAGCTGCAGCGGTGGTCTCTGACCCGCTTCTGCGCCCGAAAACAGCAGGATGTCAAACAGTGACAGCGCCGCGACCAGCAGGCAGATCCAGAGAACGGTTTCGTTGAAGCGGATCGCCCTGCTCTCGGGATCGAGATGCACGATGGCGCTGAGGAAGATCAGCGATGCCAGAGAGGGCATCAGCAGATTGCGCAGAACCTGAAGCGTCCCCACAAGGGGGCGTCCCTGCTGCCTGAGCTTCTGAATCGCCTCACTGAGCACCAGCTGGATGGCAGGGAATCCAATCGCCAGCAGTAGAGCTGCTGTGGTGAGTCTGTCGTTGACGATATCCATCATCACAGCTCCTGCACCTGATCGCGTTTGCTGCCGGTGAGACGCCAGATCGCGATGGCGGGATCAACCGCTAGCGCAGCTGTGCGTTCAACCCGCTCAAAGGTATAGACATCCTGGAGAAATTCGTAGACAGGCTCTGAGACCAGGATCGCTCCCCCAGCTGGCTCGGACTGATTGAGCATGGCCCGCGCGATCAATTCAGCGTCGCCTCGTATGTCGTAGATCATCCTGGTGGTGCCGACCACCCCAGCGGCGACATCAGCGGAATGAATACTGCTGGCTACATTCAAGTCGCAGCCATGCTGTTGATTGAATCGACGCACCTCGGCCTGCAGCGCAAGAGCGCAAGTCACCATTCTGCCAATGTGATCAAGCCGCATCATTGACAGTCCACCGGCCGAGATGTAGTGATCACCGAAACATTCTCCAGCGGCTCAACAATGCCAGTTTCACCAGCGAGCAGCCGATCAGCAACCGCTGAAGGCAGCAGCTGATACAGCAGTTCAAGACGCCGCCGACTCTGCTCATCGCTGGCCCTGGTCAGGGACTGCAAGCGATCAACCATGCCGCTGAGAGCCTCGGCTAACTCAGCAAACTCACCACTGTTCTCCGATGAAACGATCGCATTGAGCTCACCATTGCTGATCTGAGCGGCGCTATTAATGAGACGCCTGACAGGCTGAATGAACAGCGAAGACAGCCACAGGGAGGCCATTGTGGTCAGCAGAATACTAAGAGATCCCCAGACAAGAATCTGGCGCTTGAATGCATTCACAGGTGCAAAGGCTTCATCAAGATCCACCTCTGAAAGGACTGCCCAGTCGAGCCCCTTGACGTTGAGAGGTGCAAACGAGCTGAGCACTTTAATGCCACGATAATCATCAACAATCATCGTCCCCTCACGGCGCTCCAGGGCATTCCGGGTTGCCTCGGTATACAACTTCTGAGCCAGGATGCTCGTGCCATAACGACGGATGTCGTCGATGGCCTCAGAACTCACATTCATAGCCTCAAGCGCGGCAAGATAAGACTGAGGATCCTCCTCCAGAAATCTGGAGACCGATCTCATCGCATGATCCGCCCCAACAAGATAGGTCTCACCGCTGAGTCCAAGTCCATCCTTCTGCCAGTTTCTGTTTCCAGTCATCACGCGATTGATCTCATCAACAGGCACCTGGATGGCGAGAACGCCAACGAGCTGGTCCGCATCAAAAATGGGCGCCGCAATAAAGGCGGCCGGTGCTCCAGCGGACGGGACGTAATGGTCAAAGTCAACAATTTTAATAAACCCTCTGGCATTGGAGTTGATGGCAGCCTTGACAGCATCGGCCAGGTTGCTGTGACGATATGGCCCGTTCACCAAGTTAGTTCCGAAGTCAACTTCTTTTAATACCGAATAGACGATGGCGCCACTCTCCGAGTCAATAAGAAACAAGTCCGTGTATCCAAATAAGTCGCTATACCTGGAGAGCAGGGGGTGATAGCGAGCATGCGTCCTGCTGTATTGGCTGCCGTCACCTGCATCCAGCAACTTCTTCTTGTCGCCGACGGCATTGAGATTGGAGGCAATGTAATAATACTGAAGGTACTCACCAGCGCTATCATGGGGCTCGTAGAGATCTGCAATCGGCGATCCTTCATCCCGACTGGGAAGCTGGGGCAGAAAGCTCTGCCGATAGAACTGATCGATGGATTGCCGCCACGAGTCAGGGATGCTCTTGGCCCCAAGCTCCTGATACGCACGCCTGAACTCCTGCATCGCATCCACCACCATCAGGTCCTCACTCAGCGCCTCTGCCTCGGCATAGAGAGACTTGAAATAGCTCTGCATCTGATAGACCTTGGAAGCACGAATACTGGTCAGCTGTTCAAAGATTCGCGTCGTCAGATTCTGCTCACCACTGTGATAGCCCAGATAGGCGATGACAAGCATGGCAGCCGCACTGACGCTGATCAACATCAGCATCAGTTGCGATCGAAGGCTGAGCCGAAGCCTGAACACTGACATAATCAAGAGAAAGGCGGTGACAGTGCACACCCAAGAGGGTGGCGTTTCTGGTTTTCCGTCGACGACCGACAGGCCCGGGATCGATCCATGAGCGGCGGGGAGCCATCCAATCGCCGATCGGGCGAGGATCGTCAGACTCAGATCAGGCTGACCACACCCGTCCCCAGATCGCAGTAAGCGCTGCGGATGGTGAGCTTGCCCTGAGCCTGGGCAGCCTGCAGCAGGTCACTGCGTTGGCTGAGCTGTGCAGCAGCATTGCGGGCATTAGCTTGCACAGCGCTGCTGAGATCAGGCGCACCGGTAATCGAGGCCCTGATCGGTCTGACGAGTTCCTCAAGCAGAGGCGTCAACGGAGCACGATCCATCGCAGCCTTGACGGCGCCACATCCGCTGTGGCCGATCACCAGGATGAGCTGAGTGCCTAGCGAGGACACGGCGTATTCCAGCGACGCCACGGCATCGGCGAAGGCGGTGTTGCCGGCACAGCGAACTTCAAACAGCTCACCGGTACCGCAAGCAAACAGCCAGCTGGGATCAACCCGGGAATCGGCGCAGGACAGGGTCGCTGCGAAGGGTCTCTGACCTTGTTCCAGAGCCAGCGGGTCGATCTGGCATTCGCTTGTCCAGATCTGATTGATCACCTGCATTCTCTCCGTTGCCGTGGCCATACCACGGGCCTCCACCCAGGCCTTGGCAAAGCGCGCATTGCCGAGCATCAGACGGGCGAGGGCATCCTTGGGGGTGCAAACCTCCAGGCTGGCCAGCAACTCTGGATCGGAGAGGTCTGAAGCCCAGGCAGCTTGGGGCGCAAGGCTGGAGAGCGCAGTTGTCGCAAGACTGAACAGAGAACCAGCTAGAAGGTCGCGGCGATGCATCAGGCCACCATCGGCATGTTGTCGGAAGTTTAGGCACACAGCCGTGGGCATGGTGACAGAACACATGCAGGTCCCAGGTGATGGCAGCGGCAGTACAGGAACCGGCAGGAGGTAGGAAGCGGCAACACAGCGACTGGGGCCATTGGAGCTGAGGCGGAGCTCATGGTCTACAGAGCAAATCATCGGGAAAAGTTGTTCGATGATTACCGACTCAGAAAGACGCCCCTGGCGATGGGTTCGTGACTTTTGACGCAATCTTTATCCACTAATGCAAACGCAGCGCCAGGCCAGCAGGCTCACGGCTGGGCCCTAAACAGTCCGCAAAATTGTTCGCCCGAATTCCTGGAGGTTGTGGGCGACCCGCGTGGCCCCGAGAGCTTCTGCGGTTCCAGCAGGTCCCGCAGCAGCACGTCAGTGGCGAGCAGAAGTCTCACGTGCTCCAGCGCTGCAGTTCGTCGTCGGGCGGGGGCTCGAAGAACGCCGCATCCAGGCATCCCTGCAGCAGGCCAAGCTGGCGGCGTGGGCTGGGATCGAGCGGCAGCAGCTGGGCGGTGGGCTTGCCATGGCGGGCCCGCACGCTGCGGTCACCCGCCGCGACCCTGGCCAGCAGGGCCGCACGCTGCGATCCCCAGGAGTTTGCAGAACCACCGCGCTCGAAGGCGACACCCCTCCCCCCAAGGGAAGGTGTCCATGGCGTTGGCTTGATCGAATGACTCCGACTTGTTGGCTGGCTGTGACTCTCTGAATGGCCGCTATGGGCTGTTTCTGAGGGTGGGAGCTTCAACACGCGTCATGGACGCTGCTCGGCCCTTCGTGATCCGGCGTGAGGCAGGCCAGAGCGACTGATTAGGGGTCGCGTCGCTGTCGCGGCCTCCTTGATCACCGCAGCAATCCGGTTGGTTGCTAACAAAAACAGCGGCCTTGGCTCCGATCAGATCCGGGAAGTCTCCACGCCGCCAGGCACCAGATCCGCCACCATCCACCTCGGTGCAGCTCGATGCATGGAGCGGCGAAGTCATGGCGGCGTTTCCTGCCAAACTTGCAGTCCATAGCAGAGCTCAGGCGCCCAGCAGACATGATCACGTTTGGAGCCCCCCAAGCACAGCAGAGTGCCGGTCGAGCCAGCCGCAAGCTTGTGCGCCAAGACAGGACTCCTCTGTTGACCAAACCCTCCACCGTGCCGCTGAATCGGCCTGGAGCTGGAGCGCACGGGGTTGAGGCTGGAGATTTCAGGCTCAGCAGCACCTAGCATTGACTGTATGGAGCCGGAGCCTGACTGTGAGCGGCCAAACAGAATCGATCCTTCGAGGAGCTTCTCAAGCGCAATTTCGCGCCAGGGCGGAACGTCTTCAAATGGGGAAGGCTTTACGGGCTCAAATTCCCCGCGAGACCCAAGCTGTTTGGCGACCACCTGCCAACCAGCGCAACCCCATTGATGTTTTAGAGCACTCGAATCAGGATCGGCTGCCTCAACTCATCCCGATCCGTTATGGGCGAATGATTCGTAGTCCATTCACATTTCTGCGCGGTTCTGCCCCACTCATGGCCTACGATCTCGCCACCCAGCCCAACACGGGAATTCAGGTTCAAGCGTGTGGCGATTGTCATGTCTTGAACTTTGGCTTGTTTGCCACGCCGGAGCGCCATTTGGTTTTTGATATCAATGATTTTGACGAAACCCACCCCGCTCCCTGGGAATGGGATCTCAAGCGCCTCGCCACCAGCTTTGTGATCGCTGGACGGGATAATCATCTCTCGGATGATGAATCGCAAGAGGCCGTGATTGAATGTGCACGCTCGTATCGAGTTCATCTCCGAGAGTATTCCCAGATGAGCCCGCTCGCAGTTTGGTACAACCGCCTGGATATGCAGGATCTGATCGACCTGGCTCCTGATGCCAAAGCGAAAAAGCGTCGACAAGATTTAGCCCAAAAAGCCCATGAGCGTGTCATTGATCATCTCTTCCCGAAGATTGTGACCAATGTTGCCGGACGTCCTCGTATCGTCGATCAACCACCGATTCTGTTTCACCCTGCTGTAGAAGACTTCGACGCAATTGTACGAGAAGGCCTCGACGACTACCGTATGAGCCTCTCCGATGAGCGCCGCAGGCTCTTTGATCGCTATCGCTTTGAAGATGCTGCTTTGAAAGTTGTCGGCATCGGTAGCGTTGGGACACGCTGCTTGATTGTCTTGTTTTTTTCGGAAGACAACCACCCATTGATTCTGCAGTTCAAGGAGGCGCGCCGCTCCGTCCTTGAGCCTTACACCCAAAAAAGCCTGTATGACAATCAGGGACAGCGGGTGGTGATGGGACAACGGCTGACCCACTCTTCCAGTGATATCTTCTTGGGTTGGGTGCGAGGGCGGCTTGGACGCGACTTCTATGTGCGCCAGTTGCGGGATATGAAAATGGCCTTCCCGATCGAGGGATTCTCTGCTGTTCATCTAAAGAGATATGCTGAAGTCTGTGGCTGGACATTGGCCCGTTCTCACGCCAAATCTGGTGATAGCGCAACCATCAGTGGCTATCTTGGTAAGGGAGACCAGTTTGATCAAGCCATGGCCAAATTTGCTCTGGCTTATGCTGACCAGACGGTCGAGGATCATGCCACCTTGGTGGAGGCCGTCAGGACAGGACGAATTCAGACGCTGGGGGAAGAAGATTGATCGTATTTGGCTTCATGACGAAATACACCGGTGCCCTAGGTGGGGCGCCTATCGAATCGTCACCATGCAGATCAGGCTATCGCCGCCAATCTCTGCTGTCTCTTTCATTGGTTGCTGAAGCGCATGGATCAAGCGGGAGAGGGTCTGCAGCGTCAGGATGCCATCGCGGCGCCGATTCACCTCCCTGCCGCAGGGCAGCGGTTGGTCAACACCGGTCTGAACCGTGTTGGCCACCCGCAGGATCTCGTCGTCGCTGTGTTTACAGGCCTCGCAGATGTCTCCCTGGAGGTTGGGATCGGGGTCTGACTCCGGTCGCTGAACCCATCGGGGTGCGTTCCAGATCGCGCACCTCGCCGCTGAAGGCCCGCAGGGTGCCGAGCTTTCGCCATTCCGGCTGGTGAACTGGTCGATGGCGAATTTCCCGCGCCCCGCCTGCACGACCAACCGGCTAAGGGGGCCATACAGGCGTGTGCTCATCTGGATCTCCCGGTTGCGTACGGCGAAGTGCACCAGCTCAAGCCGCAGCTGCGCTGAAGCAGCTCGATCCAGGTGGGCCGCAGAGGCAGGAAATGATCACACAGGCGTCTGGTCGGCAAAGGTTGCGAGCCGGGAGTGGCGCCGAGCGGGGACAGGCAGCTCGGCCCCGGTAGAAGGACCATGAGCGGCAGATCGCCGTTCCCCACTGGGCCGGGGTGGTTTCCAGCCACTCCGGCCCAGACCTTTGGCGGACCGGCGGGCAAAACTTGCCCACCTCGCCAGACGCAGTGAGAGTGTGCTAAGCAAAAAAATTTGGTTTTCATGTACTACCTTCCCAAAGCCAAGAGGATTGGCACGCTCATCTTTGGAGTGGCCACAGGATTGATCATGTCGGTTTCGCAAGCCACTCCAGTTCAGGCTGCTCCCAAAACAGGCAGTTTCCAATGGAACGGAATGGGTCTCAGTAATACTTCATATCAGTTCAACGGTGGTTTCACTTATGGGCACCTCGAAAAATCCGATTAGGGCTTGATTAGATGCCCAGTTCAGCTATTATTCCATGGATCTGATTTTTGAGATCAATGGGGCAAAGAGGCTTTTGGGATGAACATTAAAGAGTAGCTAAGCTCCAGGAGAAAAAGCCAGTTCTCAAGCGTCTGTCTGCGTCAATTCCGTGGGAATCATTCCGGCCATTGATTGAGCGTGGCTACACCCATGAGCGCAAGAGTAATGCAGGTCGTAAGAGGATCGATCCGATGATCCTATTCAAGATGTTGATTCTCCAACAGCCTTTTCTCTCAGCGATGAAGAGCTTGAATTCCAGGTGAACGATAGACGATCCTTCGAAGAGTTTGTTGGTCTTGGCGTGATGAACAATATTCCGGATGCCACTACGATTGCCTTTCTCAGAGAGAGGCTTCGAAATGCCGAGGTCATCGAGGAGCTCTTCGAATTGTTCGAGACTTACCTTCGTTCTCAGGGTCTACAAGCACGAGGTGGCCAGATCATCGACGAAACTCTCGTACCTGTTCCCAAGCAACGCAATACCCGCGAAGAGAACGCAGAAATCAAAGCAGGACGGATGCCAGAAGGTTGGGACGAAAACCCCCAGCGACTGCGGCAGAAAGACTTAGACGCTCGCTGGGTTCAGAAGAATGGCATCAATCATTACGGATACAAGAATAGTATCTGCATCGATGTGGATCATGGCTTTATCCGTCGATACGCTGTGACTCCTGCCAATATCCATGACAGCCAGATGCTTCCACGCCTGCTGGATCCTGAAAATGAGCACGACTATGTTTGGGCTGATTCGGCGTATTCAGGTGAATGCTTCGAGGATCTGTTGAGCCTTGGCGGCTTTGAAAGCCTGATTCATGAAAAGGGGGCACGTAATCATCCGCTCAGCGAGCATGCCAAGGAGCTGAATCGCATCAAATCAGCAATCAGAGCGTGTGTGGAGCATGTCTTTGGCGGCATGACTATGTCGATGGGCGGAAAGCTGACAAGAAAAATTGGGCTTGAGAGAACCGAGGCATGGTGGGGCCTCAAGAATCTTACTTTCAATTTTCTTCGGTATCTCCAGCGTACTTTCAGGCTGACGGCAGTTGTATAAGACTTGAAGAAAAGGAGTCAACCTGGCTTGGC
>JBKDOR010000124.1:0-15408 GCA_046342775.1 Synechococcaceae cyanobacterium
GCGCCGGCTTGAGCCTGCTGCTGGCCGGTGGGGTGGTGGCCTGGCAGCGCTACAGCCAGGCCCCCCGCAACCTGGCTCCCTACACCGTGCTGTCCAACAGCGGCAGCCTGCCCGGCGTGGTCACCGCCAACGGGGAAATCAAGGCGGTCGAACGGGTGAACATCAGCCCCAAGCGCATGGGGGTGGTGGAAGCCCTGTATGTGGAAGAGGGCCAGAGGGTGCGTCGCGGTCAGCCGATCGCTCGCATGGAGGCCAGCGATCTCAGCGACCGCATCCAGGAGCTGCAGGCCAGCCTGGCCTCCACCGAAGCCGAGCTCGAACGCAGTCTCAGCGAGGTACAGCGCAACATCCCCCTCTACCAGCAGCAGGCCATCAGCCTCAACGATTACAACCGCTTCCGCGCCGACTACCTGGTGAAGCTGCAGGGGGTGAAGGCGGCGCGCCAGCGGCTGGAGCAACGGTTGGTGGAGCGTGAGGAGCTCACGGTGCGGGCTCCCTTTGATGGCGTGATCAGCCAGCGCTTCGCCGACCCTGGCGCCTTTGTGACCCCCACCACCACCGCCGCCGCCGTGGCCGGCGCCACCAGCTCCTCGATCGTGGAGCTCTCCCAAGGGCTGGAGGTGGTGGCCCAGGTGCCCGAAAGCGATCTGGGCCGCCTGCGCGAGGGCATGCCCGCCACGGTCCGGGTGGATGCCTTCCCCGACCGGCGCTTCAGCGCCCAGGTGCGGCGCATCGCGCCCCGGGCGGTGCGCACCAACAACGTCAACACCTTTGAGGTGAAGCTGAAGCTGCGGGATCCGGCACCCCAGCTGCGCATCGGCATGACCGCCGACATCGATTTCCAGACCGGCCAGCTCCAGGCCGAGACCCTCGTGCCCACCGTGGCGATCGTCACCGAGGGCGGACGCCCTGGCGTGCTGGTGGTGGGGCCCCGTCAGGAGCCCACCTTCCAGCCGGTGGAGCTGGGGGCCAGCAGCGGTCGCGATACCCAGGTGCTGAGCGGGCTGCGTCCTGGCAGCCGCGTGTTCATCGACCTGCCGCCGTGGGCGAAGAAGCGGGATCGGCGCTGACGAAGCGGCGGGCCGCGGCCACGATGCGCTCGCTCGCCTGCCCATCGCCGAAGGGATTGCGAGCCTGGGCCATGGCGTTGTAGGCCTGCGCATCGGTCAGCAATTCGCTGGCGGCGGCCACAATCGCGGCACTGTCGGTGCCGATCAAGCGGGCGGTGCCGGCCTCCACCGCCTCAGGACGCTCGGTGGTGCGCCGCAACACCAGCACCGGCTTGCCGAGGGCGGGGGCCTCCTCCTGCAACCCGCCGGAATCGGTGAGCAGCAGGGTGCAGCCGCGGATCGCCGCCACCAACTGGTCGTAGTCGAGCGGCTCGCACAGGAAGGCCCGCGGGTGCTGGCCCAACAGCGCCTGCAGCGGCTCGCGCACGGCGGGGTTGCGGTGCAGCGGCAGCAGCAGGGCCGTGTCCGGGAACCGCTCCAGCACCGCGAGGAAGCCCTGGGCGATGGACTGGAGGCGTTCGCCCCAGTTCTCGCGGCGGTGCACCGTGGCCAACAACACCCGTTGGCGCTGCCAATCGAGGCCGGGGATCGCCAGGCTGGGGCTGCTGGCGGCCATGCGCAGCAGGGCATCGATCACCGTGTTGCCCGTGGTGAGGATCTCCCCCATCACCGCCGCCGCCCGCAGATTGAGGGCGGAGCGCTCAGTGGGGGCGAAATGCAGCAAGGCCAGCTGGGAGATCAGGCGGCGGTTGGCTTCCTCGGGAAACGGGTCGAAGAGACTGTCGGTGCGCAGGCCTGCCTCGACGTGACCCACAGGGATCTGTTCATAGAAGGCGGCCAGGGCGCTGGCGAAGGCCGTGGTGGTGTCGCCCTGCACGAGCGCCAGCGCCGGGCGGTGGGCGCGGAACTCCTCCTGCAGACCCTGCAGCGCCGCACAGGTGACGTGGGTGAGCGTTTGATTCGGCGCCATCAGCCGCAGATCGTGGTCGGCCGTGAGGCCGAACAGGCCCATCACCTGCGACACCATCTCGCGGTGCTGGCCCGTGAGCACGACCCGCGTGCGGAAGTCAGAGCAGGCTTGAAACGCAAGAATGACCGGAGCGAGCTTGATCGCTTCCGGCCGGGTGCCCAGCACGATCGTGATCAGGGGCTGGGTCGACACGCAGACGCCGCGAACGGGCGAATCCTAAGGAGTGACTTCCTTTCCCCCCACCGCAGGCAAAACGGTGTCAAGATTGAGCGTCCCGTAAGGGCAACGCCGTAGCAGTCCCTTCAAACACCTTCCTTCAAATTCGCGTCCAAGCAGGGTATGGAACCCACCTTCAGCGTCAATGCCCCTCCCCTGCCACCGCCGCTGCCAGACCTCCCCGCACCTCAAGTTGACCATCACCCGCTCAGCAATGGGGCCCCGGAGTTACCCAGGATTCCTGAGATTCCAGCCGCGGATTCTCAACGGCTCTCCTCCAGCCCCATCGAAACCCTGGCTGGCCTGCCGGATCAGCAACCGGGCTCCCTGACCGACATCGTGCGACTGGCCTATGCGCTTCGCTGCTCGGATGTGCATGTGGGCGTCGGTGAGCAGCCACGGTTTCGCAAGCATGGTGACATGGCGGGAACCGGCTGGCCGGCGACCGATGAGATCACCTTTCGCACCTGGATGCGGGAGTTGTTGTCTCCCCATGAGATCGATTTGTTCAAGCGCGACAAGGAGTTTGATGGCGCCTGCTCCTTTGATTTCGCCAGGGTTCGCATCAACGTGCTCGATTCGCTCCGCGGGGGCGCCATGGTGTTGCGCTTGATCCCCCATGAGATCACCAGCTTGGAGGACTTGAATCTGCCGATGGTGCTGCAGGATCTGGCCCGCAAGCCAAAGGGCCTGTTTCTGGTGACTGGACCGACAGGGTCCGGCAAGAGCACCACCCTGGCGGCGATGATCGACTACATCAACCGAGAGCTGCCAAAGCACATCATCACCATCGAAGATCCGGTGGAATTCGTGCACAACAGCAAGCGCTGCTTGATTCGCCACCGCGAACTTGGTACTCACACCCGCGACTTTCATCAGGCCCTAAGGGCGGCCATGCGCGAAGATCCCGACATCATTCTGATCGGCGAGATCCGCGACCGCGTCACCCTGTCGACCGCCCTGGAAGCGGCCCAAACGGGGCATCTGGTGTTGGGCACGCTGCACACCAATTCGGCGATTCGAAGCGTAGAGCGTATTCTCGGCATGTACCCACCCGAGGATCAGACCAGCGTGCGGCGCTCTATTGCGGAATCATTGTTGGGCGTTTTCGCCCAGGGACTGATCAAGTCGTCGGATGGCATGCGATCCGCTTTTTACGATCTATTTATCAATACCGATGCCTGCCGCGACTACATCATGAGCGCTGATCTAGATGCCATTGAAGAGATCATGGAGCGCAGCGGCTTCGATGGCATGATCACGACCAACCAATCGCTGTTGAAGCTGGTTGAAGAAGGCCGAACCACCGGGGAAGAAGCCTTGAAGCACAGTCCAAAACCGTCGGAGCTTGCCCAAGCGCTGCGGGGTCGCGTCTGAATTCATATTGTTCTCATTTCTTCGATTAGTCTACTTTTCGATTTCAAGGCCCTAAATCTTAAACGAAACGCAATGAACAAGTTCGCTTAACGAGAGGACCTGTTGCAAATTGGTCATAATAGGTATCACTGAAAACCCTTCACTGCAACACCTCGATTGCAAGCATTGTCGGTCGAGCTTGCCGTTTGCTGGCCACAGTCCAGATTTCGCACCCATGCGATGGGTCGAAGACCATCTGGCTCCACAGTGAGCCAGCCGTTCGTTGGTGATGAAAGAGAGGATCGGGCTCAGCTGCCGCCGTGGGAGACCAGCCGGCTGATCAGCAGGATCGTGAGGCCCACGGAAAGGCCAAGCATCGCCAGGCGGCCATTCCAGATCTCGGCCTGGGGTGTGAAGCCCCGACGCCAAGCGTTGAGCTCCTGCTGCGACACCGGCTCAACCAGCGGATCGGCGGTGTGCAGATCGGGCCCGTCGGCTGAGGACCCGGTGGTCAAGGGCGAAGCCGAGGCCATGACCGGTGCAAAAAGGGTGTCGCAATCTAGGCCGATCAGAAGCTGGCCGGAGAGGCGTAGAGCGCATCGGCCTGCTCCAGGGGCAGCCGCGCCGCCACGCCCAGCTCGATCGGACTGCTGGCCCCCGCCCGCAGCCTCTGCTCGGCGGCCAGGGCGATCATCGCCGCATTGTCGGTGCACCAGGCCAGTGGCGCCACACGGCAGTGCAGCCCAGCGGCGCTGGCCCGCTGCTCCAACAGCCCCCTCAGCCGCCGATTGGCCGCGACGCCCCCCACCAACACCAGGGTTTGCAGCCCTTCGTCGCTGGCGCAGCGACAGCTGCGCTCCACCAGCACCTCCGCCACCACCCGCTCGAAGCTGGCGGCCAGGTCCGCCAGAGGGAACGGTGGCGCCTGCTGGCGCTGCTGTTCCACCAGGCGCAGCATCGCCGTCTTGAGGCCACTGAAGCTGAAGTCGTAGGGATGGAAGCCGCCGCCCGGCAGCGACACCCGCCCCTTCGGCAGAGCGAACCGGTCGGGATCGCCGCTGACGGCCGCGGCCTGGATCGCCGGTCCGCCCGGATAGGGCAGCCCCAACAGGCGCGCCACCTTGTCGAAGCACTCTCCGGCGGCGTCGTCGCGGCTGCGGCCCAGGCGCCGATAGCGGCCCGGGCCATCCACCCGCACCAGCTCCGTGTGGCCGCCGCTCACCAGCAACACCAGCCGGGGGTGGGGCGGCAGGGGCTCGCCCAGCTCCACCGAGCAGAGATGGCCCTCCAGGTGGTGGACCCCCACAAACGGCACATCCGCCAGCCTCGCCAGGGTGCGGGCCGTGACCGACCCCACCAGCAACGCCCCCACCAGCCCGGGCGCCACGGTGGCCGCCACGGCATCGAGGTCGTGGAGGCCAAGGCCACTGCCTGTGATCACCTGGTCGACCAGCTGGGGCAGGGCTTCCACGTGGCGGCGCGAGGCGATTTCCGGCACCACGCCCCCCCAACGGGCGTGCTCCTCCACCTGGGACGCCACGGCACTGGCCAGCACGGCGCCATCCCGCACGATCGCCGCGGCCGACTCGTCACAACTTGTTTCGAGCCCCAGCACCGTGGGCATCTGCCCCTACCCCTCCCCTTCCTGTCCGTCCGTGACATCCTGC
Organism: Synechococcaceae cyanobacterium; assembly: GCA_046342775.1. Classification (GTDB taxonomy): domain Bacteria; phylum Cyanobacteriota; class Cyanobacteriia; order PCC-6307; family Cyanobiaceae; genus Cyanobium. Next base: position 5,220 of record JBKDOR010000124.1, read on the forward strand.
CTCGCGACCTCCTGCGCGGCCCTCTGCGCCCGGTTTCCAGCGCGGCTCCCCCGAACCCAGGCCCTCCTCCATGCGCCGATTCCTCAACCGCCGTCTTTTCGGACTGCTGCTCTCCGTCTTCCTGCTGTTCGGCTTCGTTCCGGTCGCCCATGCCGAGATCGGTGGTCTGACCCCTTGCACCGAGAACGCCCGCTTCCAGCAGCGCGCCGCCGCAGCCCAGACCGATCAGGCCAAGGCCCGCTTCGCCCTCTACAGCCAGGCCCTGTGCGGCACCGATGGCCTGCCCCACCTGATCGTGGATGGCCGTTGGAGCCACGCCGGTGACTTCATCATTCCCGGCATCGCGTTCCTCTACATCGCCGGCACGATCGGCTGGGCCGGTCGCTCCTATCTGATCGCCGTGCGCGAGCGCAAGGACGCCACCATGCACGAAATCCAGATCGATGTGCCCCTGGCGTTCAAGAGCACCCTGGGCGCTGCCACCTGGCCGCTCAAAGCCTTTGGCGAATTCACCGGCGGCAAACTCACCGAATCCGACGCCAAAATCACCGTCTCGCCTCGCTGATCACAGCACTGTTTCACCCCAGTCCCGATACCTTTCCTAACGCCCTCCCATGAAGAAGTTTCTGACCACCGCCCCCGTGTTTGCCGCCATTTGGTTCGGCATTACCGCGGGCATCATGATCGAATTCAATCGCTTCTTCCCGGATCTGCTGTTCCACCCCCTTTGAAGTCATGGCGCTCCGAGAAGCGCCGGTTTAGGTTGAAACCACCATCTCAGAGCTTCTCATTACAGCTGCAAAGCGGGCCGCAAGCCCGCTTTTTTGTTCGCAGCCACAGCCGATCGAGCCCTCTGGCTCCGCCTCTGCTGGTCAGCGACAAAGCCCCAACCCAGCACAAGGCTTTCAGATGGGTTGTGGTAGCGGCTGCGCCGCCTGCTCGCTGCCGCTGAGGCCGATCCGGGTTTCCAGCTCCGCCAGGGCCTGCTCCAGGTCGTCGTTGACGACCACAGCATCGAACTCGCCGCTGGCCTCCAGCTCCACCCGCGCTCGCTCCAGGCGGCGTTCGATCGCGGCGGCCGCATCGCTACCGCGGCCGCGGATGCGGCGCTCCAACTCGGCGAAGCTTGGAGGGGCGATGAACAGCAGACGCGCCGAGGGCAAGCTCTGGCGCACCTGCCGGGCCCCCTCCAACTCGATCTCCAGCAGCACCGGCTGGCCTGAGGCCAGGCGCTCCTCCACCGGCCGCCGCGGCGTGCCGTAGGCGTTTCCGGCGAACTCGGCCCACTCCAACAAGCCGCCCCCCGCCACCAGCGCCTCGAAGGCCGGGCGGGAGAGGAACACGTAGTGCTCGCCATCCACCTCTCCGGCTCGGGGCTCCCGCGTGGTGGCGGACACCGACAGCCACAGCTGGGGATGGCGCTGCAGCAGCAGCCGCACCAAGGTGCCCTTGCCAACGCCGCTGGGGCCGGTGATCACGGTCAGCGCTGGGGAAGCCATGGGAGACCGGGGTGGATCGGAGGGGACCTGGGCTGCAGAGTAGGGATGATCCCGTCCGGAACCGCCGCCGTGACGGCCGCACCATCCCCAGAGTCCCCAGCTCCCCCAGCCCCAGCCCCAGCAGATGGTTCGCGGCTCGCCAGGGCGGACCGGCCCGAGGCGATCCAGCCCCTCGATATCACCAGCCTGCGGGCTGTGCTGGCGGAACTGCGCCCCCAGCTGCTGCCCAGCCGCTTCGAGAAGGCCCAGCAGAGCGATGGGCAAACCCTGCAGCTGGGCCTGCGCGACCGGCAAGGCCACCAGTGGCTGGAACTGAGCTGGCTGGCGGAGGCGCCAAGGCTGCTGGCCATCCCGGCTCCACCGCGCCGGGGGGAGGGCAGCACCCTGGCGCGTCAGCTGCAGCACGGCCTGCGCGGCCTGGCCCTGGTGGAGATCGTTCAACAGGGCTGGGAGCGGGTGGTGGAGCTGGCCTTCGCGCCGCGGCCCGGGGAGGTGCCGCGACGCTGGTTGGTGCTGGAGCTGATGGGGCGCCACAGCAATCTGTTCCTGCTGGATGGGGATCGCCGCGTCGTCGCCCTGGCCCGACAGGTGCGCTCAGCCCAGTCACGGCTGCGGCCGATTGCCACGGGGGATCTCTATCAGCCGCCGCCACCCCTGAGCGGCGAAGCACCCCGCAGCGAGGTCACTCCGGAGGATTGGCGCCGCCGGCTGTCCCTGCTGCCGCTGCCCTTGGCCGAGGCCCTGCGCCAGACCTTTGCCGGCATCAGCCCAGCCCTCACCAGCCAGCTGCTGCAGGGCCAGCCCGAACTGCGCCAGCGCCCGGTGCAGAGCCTCAGCGACGCCGAGTGGACCTGGCTGTGGCAGCGCTGGCGGGCCTGGCTGGAGGCGGTGGAGCGGCAGCGCTTCCGCTTTGAATCCACCCCGGAAGGGGGCTATCGCTGCTGGAGCGCCGAGGCCGCCAGCGGCGCGGCCGAGGTTGGCAGCGGCACAGTCGAGGGTGGCGGCGGCATACCCAACCCCGATGGCGAGCAGGGCGCCCGAGGCGACGGCGCTGGGCATTCCCCGATCCTGGCGGCGGCCACCGCGGCGCACGGCAGGGCCGCGGCAGCGCCCGCGGCTGAGCTTGGAGAGATGGCTCGGGTGAGATCCCCGTCCGCTTCCGGCCCATCGGAGGCGCGGAGCGGTGCAGCGGAGGCCAGGGGCTCCCAAGCCAGCCCCCCTCTGGCGCTGAACCAGGCGCTGGTGGCCTACTACAACGCACGGCTGGGACGCCGCCGCTGGCTGCAGGTCCAGGCGGAGCTCCACCAGCGGCTCCAGGCGGCGCTGCAGCGGGAAAAGGGCCAGCTGGAGCAGCAACAGGCGCTGCTGGCGGCGGTGCCGGGCAACGAGGAGCTGCAGCAGCGGGCCCATGCCCTGCTCAGCCAGCCCTCTCCGGACCGTGAGGCGATCGACGCGGCCCAGGCCCTCTATCGCAAGGCCCGCAAGCTGCGCCGCTCCGTGGAGGCGATCACACCGCGCCTCGAGCTGCATCAGCAACGGATCGAAGCCCTGGAGGCCAGCCTCACCTTCCTGGAGCAGGCGGACAGCCTCGAGCAGATCGAGGACTTGCGCGCCGAGAGCGAGGTCGGCGAACGGCGCGGCCGCCGACCTGGCGCGTCCCGGGCCGCGGCCCGAGCCCAAGGCGTGCCCCAGCCCCTGGAGCTGGCCAGCCCCTCGGGCCTGCGGCTGCAGGTGGGTCGCAACCACCGCCAGAACGACTGGATCAGCCTCAAGCAGGCGCGGCGCGGCGATCTCTGGTTCCACGCCCAGGAATGTCCCGGCAGCCATGTGGTGCTCAAGGCCTCCGCGGGCCCGGCCGCCGAGGCCGACCTGGCCGCCGCCGCCGACCTGGCGGCCCACTTCAGCCGCGCTCGAGGCAATGCCCGGGTGCCGGTGCTGATGGTGCCAGTGGAGAACCTGCAGCGGCTGCCTGGGGCCATCCCCGGCACGGTGCGCCATCGCGGCGGCGTTGTGCGCTGGGGCGAACCGAGCCGCGCCGAAGGCCTCTTGGCTGCCCCTAACGTCTCAGGGAGCGCAAGGCCATGAGCAACCCCGACAGCCACCCCTTGGTTCCGCCGCCCCCCAACGAGCCCCCAGGCGGAACTGAAGTCGCCGCTGGCTCCGTTGCAAGCCTCGGCGCTCCGCTGGGAACCGCCCTTGGGGGAGATCGCTCCGGGGCTGACGGGGATGTCGCTCCGGCGGCGGACGAGGTGGCCGTTCCGACCCATCCCGGCCCCGGCCCCAGCCAGTTCAGCCCCAGCAGCACCAGCCAGGTCAGTCCTGCCGACTCCAGTCCAAACCACCTCAGTCTTGGCGACTCCAGCCCCCCCGACTCCAGTCCAAACGACTCCAGTCCAAACAACTTCAGCCCGTCCGACTTCAGCCCCAGCGACTCCGGCCGGAGCGACTTCAACCCCAGCGACTCCGGCCTGAGAGAGTCCAACCCCAGCGACTCCGGCCCGAGCGACCTCGGCCCAGGCGACTTCAGCCCCAGCCAGGTCAGTCCCGCCGACAGAAGTGCTGGCGACTTCAGCCCCACCAGCTCCAGCCCCAGCGCCCCTGCCGACGCCACGGCGGCCTGGCCGCCACCGCCGGCCCCGCCGACACCACCGCAAGCAGCGTCGGCCGAGAACGACGACGACGCCTTCCCCGGCGAGGTGGAGATGACCTTGGTGGATCACCTGGAAGAGCTGCGGCGCCGGCTGTTGCGCAGCCTGCTGGTCCTGGTGATCGCCGCCGCCGGTTGCCTGCTGGCGGTGAAGCCGCTGGTGCGCTGGCTGGAGGTTCCGGCCCGGGGCATCCGCTTTCTGCAGCTGGCCCCCGGCGAATTTCTGTTCGTGTCGCTCAAGGTGGCGGGTTACGCCGGGCTGGTGCTGGCGCTGCCGTGGATCCTGTTCGAGGGCCTGGCCTTCGTGCTGCCCGGTCTCACCCGCCGCGAGCGGCGCCTGGTGGCTCCCGCCGTGGCGGGCTCCACGCTGTTGTTCCTGGCGGGCCTCGCCTTCGCCTGGTGGGCGCTGGTGCCGGCGGCCCTGCGCTTTCTGGTCAGCTACGGCGCCGACGTGGTGGAACCGCTCTGGTCGATCGAGCGCTATCTCGATTTCGTGCTGCTGCTGATGGTGGCCACGGCCTTGGCGTTCCAGCTGCCAGTGCTGCAGCTGCTGCTCGGGGCCCTCGGCCTGCTGGATGCCCCCAGGATGCTGGCCGCCTGGCGCTGGGTGGTGCTTCTCAGCGCCTTGGCGGGGGCGGTGCTCACCCCCTCCACCGATCCGGTGACGATGCTGTTGCTCAGCGCCGCGATCACAGCGTTGTATCTCATCGGCGTGGGGCTGGTGGCGCTGGTGGCGCGGCCACGGCTGGAGTGGGCTTAAGGCGATCAGGCAGGCCTGGCTCGCGCCCCCGCACGCCCTGGGTCTCGACGCGTCGCCCAGGCTTCAGAGCAAGAACTCGCTGACGCGGCCCGGATCCGGCTGCAGCGGCAGGGAAAGGGCCTTGCCGAGCCGCGGCCGGTCCCGCACCGATAGCAGCCACTGGCGCACCTGCTCGGTCACGCAGAGATCATTCAGCGCTGCCGCCACCTGCTCGATGCGCTCCGCGTAGGCCTGCGCATCCATCGGAAACGATTGCTGCTCCAGATGGCCCCACATCACCTGCAGATAGAGCCGGCCGCGGCGTTGCACCAGCTGCAGGTCGTAGGAGGCCTGCCAGCGCTGGCGCAGCAAGGCGATCAGCTCAGGGCCACCGAGGGGGGATGGGGAGCGATCCACAGGCGCCATCACCAGCACAACAGCATGTTGCAGCGGCGGCGGCGGCGGCGGCCGCCTGACGCGGGCCGGGAACGACAGGATTTAGTGTGGCCGGCACCGAAACCACGGCCGAGCCGCATCGCAGCGCATGACCCAGATCCCCGCGAGCTCCCCCAGCGGTGACGTGCCCGGCATGGGTCGTCGCCAGTTCATGAACCTGCTCACCTTCGGCACGGTGACAGGGGTGGCGCTCGGGGCTCTGTATCCGGTGGCGAGCTACTTCATCCCACCCCGCGCCGCCGGCGGCGGCGGCGGCACCACCGCCAAGGATGAACTGGGCAACCCGGTCACCGCCAGCGGTTGGCTGTCCAGCCACAAGGAGGGCGATCGCAGCCTGGTGCAAGGGCTCAAGGGAGACCCCACCTATCTGATTGTGGAGGGTCCCGAGGCGATCGGCGACTACGGGATCAACGCCATCTGCACCCACCTGGGCTGCGTGGTGCCCTGGACCAGTGGCGCCACCAAGTACATGGGCCCCTGCCACGGCTCCCAGTACGACGCCACCGGCAAGGTGGTTCGCGGTCCAGCTCCCCTCTCCCTGGCCCTGGCGCACGTGTCGGTCGAGAACGACAACGTGTTCGTGAGCCAATGGAGTGAAACCGATTTCCGCACGGGCGACAAGCCCTGGTGGGCCTGATCCTCGCCTTTCTTCCCGCCCCCGTCGCCCCTCCCTTCTCCATGCGTCGCCTTCTCTCCTTCCTCAGCGGTGGTGTGCTGGCCGCCAGCCTGGCCCTCACCGTGCTTCTGGCGGGTGCCAGCCCCAGCTGGGCCTACCCCTTCTGGGCCCAGCAGAACTACGCCTCACCCCGAGAGGCCACCGGCAAGCTGGTCTGCGCCAACTGCCACCTGGCCAAGAAGATCACCCAGGCCGAAGTGCCCCAGGCTGTGTTCCCCGACCAGGTGTTCAAGGTTGAGGTGAAGATTCCTTACGACACTAGTGTGCAGCAGGTGTCGGGCGCTGGCACTCCCACTGGGCTGAACGTGGGTGCGGTGGTGATGCTGCCGGATGGCTTCCGCCTCGCTCCCCAGGACCGCCTCACTGAAGAGCTGAAGGAGGAGACTTCCGGCGTTTACTACACCCAATACAGCGACGATCAGCCCAACATTCTGCTGGTGGGTCCCCTGCCGGGTGATCAGCACCAAAAGATTGTCTTCCCGGTGCTCTCCCCCGATCCGGCAAGCGATAGCTCGATTCACTTCGGCAAGTACCAGCTGCACGTGGGCGGCAACCGCGGTCGCGGCCAGGTGTACCCCACGGGCGAGAAGAGCAATAACGGGGTGTTCAATGCCCCCGCCAGCGGCACGGTGAGCGCGATCGAGAGCGGCGAGAACGGCGCCTCGGTGATCACGATCAACACCGCCGATGGCGGCACCGCCTCGGAAACCGTGCCCGCGGGCCCGACGCTTCTGGTGGCGGTGGGTGATGCCATCACCGCCGGCGCGCCCCTCACCAACGACCCCAATGTGGGCGGCTTCGGCCAGCTGGATGCCGAAGTGGTGCTTCAGGACCCCCTGCGCATTTACGGGCTGCTGGCGTTCTTCGCCATCGTGGCGCTGTCCCAAATCCTGCTGGTGCTGAAGAAGCGCCAGGTGGAGAAAGTGCAGGCCGCTGAGGGCATCGTCTGATTTCGCCTCTTGCTGTGCCCGCCGGTTTCGCCTCGATGCCACTGGCGCTGTTCACCTCCCCGGGCCCGCTGGTATTCCAGCTGGGCCCGTTTGCCTTGCGCTGGTATGGCCTGCTGATCGCCTTGGCGGTCTTGATCGGGCTGATGGTGTCGATGCGGTTGGCGCGGCTGCGCGGCCTCGATCCCGGCCTGGTGGCTGATCTGCTGCCACTGCTGGTGCTCGGCGCCGTGATCAGCGCCCGCATCTACTACGTGGCGCTGCAGTGGCCCGACTACCAGGGCCGCTGGGGAGAGATGCTGGCGATCTGGCATGGAGGCATCGCCATCCATGGCGCTTTGATCGGCGGCAGCCTCACCACCATCGCCTTCTGCCGCTGGCGCCGCCAGCCGTTCTGGCCCCTGCTGGACATCCTGTTGCCAGCGGTGGCCCTGGGCCAGGCGATCGGCCGCTGGGGCAACTTCTTCAACTCCGAGGCCTTCGGCGCCCCCACCACCGACCTGCCCTGGCGGCTGACGATTCCCCTGGAGCGGCGGCCGCTGGAACTCCTCGACCAGGCCACCTATCACCCCACCTTCTTGTACGAATCGCTCTGGAACCTGGGGGTGTTCGTCTTGCTGCTGCTGCTGCTGCGGCGCTCCCTCCAGGGGAAGCTGCGCCTGCCGCCCGGGGCGCTCAGCTGTGTGTACCTGCTGGCCTACAGCAGCGGCCGGCTGTGGATCGAGGGCCTGCGGCTCGATCCCCTCTGTCTGTTCAGCAGCCAGCCCCTCTGCGCTGGAGGCCTGCGCATGGCCCAATTGATCAGCGTGCTGCTGATCGCCGTGGCCAGCGTTGCCCTCGCCTGGCTCTACGGCCTGGGCCGCTCCCTGCCCGATCCCGCCGGGCAGCCAGGCCGCGTGCCCTCTTGAGGGCCACCGCCCTGGCCCCTGGCCGCTCTCCATCGCCATGGTTCGCGGCGGGGGAGCCCATCGATCCTGCCGGCCGGAGCCACCCCAGGCCCACGGTGGCAACCACCTGATCCTTCCAACCTCCGAGACCACCGTGGACAGCCAGCCCCAACCTCCCGTGCAGATTGTTGGCGCCGGCCCTGGCGCCCCGGATCTGCTCACCTTGAGGGCGGCTCGCGCCCTGGAGCGGGCCGAAGTGTTGGTGTGGACCGACTCCTTGGTGAACCCCCAGATCGCCGCCCTGGCCCCTGAGGGATGCGAACGCATCCGCACCGGCAACCTCACCCTGGAGGAGTTGCTGGAGGTGGTGATCAGCCGGGCCCGCCAGGGCCGCCGGGTGGTGCGGCTCCATGACGGAGACCCCTGCCTTTATGGGGCGTTACAGGAGCAGATCTGTCGCCTGGCCGATGCCGGCATCGGCGTGGAGGTGGTGCCGGGGCTGAGCGCCTATCAGGCCACCGCCGCCGCCCTGAGCCAGGAGCTCACCATTCCAGGCCTGGTGCAAACGATCGTGTTGAGCCGGGCCAGCGGCCGCACCGGCGTGCCGGAGCGGGAATCGCTGGCGCGGTTGGCGGGGCTGGGTGCCAGCCTCTGCCTCTACCTCAGCGCTCGCCACGTGGAGGAGGTGCAAGCGGAACTGCTGCGCCACTACTCACCCGAAACGCCGGTGGCGATCGGCTATCGCGTCAGCTGGCCCGACCAGTGGTTGAGCCAGGTGACCCTGGCCGAGATGGCGGCCACCAGCCGCGCCCGCCAGCTGATCCGCACCACGCTCTACATCGTCAGCCCGGCCCTGGGCGCCCATGGCGAAGCGCGCTCACGCCTGTATTCCCCCAGCCATGCCCACCTGTTTCGCAGCGGCGCGGCGAGCGAAGGCTGATCAGCGCCGTTCCATTTGGTTGGTGATGCCCTTGGCACCACCCGGCAGCGTGGTGCGCGAGCGGGAGCCGCTCCAGGAGGCCAGATAGAAATGGGTCTGGGGGTCGAGTAGGCGCACCCCGGCGAAGTTCGCGTTCTCCACAATCGCGCCGCTGCTGGAGCCGGTCTGCAGGTCGGGCGGCTGGCCAGGCTGGGCCGGGCTGGCGGTCTGGGGACGGCCCCAGAAGAAGCGGGCTCCCTCCAGCAAAGCCCCCTCCAGGTTGGCGCCGCCGAGGTTGGCGCCGGCCAGGTTGGCCTCGCGCAGGTCAGCGCCACTGAGGTTGCAACCGCGCAGGTCGGCGCCGTTGAACTCGATGCCGCGCAGGTCGCAGCCCGAGAGGTCCATCCCCTTGAGCATCTGGCGCAGCCGGATCACCGGCACGCCGCCGCGGCGATCCTCCTCGTAGTTGCCCTCGCCATCGAGGATCGCCCGGCCCAGGCGCTGGTCGCGCCGCAACGGCGTCAGCAGGCGGGCGTTGGAGAGGAAGCGCAGCACCCGCGCCTTGCCGTCGCGCTCAATGCTGCCGAGCACCGCCGCCAGGCGCCCCTCCGCCAGCATCCGCTCCAGGGGCCAGTCCTCCAGCAACCCCTCTTCATCCACGATCATTTCCGAGATGCCCTGGATGAAGCTGTCGATCGTCTGGGCTTCGGTGATGCGGTTCTGCTGGCTGGTGAGGCGCATGTCGACCATCACCTGGCGCCAGGCAATCAGCAGCGCCACCAACGCCACCAGGATCTGCCCGAAGGCGCCGATCACCCCTTCGCCCAAGGCGCCGATCGCCTCCCAGTTGCCACTGGTATAAATCCGGATCAGCGGATCCAGCCAGCCCAAGGCCAACGGCACCGAGACGGCGCCGAGCACCAGGCCCAGGGCCGCCAGCACCCGGCTGGTGGGCACATCGCCGAACCGGTCGGCCAGCAGGCGGAGCAGCGGCGGCAGCAGCTGCAGCAGCGACAACGCCAGGGTGAGGACGCCGGCCACCAGGGTGAGAGGCGCCCAACCCAACATCAGCCCCAGCAGGGTGAAGGCCAGGGCCAGGGCCAGCTGCAGTGGCGCCGACTGCTGCAGGCGGTGCCAGGCCGAGCCGCCGCGGAACGGCGGCACCGCCAGGCTGTCGCCACCGGCCAAGGCGGGTTCGCCCCCCCGCTCCAAGGCGCTTTCAGCGGCCGGAGGCTCGATGGTCATGGCAGCTGCGGAGCGGCCGCATAGAAGAAGCCGGCCGCCAGGATCACGTAGGCGGCCAGCAGCAGCACCCCCTCCAGCCAGTCGGAGCGGCCATCGAGGCTCACCAGGTTGCTCAAGGCCACCGCCGTCACGATCGCGATCAACTCGTAGAGATCGAAGCGCAGATCGATCGGA
>JBKDOR010000125.1:0-30029 GCA_046342775.1 Synechococcaceae cyanobacterium
CCCCGCGCGGGGGGCGGCGGGGGGCCGGGGGGGCGCGGGGCCCCCGCCCCCCCACGGCCAGGGAGGTGGCGATCTGGCCAGAGAGGCCGCGCACGTTCTGACTGCTGAACAGGGCTGATTCACCATGAGCCCGCACCAGGGCCGCGGCGGTCAGGCGGCCGATGTCGGCCACGAAGTCGTCCTGGGCCAGTAGCGCCTCAACCACCACCTCATTGACGCGCTCGGCCGCGATCTGCCCCTCCGGCAGTGCCGGCAGCTTGTGGACGATGCGGTAGGGGCCAGGGCAGTTGTCCGGACTCTCGTAGAGCAAGGCCAGGCTCTTCTCGTCGAGCAGCATCGGACCAGCGGCTGGGCATCAGCATGCTGGCTCAGGTCGAGGGTGGGCGGTAGTCCCCGTGATCCAGCGCTGACGCGCCTCCACCTGACGCGCCGCCAGGCGAAGCGCCGACTCATCAGGGCAGGGCGCTGAGCAGCTCCAGCAGGGTGTGCCGCAGGCTGGGAATTTGCAGCAATGGCGGCAGCAGCCGCTGCCCCGGGAGCGGGTCGCTGGCCGCCAGCGCTTCGCTCATGCGATTGGCGGCCAGGCTCCAGGGCACCAGCAGGCCCGGCTCCCGGAGCCCCGCCGGCCGCGGGATCCCCGCCTCCAGGGGCGCCGGCTGGCCGGGGTGTCCCAGCAACCGGCTCAGATGCTCCAGATAGCGGGCCCCCAGCGGGCCGTCCAGGGGGTGATGCAGCCACAACAGCGGCTGGCCCGCCGCCAACGCGATCAGCTGCCGCCGCAGCTGCTGTTGCCAGGCCGGCCAGGCCCCCAGGAACGGCTGGCGCCAAAGCTCCAGAGCGCCCTGCCCCCGGGCCCGTTCGCGCCAGGCCTGAGCCAGCGCCGGCAGATCGTGGCGCACGTGTCCGCCCGGCAGCAGCAACAGCGGCACCAGGGTGAGCCCGCCGGCGCGCTCGGCCGCGGGCCAGAAGGCGGCCTCGGGCTGGGGCGCCGCTTCGCCGGTGAGGGATTGCAGCAGCACCGGCCCGCCGCGCCGTTGCCGCAGCTCCGCTGCCAGCGCCTGCAGCTCCGAAGGAATCTCCCCCCCCTGGCGGCCATGCACCAGCAGCACGAGCGGCGCCGCGGGCAGACGCCGGCGCAGGCGGGCGCGCACGGCGGGATCGAGGCTCCGTCGGGCGACGCGCCGCAGCGCCTGGCGGCTCTGGGGCAACCGCGCCAGCAGGTCCACCGCATTGGCCGCCAGCTGGGGATCCAGGTCGCCGCTGAGCCGCACCAGGCCGGCGCTCAAGGCCTGCTGGGGCCAGGCTGACAGCCCCAAGGCCAGCCCCTCCATCGCCGCGCGACGCCGCTCCAGCGGCCCTGGCGCCAGGGTCAGCTCCAGCAGCAGGGCGCCATCCTGCGGCTGGCGTTGCAGGCCCAGCAGCGGTGCCAAGGCCTCCACCGCCGCCCAGGCGGTGACGGCAGCGTCAGCGAGCGGCGGCGGGAGGGCCTGAGCTCCTGGATCCAGGGTCGCCGCGGCGTCAGCAACCTTGGTCGCCTGGAGGGCTGGGAGGGCTGGATCCAGGGCCGCTGCCGCATGGGCCACCGTGGTCGCCTCGGAGCTGAGCGCCGCCGCCAGCGGTTGTTGCCCGCAGCGGCCCAGGTGGCGCAACAGCGCCTGCCGCAGCCTGGCGGCCACTTCGGGGTGGCGGAAGGGGCCGAGCAGCTCCAGCCAGCGATCAGCGCCGGCGGGATCCTGAAGGGCCAGCCGCTGGTGGTGGTCCAGCAGGGGCTGAAGCCAGGCCTGCCGCTGCCGCTCCTGCCCCGCCAGCGGCGGCAGCTCCAGACGTCCCGCCTCCAGAAGCGCTGGGCCTGCGCCGGCATCAGGGTTGGCCAGCAGGCGCTCCACACCGTCGCGATCGAGCACGCCCAGCAGGGCCGCCAGCAGATCCTGCTGCGCAGGCAGCTCGCCGCTCTCCATGGCCGCCAGGAATGGCCCCGGATCGACGCGGCCGCGTCGCAGCCCCTGCAGTTGCCACCAGCGCCGCTCGCTTCCCGGCGGCGCCAACAGCTCCGGGTCGGCGGCGGGCGCAACGGCTGCCGGCTGGGCTGGCGTGGCATCCGCGCAGGCTGGTGAAGCTGCTGCCCCAAGGGGTGCCGAAGCGGGATCCGGGGGGGCGGGTCTCGGCTCCGCAGGGCGTGCCGGGGAGGCCTCCCGGGTGGGGGGCATGGGTTCCGGGGGGGAGGGCCCCATCGGCGGCGAACCCGCGACTCCCCCCAACCTGGCAGGGGCTTGGCTCACGCGAGGGTTTCGGAGTTTGACGAGTCCGGAGCGCGCCCTTGGGAGCGACGCGGCAGCGGTGTTAGCACGGATACAGACGCAGCAAGGGAGCCAGAGGTAATGGAAAGATCGTCGCTTTTGGACAGTCCGGTCCGGCCGGCTAGCGCCTCTCCGCTCGTCGAGGCGCCGCTGGCAGAGGTGCCGGGCCACCTCTCCTCCGACGCGGCGAGCGTTTCAGGAGCAGCGCATGCGTCTGGGGCAGTGCGTGCCGCCGGCGCCAAGAGCGTCTCCGGAGCCGCCATGGCGGAGTCAGCAGCAGCCTCGCCGCGGCGGGATGCCAGCCGCCAGCCCAAGGGTCGCGGCTGCGGCGAGGCTGTGCCGCCGTTGAGCTTCTCGGCCTGCAAGGAGCAGCAGTTGGTGTTGCTGTTGGTGCGGCAACTGGGCAGCGCCTAGTTCGCCCTGGCCCATGGGCCGATGACCCAGCGGCTCTGGGATGAGGTGGCGGCCCTGGGGATCGATCCGGAGCGCGTCACCCATCTGCTGTACGGCGGCCAGGCCCCCAACGATCGCCTGGGGCTCCAGGCCCTCGACAACGCCTGGCTTGAGGCGCACCGCCCCGCCGTCGGCGGCTGGTTGCGGCAGATCACCGGCGCCGCCTGGCGCCGTGGTGCTCCACCAGCAGGTCCTCGAGCGCATCGGTGAGGTCGCTGAGCGGCAGCCCCTTGTGGTGCAGCTCGGCCAATTTCGGCTCAGCGCCCATCGATCCACCCAGGTAGACCTTGGCCGCCTCCACCATCTGCCCGCCATGGCGGGCCTTGGCCCCCATCAGGCCGATCTCGCCCATGTAGGGCTGGCCGCAGGCGTTGGGGCAGCCGGTCCAGTGGCTGCGCACTGGATGGGGCAGCTCCAGCCGCTGCTCCAGCGCTTCCAGCACCATCTGGGCGGTGGTTTTGGTGGGGATCAGGGCGAAGCTGCAATAGCGGTTGCCGGTGCAGCTCACCGCCTCGGCCAGCAGCGGGCCGGGGTCGGGCCGGAAGCGCCGCAGCAGCGGCTCCGCCAGCAGCGCCTCCAGCCGCTCCTGGGGCACGTGGGGGATGAGAACGTTCTGGGCCTCGGTGAGGCGCAGTTCGCCCGCCCCATAGCGGTTTGCCAGATCGGCCAGAGCCGCCATGGCCTCGCTGTCGAGGCGGCCCAAGGGCACCCCCAGGCCCACCCAGTGCAGCCCCGGCTGCTTCTGCCGGTTCACCCCAAGGCCGGAGCGCGGCGCCTGGTTCACCAGGTGCTGGCCGTCGTGGCTGCAGGCCTCGCCCCCGAGGCGGATGAACTCGCTCAGCACGGCACCGCGATAAGCCTCCAGCCCGAGCTGGTCGATCAGATACATCAACCGGCTCTTGTTGCGGGCCTGGCGATTGCCGTGCTGAGAGAAGTGGCGCAGCGTCGCCAGGCTGAAGGCCGGCAGCTGCTCGGCCCGCAACCACAGGCCCAGGGGGATGGCCAATGCATTGCGTTGGGCCGAGAAGAAGCCCCCCACCATCACCGTGAAGCCCAGCTCGCCGTCGCTGTAGGCGGGCAGGAAGGCCAGGTCGTTGTGGAGCAGGAAGCTATCGGCGGCGCCGCCCACGGCGATGTTGAACTTGCGGGGCAGGTTGCGCGGAGCGTCGGCGGCCAGGATCCGCTCCTGGATCGCCGCCACCAGGGGCCGCGTGTCGATGAATTCCTCGGGATCGATGCCGGCCAACGGGTTGCCGGTGATGTTGCGCGGGTTGTCGTGGCCGGATTGGCGGCTGGTGAGGCCCACGGCGGCCAGGCCCGCCAGCAACGGCGTCATGTCCTCCAGCAGCAGGCCGCGCAGCTGCAGGTTCTGGCGGGTGGTGATGTCGGCGCTGCCCTGGTCGCCGCAGCGATCCACCACATCGGCGAGAAAGGCCAGTTGCTCGGCGTTGATCACGCCGTTCGGCAGGCGCAGCCGCACCATGAAGCGCCCCGGGGTGACGGGGCGGAAGAAGATTCCCAGCCACTTGAGCCGGATCGTGAGGGTGGCCTCGTCGAGGGACTCCCAGCCCGAGGCCGCCAACGCCTCGAGCTGATCGGCCAGATCAAGACCGCAACCTTCGGCCTTGGCCCGCTCCACCTTGCTCAGCCCCTCACCCGGGGGCGCTTCCGGGCTGGCACCAGCGCCGACGGAAACGGCTCCACTGGGGCCAGCACCGCGCGTAGTCCCACCGCTGGAGGCGGCGGCGGACGGCTGACCGGTTGGATCGTCAGAGGGGGATGTCATGGGGAGCGCAAAAGAAGAAACCGCTGATCACCTGAACTCCAGCGTGTGGGAGCTGGAACCCGGGTCAGCATTCGTTGTCGCTCTCGGGAAGAATGAGATCACCCTGAGCCGCCTGTGCCTGTTGCAACCGCTACATAACGCTGCGGAATCGCCCTGGCACGACCGTCGAGGCCAGCGCTTCAGAGCCCTGGGAGAGGGCCGGGCTCGCTTCCGGGAGTTGATCGGCAAGGTGGGCAGCGGCGAGCACACCAGCACCGGATTGAGCCGGGCCGAGGCCTACGAGGCCGTGGCGTTGATGCTGCGCGGCGAGGCGGATGGGGCCCAGATGGGGGCCTTCCTGATCGCCCACCGCATCCGTCGCCCCACCCCCGAGGAGCTGGCCGGGATGTTGGAGGCCTACCGCGACCTGGGACCCAGCCTCGAGACCCCCGGCCGCCGGGCCCTCTGCTTCGGGGTGCCTTACGACGGGCGCGACCGCACCGCCCCCCTGCTGCCGCTGCTGGCCCTCACCCTGGCGGCGGTGGGGTTGCCGGTGGTGCTGCACGGCGGCGAGCCGATGCCGGTGAAGTTCGGCGTCACCCTGGCGGAGCTGTTCGCCGGGCTGGGGCTGGAGTGGCGCGGCCTCAGCCTGGCCGCCGTGCAGGAGCGCCTCGATCGCCATGGGCTGGCGCTGACGCACCAGCCGGATCACTTCCCGGCGGCCGAACGGCTGGTGCCGATCCGCGACGCGATCGGCAAGCGCCCGCCGGTGGCCAGCCTGGAGCTGCTCTGGACCCCCCATCGGGGCGAGCGGCTGCTGGTGAGCGGTTTCGTGCATCCGCCCACCGAAACCCGTGCCTGGGAGGCGCTCGCGGCCGTCGCCGAGAGCGACATCCTCACGGTCAAGGGGTTGGAGGGCTCCACCGATCTGCCCACCAGCCGGGCCGGCATCACGGCGCGGGTACGCCAGGGGGATGTGGAGCGGATCCTGCTGCATCCCCGCGATCACGGCATCACCTCCCCCCAGCCCGCCTGGAGCGACCTCGACAGCTGGCGGTCCGACGCGCTGGAGGCGCTGCAGGATCAGGGCCCGCTGGCGGAGCCGTTGCGCTGGAACCTGGCCGCCTATCTGTGGCTGGCTGGCAGGGTGGCGGAGCTGCCCGAGGCCTTGGAGCGGGCCACGGCGCTGCTGCGGGCCCGGGCAGGATGGCGGTTGCTGCAGGCGATGGCGCCATGAGCACGCGACATCCCAGCGCCACTGGTCCCAGCCCCACTGATCCCGACGCCACTGATCCCGGCATCACCGGTCCAAGCTCCCCCCCCGCGAACCATGGTTCCGGCGTCACCGTCGCGGCGGGGAGGATTTTCGAATTTGAGGCCGATTTCGCCGGCGATCTGCGTTGCATCCCGATGGCGGTGCGCCGCAAGCTCGACCTGGTGGGTGTGAAGCTGGGCCTGCCCCACTGGCATCGCCTCAGCGCCGAGGAGCGCCAGCGGCTGTTGGCCTGGCCGGACGACATCGAGGGGCTGGGGCGGCTGGGGGAATGGCTGCGCCAGCGCACCGCCGCGATGCCGGAGGGCCTGGCCAAAGCGTTGCCGCCGGCGTTGCGGGAGCCTTGGCAGCAGGCTGAATCCTGCCCGGAGGCACTGCTGGAGAGCTGCCGCGACCTGGGCCTGGAGCTCGACGCCTCTGGCTGGAGCCGCCTGGACGACCTGCAGCGATTCGCGTTGATGAAGCTCAGCCGCGGCGGCCATGAGCATCGCAATCTGCCCCATGCCCTGGCGGAATTCGGCCTGATCAACTGAGCCGCTTTGTACGGAACTCAGAACGGGACAAGGCTTTTCAGCCCCCAAACGCGTGTTCCGTAACAGGGGTTACCGAACCCTGTGACGGCTGCATGTTTTCTTAATCAAGTCGGCAAGCCTGAGCGCCGGCATACCTGCAAGCGGGCCTGTCCTTCTGAAACCCTTGCTCGGTGTTGCTCGCTCTCCAATCGCCAACTTTCCTGATTTCCACAGGTTGGTTGACCACCAACTTGTCATTCTTCAGGTCTCGCTGAAGCCTCATGGTTGTTCCACTTTAGTGGGCGTCATTGAGAATCACGGCTTTTATTCTGCTGCCACTTGGTAGCTTCAGCGGCATTCACGCATGGGATGTGACGGCGATGATTTGCCGATTGCGGCCCACGCCGCCGTACATCCCCTGCCGTTTATTCAGGCCCTCGGCCTGAGTTTTATTCCTCGGTTGCGCCCTTCTCATCGGCTTGATTTTTCCATGACATCCATCACCCGCCGCAAAGCCCTGCTCACCGGACTGGTTGCCGCCGCCGGCGTGATCCTGCCCTTCGGCGGACTGTCCAGCCTGCTGCTGGCCAGCCCGGCCCAGGCGGCTCCCGGCAAACCGGAAACCACCGGGGTGGACCTCGGCTTCATCGCCCTCACCGATGCGGCCCCGCTGATCATCGCCAAGGAGAAAGGCTTCTTCGCCAAGCAGGGCATGGGCGGTGTGAACCTGAAGAAGCAGACCTCCTGGGCGGTGACCCGCGACAACCTGGAGCTGGGCGGCGCCCGGGGCGGCATTGATGGTGCCCATATCCTTTCGCCGATGCCCTACCTGCTCACCACGGGGGCGATCAGCAAGAGCAGCAAGCCTGTGCCGATGGTCATTCTCGCCCGTCTGAATGTGAACGGTCAGGCGATCTCGATGTCGAAAGACTTCCTCAAAAACAAATTCACAGTCAAGTCACCAACCCTGCCGAAGGTGGTTGCGGAAAAGAACAAGACCGGCGACAAGTTCAAGGCCGCCGTCACTTTCCCGGGCGGCACCCACGACCTCTGGATGCGCTACTGGCTTGCCGCCAACGGTGTGGATCCCACCAAGCTGGTGGATCTGGTGGTGGTGCCACCAGCCCAAATGGTGGCCAACATGCAGTCGGGAACGATGGATGCCTTCTGCGTGGGTGAACCCTGGAATGGGCGCCTGGTCAACAAGAAATTGGGCTACACGGCGTTGACCACCGGTGAGCTGTGGAAGGATCATCCGGAGAAGGCCTTCTCGATGCGGGCCGACTGGGTGAAGAAGAACCCGAATGCCACCCTGCGGCTGTTGATGGCTGTGCAGCAGGCGCAGAAGTGGAGTGATGATCCCGCCAACACCAAGGAACTGGCCAAAATCCTGGCCGATGAAAAGTATGTGAAAGCCACGGTGGAGGATCTCCTGCCGCGGTTGCAGGGCACGATCGATTACGGCACCGGACGGGTGGTCAAAGGAGACAGGCTGAAGATGATGTTCTGGGCCAACAATGCCTCCTTCCCCTACAAGAGCCACGACACCTGGTTCGTGACCGAGGACATCCGCTGGGGTTACCTGCCGAAGAGCACCAACATCAAGGCCCTGGTGAATCAGGTGAACCGCAGCGATCTCTGGCGCGCCGCCGCCAAGGCCAATGGCTATGGCAACGGTCCGGCCAGCGATTCCCGCGGTGTGGAAACCTTCTTCGATGGCACCAAGTTTGATGCCAACAATCCCCAGGCCTACTTGAACTCGCTCAAGTTCAAGAGCCTGAAGTGAGTGCTGTTGGGCGGCTGAGTTGATGCCTGGTGGGCGGTGGTATTGCTACCGCCCCGGGCTATTCCGCCAGCTGTTCTGCTAAGGCAGGGCATGCCTAACTCCCGGCCAATCCCCTCCAGGTGGCCCCAATGTTTCGATGTTCGTCTCTCCCGACCCGAGCGCCATGGTCAGTGTTTCCCCCAGTCGTAGCCAGCGTCAGGCAGGAGCGAGCTGGTTGCGTTCGCCCCTCGCCAACCAGATCAAGGCGCCGGTGGTGTGCATCGGCTTGACTTTGGTGCTGTGGCAGTTCCTGGCCCAGTTCAATCCTGAAGGCTTCCCCGGCCCGATTCAGGTGATTACCCAGACCTGGGATCCCTATATCATCCACCCCTTTTATGACAAGGGAGGAACGTCCAAGGGTATCGGACTGCAACTGTTCATCTCCCTGCAGCGCGTGGCGGTTGGCTACAGCCTCGCCGCAGTGGTTGGCATCAGCGCCGGCCTCGCCATCGGCTTGAACCGCTTCCTGCGGCGCGGCTTCGATCCCCTGATCCAAGTGCTGCGCACGGTGCCGCCGCTGGCCTGGTTGCCGATCTCGCTGCTGCTGTTCCAGCAGGCCAGTGTGGCGGCGATCTTTGTGATCTTCATCACAGCGGTTTGGCCGATCATCATCAACACGGCCGTGGGCATTGATGAGATTCCCCAGGATTACAACAACGTCGCCCGGGTGCTGCGCCTGCGCAAGCGCAGCTATTTCGTCGACATCCTGCTCCCGGCAGCGGCGCCATTCATGTTCACAGGCTTGCGCATCGCCATCGGCCTGGCCTGGTTGGCGATCGTGGCGGCGGAGATGCTCAAGGCTGATGGTGGCATCGGCTTCTTCATCTGGGATGCCTACAACGCCGGCGGCGATAGCAGCACCAGCCAAATCATTTTGGCGATTGTGGTGATCGGCCTGGTGGGTCTGGCGTTGGATCGCCTGGTGGCTTTCGTAGGCCGTGTCGCCGCCAAGGGGGGCCAGTAAATGACCAGCCCGTTTCTCACGGTTGATAATGTCACCCGCAGCTTCGCCTTGCCCGGTGGCGGCAGTTATGTGGCACTGCGCAACATCAAGCTGGAGATTGGTTCTGGAGAGTTCGTCTCCTTGGTGGGCCACTCCGGTTGCGGCAAATCCACTCTGCTCAACCTGATGGCTGGTCTCGACCAGGCCAATGTGGGGGGCATTTTGATCGAGGGCCGTCAAGTCACCGAACCCGGGCCTGAGCGGATGGTGGTGTTCCAGAACTATTCGCTGCTGCCCTGGAAGTCGGTGCGCCACAACATCGCCCTGGCGGTGGACAATGTGATGCGCCAGGCCCCGCAGGCGCAGCGGCAGGAGCGCATCCAGCGCAGCCTGGAGACCGTGGGGCTGGCCGCCGCCGCCGACCGCTTCCCGGCCGAACTCTCCGGTGGCATGAAGCAACGGGTGGCGATCGCCCGAGCCCTGGCCTTGCAGCCGAAGTTGCTGCTGCTCGATGAACCGTTCGGCGCCCTTGATGCCCTCACCCGCGGCAACCTGCAGGAGCAGCTGATGCAGATCAGCCAACAGGCCGGGATCACCACGGTGATGGTCACCCACGACGTGGATGAGGCTCTGTTGCTCTCCGATCGGGTGGTGATGATGACTAATGGGCCGGAGGCGGGCATCGGCCAGATCCTCAAGGTGCCGTTCGCGCGCCCGCGCCACCGGCTGGAGGTGATGGAGCACGGCGATTATTACCAGCTGCGCAGCGAACTGATCGGCTTCCTGCAACAACAACGGCGCCTGCGCCAGCGCAGTGCCACAGTCTCTGCCACTGCAACCGCAGCAGCGCTCCCGGCTGGTACTGCCGCAGCGGCTGCCGCTGCAACCGCAGGTTTGGCTGGAGGCGTATCAGCCACGGCGGCTGGCGCGGGCCGCGCCACAGTGCCGCATTCGGGGCTGGCGCGATCGGGGCCCACCCGGGTGCGGCTCGGCTACCTGCCGGGCCTGGATGTGGCGCCGCTGGCCCTGGCCCAACAGGAGGGATTGTTCGATACCCAGCGGCTGCAGCTGATCCCAGTGCCGTTCGCCAGCTGGGATCGGCTCGAGGGAGCGCTGGTGGAGGGAGATCTGCAGGTGGCGTTTCTGCCCGCCACGGCGCCGTTGCTGCTCAACCTTGGCCTGGCGGGCCGCAAGCCCTGGCCGGCGATCACACCCCTCACCCTCAGCCGCAACGGCAATGCCGTGTGCCTCGAGCGGGGATTGGGGCGGCAGGACATCCGCGATCGCGCCTCCCTGGCCGGCTGGCTCAACCAGCAACGCCAGCCGCTGGTGCTGGGGGTGCCGCAGCGCTACGGCATTGCCGAGCTGCTGCTGCGGCACTGGCTCGCCGGCGGAGGCATCGATCTGGAACGGCAGGTGCGCTTTGTTGCCCTGTCGCCGTTGGTGATGCCGGGGGCGGTGCGCACCGGAGAGATCCAGGGCTTCATCGCCGGCCGCTACCGCGTGGCCGAGGCGGTGGAGAACAACCAGGCCTTTGTGCTGGCCACCGATCTCGACATCTGGAATGGCCATCCAGAGAAGCTGCTCACCTGTTCGGAGGCCTTCGCGGCCGCCGAACCCGAAGCCCTGCAGGAGCTGGTTGCCGGGCTGATCAAGGCCTGTGTGCGCTGCGATGACGGCGGTCGACGCCTGGAGCTGATCGATCTGCTCAGCCAGCCCCAATGGCTCGCCAGCAGGGCCTCGATTGCCCTGCAACGCCATTTCGATGACGGCAGCGGCGGCCCGCTGGAGACCGGCCGCATGAACTTCACCCGCTACCACGCCGACCAGGCCAACTATCCGAATCCGGCGGAGGGGGCCTGGCTGCTGAGTCAGTTCTGCCGCTGGGGGCTGTGCCCCTTCCCCAGCAACCGGGTGGAGCTGCTCAGCAGCATGTATCGCACCGACCTGTTCAATCGCGCTGTGGAACGGGCCGGCCTGGCGCTGCTCCAACCCGGCCGGGTGCCGTTCCGGTTGGCCGATGGGCTGGAGTTCGATCAGGACGATCCGCTCGCCTATCTGGCCCGCCTTGGCGTCACCGCCCCGGCCCAGGCGCCGCTGCCGTTGCCCACCGAACCCGCCCTGACCCGCTGAGATGACCGCTGTGAACTCCGCACCCCACCAGGCCCAAGCCGGCGATGCCAAGGCCTTTCTATGCTTTCGAGATGTGGGGCAGGTGTTCGAGGGCCGCCGCGGCCGCTTCGAGGCGCTGCGGGGCATCAACCTCGAGGTGCAGCAGGGGGAATTCCTCTGTGTGATCGGCCATTCCGGTTGCGGCAAGACCACGTTGTTGAACATGGTGTCGGGCTTTCTCAAACCCAGCCAGGGAGAGGTGACCCTGGCTGGGGTGCCGATCGAGGAGCCCGGCCCGGATCGCATGGTGGTGTTCCAGAACTATTCGCTGCTGCCCTGGCAAACGGTGCGCCAGAACGTGGCGATGGCGGTGAAGGCGGCGCGGTCGGAGCTCTCGGAAACGCAGCAGCGCCAGGTGGTGGATCACCACCTGGAGATGGTGCATCTGCTGGAGGCGGCGGAGAAGCGGCCGGGGCAGATTTCGGGGGGGATGAAGCAACGGGTGGCGATCGCCCGGGCCTTGGCGGTGAGTCCGGCGGTGTTGGTGCTGGATGAACCCTTCGGCGCCCTGGATGCGATCACCAAGGAGGAGATGCAGGAGGAGCTGCTGGCGATCTGGCGCGAGCAGCGCCCCACGGTGCTGATGATCACCCACGACATCGATGAAGCCCTGTTCCTCTCCGACCGCATCGTGATGATGACCAACGGCCCGGCCGCCACGATCGGCGAAGTGCTCGACATCCCGTTTGAGCGGCCGCGGAGTTACGAGCAGATCCAGGCGGATCCGCGCTATGGCCAGCTGCGCAACCACGCTCTCGATTTTCTCTATCGCCGCTATGCCCATGGCGATGATTGAGGTCCAGCTCGCGCCAGCCGCCGCTTCCGCTCCAGCGCCACCGCCACCGCCAACCCCAACACAGCTGCAACAGCAGGAGTCTCCGCGCCAGCAGCTGCTGTTGCCGATCGGCCACACGTTGATCCTCGATTCCCACAGCCTCCGCCATTGCGGGCCGTTGCAGGTGGGAGAGGGGTTGCTACGGGTGGCGTATTTGAGCAGTCGGCCCGAGACCCCGATTCAGAAGCCGGTGACGATCGGTTTCCTGCAGGCCGGTGATCCGGTGCCGCTGCAGATGCTGGCCCATTCCAACCTGCACCTGGAGGCGATCCAGCGCAGCCGCCTCTGCGATCGGGTTCCAGCAGCCGTCGACCCGGAAGACACGATCTGCCTGGCGGACTGGACCGCCTCGTTGTTGGCATTGCACCGCCTGCCGGATTCGGATCGGCGCCTGCAGGCCTTGCTGCAACTGCTGGTGCACCGCCTCGGACAGCGCCGCGGTCCCTGGTATCACCTGCCGATGCGGCTCAAGCACGAAAGCCTGGCGGAAATGGTCAACCATTCCCGCGTCACGGTGACGCGGCACATGTCGCGCTGGCGCAAATGCGGCTGGATCGATCCCGGCGGCCCCGGCTGCGCCGAGCTGCGCCTGGCGCCGGAGTTGGTTGAGGGGTGAGGGGTGGGGTGCAGGTCCCTGCGATTCCATCCATGCGCGCAAGGCCTTATGAGCCGGCTGGATCCGCAGCTTGAAGGGTCGCGATTGACCCGTGGAGCGTGCTCGGTTGATCGTGTCCCAGGTCTTGTGGTGGCCCTCAGGCCAGCCGCTCCAGGCTGACCGCCGCCGCCTTCAGCTCCGGTTGCTTGGAGAGGGGGCAGCCCAACTCGTGCATCAGCCGGTTGGCCTCGCAGGCATTGGCCTGGGAGGCGCCCCAGTGCATCGGCAGGAACACGGTGCCGGGGCGGATCCGCTCGCTCACCAGGGCCTTGGCCTCGACGCTGCCGCGGCGGGAGCGCACCAGACACCGATCGCCATCGGTGATGCCGTGGTGGCTGGCATCGGCGGGGTGGAGCTCCAACCGCGCCTCGGGATGGGCGCGCCGCAGCCGCTCCACGTGGCCGGTGCGGGTCATCGTGTGCCAATGGCCCAGGTAGCGGCCCACCGTGAGCACCAGGGGGAATTGCTCGCAGGGGGGCTCGGCCAGGCCCAGGGGAGCATCGGCCAGCAGACGGGCGCGGCCGGAGGGGGTGGGGAACAGGCGCCCATCGGCGCTGGCGGCTGTGTAGAGGCGCGCCTGGCCGCCGCCCGGGGCGGTGCCCCGGGGAAAGGGCCAGTGCTGGGGGCCGTGCTGCGCCAGCAACCCATGGCTGAGGCCGCTGAGGTCGCAGGGGCGGCCGGCTGTGAGGCCGACGAACTCTGCAAACACCTCCGCCGCGCAGGTCCAGGGGAACAGGGCGGCGTAGCCCAGGCGGCGCCCGAGTTCGGCGAAGATCCACCAGTCGGGGCGGGCCTCGCCCGGCGGCTGGCGGAAGGCGGGGCAGAGGGTGACGCGCCGCTCGGAGTTGGTCATCACGCCCGCCTTTTCGCTCCACTGAGCCGCCGGCAGCAGCAGATGGGCCACCTCCGCGGTTTCGGTGCCGGCGTAGGCCTCGCTCAGCACCACGAAGGGGCAGTGGAGGGCGGCGGCGCGCACGCGATCCAGCGAGGGCAGGCTGACCAAGGGGTTGGTGGCCGCCACCCACCAGAGGTCGAGGTCGCCCCGTTCCATCGCCTCCACCTGATCCCACACCGCCAGGCCGGGTGCCGGAGCGATCGCTCCGGGCTTCAGGCCCCAGTGCTGTTCCACGGCGGCGCGGTGCTCGGCCATGGCCACTGAGCGGTAACCCGGCAGCAGCTGGGCCAGGCCGCCCACCTCGCGGCCTCCCATGGCCTTGGGTTGGCCGGTGAGCGAGAAGGGACCGGCGCCGGGCCGGCCGATCTGGCCGCTGGCCAGATGCAGGTTGTTGATGCCGCTCACCGTGGCGCTGCCCTCCACGCTCTGGTTCACCCCCATCGACCAGAGGCTGAGCACCGAACCGCTGCCGGCCCACAACGCCGCCAGCTGGTCGATCGCAGCCGGATCCAGGCCGCAGACCCGGGCGCTGCGCTCGAAGCTCCACTGCCGCCACAACGCCTCCAGCTCCGGCCAGCCCTCGGTGTGGGCCTGCAGAAACGGGCGGTCGAGGCCGCCGTGGCGCAACAGCCCGTGGCCGAGACCGCAGAGCAAGGCCAGGTCGCTGCCGGGGCGAATCGCCAGGTGCAGGTCGGCGGCGTCGCAGGAGGCGGTGGCGCGGGGATCGACCACCACCAGCTGGAAGGCCTCACCGCGGCGGCGGCGTTTGAGCAGGCGCTGGAACAGCACCGGATGGCATTCGGCCGTGTTCGTGCCGATCAACAGCACCAGGTCGGCGCTGTCGAGGTCGTCGTAGCAGCAGGGGGGGCCGTCGGAGCCGAGGCTGCGGCTGTAGCCCGCCACGGCGGAGCTCATGCACAGCCGCGAGTTGGCATCGAAGTTGTTGCAGCCCAGGGCCCCTTTGAGCAGCTTGTTGGCGGCGTAGTAGTCCTCGCTGAGGAACTGGCCGGAGCCATAGATGGCGAGGGCCCGGGGGCCGCGGCTGGCGAGGCTGGCCTGAAACCGCTCCACCAGCAGCGCGAAGGCCCGCTCCCAGCTGATCGGCGCGAACGGCTGGGAGCGGTCGGAGCGCCATTGGGGCGTGGTCAGCCGGTTGTGGTGCAGGGTCTCGCCCACCGTCGCCCCTTTGACGCACACCTGGCCGAGGGAGGAGGGGTGCAGCCGATCGCCGCGGGCGCTCCAGGCGGGGGAGTCGGAGCCCTCGGCGGGAGGCTTGAGCTCCAGGCCGCAGCCCACGCCGCAGTAGGGGCATTGGGCCCGGGCCGCGGCGGGGGGTGGAGACTCTGTCTCCGAGGCAACCGCACCCAAGCCCTCGCCCGCCGGGAAGGCGAGCGGTGAGCTGGAGGCCAGAGGCGAGGTGGACAGGATTCAGGAGCAGCAAGGAGTTGATTCGATCAAGCCCCCTGCTCAAAATGCGTCGCAACCGCTACAGAAAGGCAGGACGGGCATCACCCCGGGAACCACCCGGCCCGCACCGGCGCCAGCCTGGAGCGATCAGCCCCGCTGCTGTACTGATGGCTGAGCCCGACAGCGCCCCGCCGCCCTTGAGGGTTTGCCTGCTCAGCGGCGGCGCCAGCCGGCGCATGGGGCGGGACAAGGCGCTGCTGCCCCATCCGGAAGGGGGCTGCTGGCTGGAGCGCACGTTGCGGCTGCTGGCGGCTTTGCAGCTGCCGATCACCCTGCTGAGTCGCCATCCGGAGCATCTGCTGCTGGCGAGGCGGTTAGGGGAGGCCTGGGGCCGGCTGGAGCCGGACTCCGGCGGGCTCCTGGCCGCTTCCCCTCCCTCTTCTCCAGCCCCATCCCCCTGCGCACTGCCCCCGCTTCAGGTCGCTGGTGAAGCTGAGGTCGCCCAGGGGGCCAAACCGCCACCCTGGGCGGGGTTGGCTGAGCCACGGGCTGAAGCTCAGGCCGCCCGAGGATCGGCTGTTCCGCCCCTGGAGGCGCTGGCTGAACCGCCCCCCTGGGAGGGGCCGCTGCTGGCGCTGCACCGCTTGATGCAAAGACATCCGCAGCAGCGGCTGCTGCTTTGCCCGGTGGACATGCCCTGGCTGACCCTGGAGGCGCTGCAACGCTTGGTGGCGGCGAGTGAGGCGGATCCCATGGTCATTCAGCTGGCGCATGACGGCGAGCGGCTGCAACCGTTGCTGGGGATCTATCCCGGTCAGGCCTGCAGGCGCTCCGCCCTTGGCGCGGCAATCGCCAAGGGCGAACGGCGGCTGCAGACCTGGCTGGCGGACCAGCCCTGCCGGGCGCTGCAGCTGGATACCCAGGCGCTGCGCAATGTGAATCGGCCGCAGCAGTGGTGGTCAGACTGATGGGCACAGCTCAGCTCGCCGTTCTCTGCCACGAACTGCTGGGCCATCTCTTCTGTGGACGGTGCTGCTGCAGCGCTTGCACTGATTCAGCTGAACAGGCTGAAGTCGGACTGCATGGTTTCCACATCGGGCACCGCCCAGGTAAGCCACGCCAGCAGGTTGATGCTGCCGGCGGCAGCCGCCAGCTCGGCCAAGGTGCACAACAGCATCGCCAAATGCGGATGGCTTGCGCTGAATGGTGGGCGATGGCTCTCACCTTGTCGGGCGTGTCGGCCACAGCCCAACTGCGGAGTCGAGCGACCTTCCAGCCTTGAGCGGCAGTGAGCGAGATCACAGCTGATCTTGAATGTCGATCACAACTCAGCAAAGAGGCGGAGCAAATAGTAGAGAGCGTGGATATCGGGGCGCTTCGCCTTCCACTTCAATCCGTCACCTATAGGAGATTCGCAATGGCGACGTTCAACAGCACCAATGCCCTGTTTGAGACGTGGACTGGGACTGGCCCAATCCTTGACACCATTACCTACACCAGTGCAACGTCATCAGTCTTTGTCAATCTGTCCCTGACGGGCTTCCAAAATACTGGAGGTTCTAAATGGGATCGGCTGATCAGTATTGAAAATGTTGTGGGCAGCAGTTTTGACGATCAGTTCACGGGCACTTCTGGCAACAATGTTTTTGATGGTGCAGGCGGATCAGACACTGTTTCTTATCTGAATGCCACGGCAGCCGTTCAAGTTACACTAGCCACTCCAGGAGTTGCGCAGAACACGGTCGGCGCCGGCAGCGACACCTTGATCGGCATTGAGAATCTGATCGGCAGCAACCTCGGAGACAAGCTGACTGGCAATTTCAGTAATAATATCTTAATTGGAGGCCTGGGAAATGATACATTTATTGGCACTGCGGGCAGTGATCTGATTGACGGTGGCGATGGCACTGCCGACACAGTTGATTACAGCAGCATTGGTGGTGTGGTGACCCTTGGCGCGTTTGGCAATCTCAACAAAGCGATCGGCGGTACGGACAGCCTGGTGGGGGTTGAAACCATCATCGCCAGCAATCTTGCCGGCGACACGATCGATCTCTCAGCCGCCTTGGCTCCGGCAACCGGCACCACCACCACCCTTAATGGGGCGGGAATCGGCTCGGTCAACATCAGTGGTGGCGCCCCCTTGCCGCTGTCCTTCAGTATCAGTAAGTTTGAAAATGTGAATGGCAGCACCTTTGCCGATAAGATCAATGGCGACCTGGCCGCCAATAAACTGTTTGGCAATTCTGGCAACGATACAATAAATGGTGGCGCCGGAAATGATAGCATTAGTGGTGGCGCTGGCCTCGATAGCATTACTGGTGGCGCTGGCAAGGACATCCTCACCGGCGGCAGCGAATCTGATCGATTCATCTACGCGTCTTTGAGCGACTCCTTGCTGGGTGCTGCAAAGGATTGGGATGAAATCACAGATTTCACGTCTGGTGAGATCATCGATCGACCCGGCGCCTTTGCCAGTGTCGTTAACTTCAGCGCTGGCGTCGCCGCCAATCACACCGCAGCCGCCATTAGCGCAATTCTTACCCCCGGCGTATTTACGTCTAATTCCTCCAGGGCATTTACCATCATAGGCCAGGCCGGAACATTTCTGGCGCTAAATGATGCTACGCCCGGATTCAATCCGGGCAGCGATAGCATCATTCAATTGAGTACGTTCTTCTTAGCCGGGGGAGCAGCCATCAACATCGCTTGATGCTCATTTCAGTCCCGTCTGAAGGACGCATCGCTGGCAGGGGACCGGCAAGGACTTTCAAGGATGATCAGGGGCCATCGGCCAAGCTGATGGCCACCACGCGGCCAAGGAGCAGATAGACCAGCCACGGCCCCTGTCCATCCGCATCGTCCAGTTCCCAGCGCCACCCGCTGAGATCGACCTGCTGCCCCCTGTCGCCGCAAGCGGCTTGGCACGCGCTCGAGACCCGCGCGGCCTGCCTTGATCTTGCGATCCATTTGTTTGCTGAACTGATCGAACAGTCGGCAGCCGTCGTTCGAGCTCTGAACCGAGTTGCTGAAGGCGCCGCGCCGCCGCCCCCCGAGCGCTGCGCCGGGGGAACCGACCGAAGGAGCGACGGCCCGCGCCGAAGGGGGTGCGGGATTGATGACCGAAGGGGGCGCCAGCTGCGGTCAAGCTACCATTCTTGCTCAAACTGATGGGTTTTTGATCGTCTCCCCGGGAGCGCAGTCGCCAGGCCGAATAACAACATGACCAGCGCGGGATAGCGGCGGCCTAAGGCCAACTGAGTCCCCTCACTGACAGAACTGGCGCTAGAGCGTGGTCCTCTGCATGCACTGACAGGCACAAACGCTTCGTCCGCTTGGACAAACTCAGCTCTGTCGCCACGATCTGGCAGCAGATCTTCAGGCTGCCTCTTGAGGCGGCCCCGCCGGAGGCGGCAGAGAATGCCCGCCACCCTTCTCTCTCGATCGCGGTTCGGCTGGGCAATCAGGCCGGGCAGGCAAGAGTCCTTGGCCAGTTGGCCATGCTTGACGACGACGATCTGCAGAGGCCAGAGCTGGCGCTCAGTTTCTCTCCGCTAACTTTGGAGATCGATCGCACCCTTCAGGTCCTGCGAACGTCGAAACAGCACTGGCCATGAAGCCATGGCCCTACGCAAGCTCCACCACTGCGATCAAGCCTGGGCAGCAATCCTCAGGGCGATTCAATGCCTGGAGGCCTTCAGACTTGCACGACGCCATGGTCCGCCTGCCAGAGCCACCTCCCTTCTGACACCGTTCAGCCCAGCAGCCCCCGCCGTCGCAGGTCGTCTGGGTTCAGCAGCCTCAGGCCACCTTCTGGCGTGTCCTCCACCAAGCCTCGGCGCCTCAGGCCGGCCAAGGTGCGTGAAGCCGTTTCCCGTGCCAGCCCCGTCAGGCTGGCCAGTTCCCGTTGCGGCAACGGCGGGATCGGGTCGGTGACCGCAGCGCCGACAGCGCTGCGCGTCGCCAGCTCCACCAACGTGGCCAACAGCCTCTGGTTCGCATTGCCCGCCCGCAAGCGCATGCGGCGGTTCAGCGCTTGCAGCCGCTTCGCCTGCAACTGGGCCAGCGCTAGCGCCAGTCGCGGCTCGCTGCGCAGCAGCGCCGCAAATGGACCCGCCCGCAGGATCACCAGGCTGCAGGGGGTGAGCGTCACCACATCGGCCGTGCGCAGTCGCGTCGGATTCAGCAACGCCATCTCGCCGCAGACCTCACCCGGCCCCAGCAGCGCCAACACCGTTTCCTCTCCCTGCAAGTCGAAGCAGCGCACCTTCACCATGCCGCTGCGCAACAGAAAGATCCCCTGGGATTCGTCGTGCTCCAGCACCACCGTCTGATCCGCCGCCATCGTGAGTGGCCGGTGGTTGTCCAGCAAGCGTTGCAGCTGCTCCACCTCCAGCGCCGCGAACAGATCCACCCGGGCCAGGTCAGCGGGCAGCAGCGGCGCGGGAGAAGCCGGATTCAGGGCCATGCAGGCACAGCATTGCTGAATTGTCCCACGGCCCTGTGAGGAACATCACAGACCTGGCCGCGACCGGTCACAGGGTCGCCCGGCGATCCCGCAGACGATCGGGTTACAGGGGCAGACCCACGCCCCTCCCTTCCCTTTCGGAGCCCAACCATGGCCAACCTTCCTTCCCAGCAACCCGACGCACTCAGCTGCGAAGCGCTCAGCGACGACGAACTCCAGTCCGTCAGCGGCGGCGTGGCCCTCGTGACCGGCCGCGCCGCCCTGGGCACCAACCTGTCGGGCGCCCTGTCCTTGGCGGGGACCTCCATCCCCACCATCAAGCCCTTCAACTGCGGCGCCTGCGTGCAGGGCATTCCCTTCAATCTCGTCAACAATCCCGCCGTGAATCCGGTGCTCAAGGCCCCTCTGAGCCGCTTCTGAAGCCACACCCCGGCCCTTCCCCGCCTACGGGGAAGGGCCTCCCCCCAACCACCGCCGGACTCCAGCATGACCAGCGCGCCCCCCCAGCCCACGCACCGCCCCAGCGTCGGCCTGCTGTTCAACCCCTCCACCCCGGAGGTCATGGAGCAGGTCGCCGACCTGGTGGAGCACTTATCGGTGAATCCGGGGCAGATGTTCAACGATCTCGGCGCCCACTCCCTCTTCGGAGCGCGCTTCGCCTTCCCCGATTCCCTGCTGCGGGCGGTGGCGGCCCTCGGCCAGGGACGCCTGCTCAATGGCCACAGCTTCAGCCTCTCCCTCCCGAGCGCCTCCCCCCTCGATGACGAGCTGGCCGACGCGATCCGCCACGTGGGCGATCGCCTCGGCGGCTTCGCCTGGCTGGCCGAACACCTCAACGTGCTGATCCCCCCCCGCGGCCCCGAAGCCCACAGCGAAGGCGGCATGGCCCTGCCCGTGAACTACGACGCCGAAACCCTCGGCCTGCTCAGCCACAAGCTGCAACGCCTGCGCCAGCGCACCGGCCTGCGTCTGCTTCTGGAAAATCCCGCCCTGCTCACGCCGCTGGAGGGGATGGAGCTGGATGAACCCACCTTTCTCAACACCCTCCACAGCCAGGGCGATTGCGGCGTGCTGCTCGATCTGCACAACCTGCTGGTGAGCGAGCGCAACGGCGGCCTGCCGATGGAGCATTACCTGGCCCGGCTCAATCCCGCCGCCGTCGAAGAGGTGCACCTGGCGGGGGGCGAAGAGCTGTTCGGCACCTACACCGACAGCCATTCCCAGCTCACCCCCGAGGCCGTCTGGGCGATGGCCCGCTCCTTCCTGCCCTGCTGCCCCAATCTGCGGGCGATCACGTTCGAATACAACGAGACCTATTTCGAGTTCATCGGCAGCCAGGGCGTGCGCGCCGAACTGGAACGCATGCATCGCCTCGCCGAAACCTGCGCCCTCTCCCCCGCCCCCACAGGAGCCCCATGCTGAGCGATTTCCAGCAGGCCCTCGCCGAGATCACCGCCTCGCCCCGCCTCTGCGTGGCCGTGCGCCGCAACCCGGCGCTGCTGGCGGAGCGCTACCAGCTCAGCGAGCGGGAGCGGCGCCAGGTGCTCGCCACGGCGAACCACCCCTCAATGGAATGCACCTGCAGCCTCTACCGCGCCAATCGCCTCGCGCCCCTGGTGCGCAACCTGCCCCGCAGCATCGCCGCCCTCACCGAACGGCTGGAGCCCGTGCTCAATGACTACTGGGAGGCCCACCCCTGGCCGCACCGCTACGGCTACCTGGAAAGCGAGCGCTTCTGCCGCTGGCTCGAACCCCTCACCCACGCGTCCACCGCTCCGGCAACGCTGCGGCAGAGCTGGCACGACGACCGGCGCGAGCTGCGGGAGCGGGTGGCGCTCTTCCTCGCTGACTCCGGTTTGCCCGAGCCGAGCTGGGAAGGGTGATCACGGCAACGGCCAGCCAGCGAGCAAGCCGCCCAGAATGATCTCAACAACACCATGCCGGAGGGTCCTCGATGGCCCGGCCTGAACGGCAGACCCAAGGCCCGTCGCCCGCCCCCCTCCTGGCTGCCCTGCTGTTTGGAGCCATCAGCGTGGCAGCGCGGGCCAGCCTTGCCCAGGTGGCCGCCGGTGGGCTCGGCACCCGGGTCAACGGCACCGCCTTGGGGCGCTGCAGCGCCGGCATCTGCAGCGTCCAGGGGGGCAGCATCGCCGGCCCCAACCTGTTCCACCGTTTCAGCCAGTTCGACACCCGCACAGGCATCCAGCGGGTGGATCTCGACAGCCGCGGCCGCAGCAACGTGGTGGTGGGGGTGAGCCATCCGGCGGGCAGCTTCTTCGGCGCCCCCCTGCAGCTCAGCGGCCCCGCCAACCTCTTCTGGCTCTCCCCCGGCGGCCTCTGGCTGGGCAACGGCGCCCGCTTCCAGGGCGCCACCAGCCTGCTGCTCTCCACCGCCCCCACCCTGCGCATCGGCCCTGGCGAGTTCAACGCCGTGGGCGGCCTGGCCGATCGGCTCGGTGTGTGGGCTGCCGCTCCGACGCTCGACATCGAGGCCCTGGCCCAGGCCGGCCTGGCGGGGGATGCCCTCGCCCCCGGCGACGGGCCGATCGTGCTGGCGGGTGGCCGCCTCTCCGTGGATCGCCACCTGCTGCTGCACAGCGGCGCCGGGGCGATCCGCACGTCGCCGGGCGCCGCCAGCGAGCTGCGGGCCGGCGGCAGCGTGCAGCTCAGTGGCGGCACCCTGCAGCTGCGCGGCCTCGACATCCAGGCCGGCAGCGGCGCCAACGATCGGGTGCTGCTGCGCTCCGGGCCGCTGCTGGGGGGCGCTCTGGGGCGGCTGGAGCTGGCCGACGCCACACTGCGGGGCACCCAGGTGCGGCTGGAGGGGGCGGGCGGCCTGGCGCTGGAGCGGGTGGAGGCCCGCGCGGAAGGCGGGCCTGGGCCTGGCATGGTGCTGATCAGCGCTGGCCAGGGGGGCAGCCAGGCGGCCGCCCGGCTCGCTGGCGTCAACCTCACGGGCGGGGATGTGCTGCTGAGCGCCACCGGCCCCCTCGCCGCCACGGACCTGCGGGTCCAGGCGGGGGCCCATGGCGGCGGCGGGCAGCTGGAGCTGGCGGCGGGCGCGGCAAGATCGGGCGACCCCAGCCTGCGGCTGGAGCGGGCCGATCTTCAGGGCCGCAGCGTGGTGATCGCGGCCGGCGGCCCCGCCGAGCTGCGCCAGGTGCAGGCCCGCGACGGCCGGGACGGAGACCCCGGCGGCCTCTGGCTCCGCAGCAGCCCAGGGCCGGGAGGCACCGCCAGCCCGATCGATCTGGCTGCGGTGCGGCTCTCGGCTGCGAGTGCGGTGGTCCAGGCAGCGGGCGACTTGCGGGCGCGCAACCTGGATGCCCAGGCCGAGCGGCTCTGGCTGTGGGCGGAGGGACCGGGCAGCGGCAACAGCGGCGCGAGCCTCTCCCTGGAGCAAACCATCCTGCGGGGGGCGCAACAGCTCAGTGCCAGGGCAACCGGTGACCTGGCCGGCCGCGAGCTGAAGGCCGAGGGAGGCAGCATCGACGTCGCTGCGGCAGGGCGGCTGCGCCTGGATGGCAGCCGACTGCGGGCCATCGACGAGACGGGAGGCATTCGCCTGGAAGCCCTGGCGGCTGCCAACCGGCCGCAGCAGGGAAGCCTGGAGCTGAGCGACACAGAACTGGTGGGCAAGACGATCGTGGCTCGCGCCGGTCAACGCCTGTCGCTGGCGAACCTGACCGCCCTGGCCGGCTCGCCCGGACGTCGCGGCGTCATCTCGCTGGAAACCGGGTCGGCCGATGCTTCCGGCGCCGACGGGGAAGCGAGCCTGGTGGGGTCGCGCTTGGAAGGCCAACGGGTGATCGTGCGCAGCGGCACGATCCGGTTGGGCGGCAACAGCCGCATCGCGGCCCCCAAAGGAATGATCCAGCTCGATGCCAAACGCGGCGATCTCACCATCCAGTCCAGCCACCTGGATGTGGGGGTGCAGAGCGAGGCGGATCTGCGCACTCCGGTCAACCTCCTGGCCGGGACCGGCACCAACGACAGCCGCCGCAACACCCCCAACATCGCCCTGTTCGCGGAGCGAAACCTCACGATTGGAGAAGGCAGCAGCCTCCGCGCCAGTCAGGATCTGGCACCACTGCGCGCGGCGAACCCGGCCCTGGCCGACCCAGACATTCGTCTCACCGACACCAGCGGCATCGTGCTGGCGGACGCGGGTCAGGGGCTGCTGGTGAGCGACAGCCGGGTCGAGGCGGATGCCAGCGACAATCTGGCGGGCAACCTGCTGCTGCGCGCCCAGGCCAGGGATGGCCGTGGCGAGTTGGTCCTGCGCAACACCAGCCTCAGCGCCAGCGGTGGAGCGGGCAGCGGCGACATCCGGCTCAACAGCGCCAACGGCATGCGCATCGAGAACAGCCAGCTGATCGCTCGCTCGCCCAACAGCCCAGCGGACCCCTTCAATCCCGGCGATCCGGATTGGCTCAAGCTTTTCAGCGGCAGCTTCAGCGGTGGTGAAATCACGCTCACCAACAGCAGCAGTCAGAAACCGATCACGATTGTCAATTCACAATTGAGGGCCGAGCAGAGCGCCGGTGGTGGCTCCCTGCTGCCCACGCGCAGCTTCGAGGGTGCCAGAGAGGATGCAGAATTTTTCGATACCTTCGACAGCAACGATTCGGGGTTCCCCAATTACACAGGCGGCATCGTCTCCCTGTTCAGTCAGGGGGGCATCACCATCAGCGGCGCCCGAACGCTTCTGTCGGTGAGCAGCCTGGCGGAGGGAGCCAGCTCCCCCGAAGATTTCGGCGGCATCCTCCGGCTGATCAACACCTCCCCACATCCCCTGCTGATCAGCGATGCCGCACGCCTGGAGGCCCGAACAGGGGCCGCCTTCCACCCCCTCAGCACCGAGTTCACCGCCGCCGGTGTGATCAACCTCTGGAACCGTGGCCCGATCGGCTTGGCGGACAGCAGCCTCAA
Organism: Synechococcaceae cyanobacterium; assembly: GCA_046342775.1. GTDB lineage: Bacteria > Cyanobacteriota > Cyanobacteriia > PCC-6307 > Cyanobiaceae > Cyanobium. Next base: position 24,433 of record JBKDOR010000125.1, read on the forward strand.
CAGCGCCACCCTTCTGGGGCCAGATCAGCCGGAGGCCAGTCGCTACCAGGGCAGCATCGCCATCCACAGCGCCAGCGAGATCGCGATCCAGCGCAGCACGCTCAGCCACGGCCCCGGTCCGAGCGATCTGCCGGGCCTCGGCGAACGGGTCGTCCACAGCCCCAGCAGCCCCACGATCCTGGGGAGCACGCTCCTCCCCGGCTGTGGGGGGGTCTGCGATCCGCGGCCCTGGGACAGCCAGACCTTCGACAACTTCCTCCACCCCTCGGGGTTCGGCCCATCCGTTTGGGGGGCCTACTACCGGGCCCCGAACCCTTATCTCCTCCCCGTGGGCGATCGGGTGCGCGATCAGCTGTTCGAGGGAGGTCCCAACTATCCCAGGCCGCTGCCCACCTCCGTGCGGGGCTGGATTGACTCCACCCCGACCCGCACCGTCTTCCAGCCCGATGCTCCCGCCCGGCGCCTGGAGGATCTGCTCGCCGTGGATCCGGGCCCACTGCCGGAGGCCTTGCTGCGCAACTCCGTGTCGGCGGCCGTGCCCGCCGCGCCCTTCTCCCCCAGCTGGATGCCCTCCGCCAAGACCGCCCTCCAGATCCCCGACCCTGACCTTCGCCTGGCGATCAACTTCCCCGCTGGCGCCGAAAACGGCCCCACCACCCTCCTGCTGAACAGCAGCGAATCGGTCCCGGAAGCGGTGGCCGCCGCCTCGTTCGCGGCCGCTGATCAAGCCGCCAGCCGGGAGGTGATCGGCGCCCTGGGGCTTCGCCAACCCCTTCCCCAAAGCCCCAGCATCGGCGCCCTCCAACAACTGCTGCGCCAGTCGCGACCGCTGGCAGCGCCTTCCGCCCCCTCCGCGCCGATCCAGCCGAGCTACGCGCCGGCGATTCTGCAGATCTCCTCCTCGCCCATACCCGGCCAGCCGCTCCTGCTGATCCAGCACGTTCTGATCCCGGCGGTGGGCGAGATCCGCGGCTGGCAGACGCGCGTGCCCCGCGACCTGCTGCAACAGCGGATTCAGGCCTTCCAGCGGCAGCTCAGCCAGCAGGGGGATCTGGCAGAGGGCACGGCCGGTCGCCAGCTGGCGAGCCTGCTGCTTGATCCGGTTCTACCTGAGCTGCAACGCCAGGGCATCAATGCCCTCCTCCTCGCCCTCGATCGGGGCCTGCAGGGCATTCCCTTCGCCGCTCTCCCCGTGGCGGGCGGCAACCTTGTGGATCGCGTCGCCCTCACGATCACCCCCGCCCTCGGCCTCACGGATCTCGCTCCCCAATCCAGCGGCCCGCAACGGCGCCGCACCTTGCTGGCCGGCGCCAGCCGCTTCCCGAACGGGCTGATGCCGCTGCAGATGGCCGAGCAGGAACTGCGACGCCTCGCCGCCCTCCATCCCGATGCGCTGGTGCTGCTCGACGCAGACTTCCGGACCCGCACTCTGATCGAGAAAAGCCGCGAGCGGCCGCTGGCCATCCTGCATCTGGCCACCCATGCCGACTTCGCCAGCCAGCGGGCCGATGGCGCCCGCGTCTACACCAGCGATGGCGAACTCTCCCTCACGGACCTGGGCCGCCAGTTGCGCAACGGCCAGGCCGAGCCGATGTCCCTGTTCGTGCTCAACGCCTGTCGCACCGCCGTGGGCAATGAGGATCGGGAGCTGGGCATCTCCGGGCTGGCGCTCCAGGCCGGGGCGAGCAGCGCCATGGGCAATCTGTGGTTTGTTGATGACGTGGTGGCGGCGGCCTTCTCGGTGCAGTTCCATCGCGCTCTCGAACAGGGCCTGTCCAAGGACCTGGCCTTGCAACAGACCCAGCAGCGCTTCCGGCAGGGCCGGATCCGCGTGCGGGGCGATCAGATCGTCAACGACAACCAGCAGACCCTGATCAGCGGTCTGACCCCCGCTGACCAGGCCCGGCTCGGCAACGACCTGCGCCACCCCTATTTCTGGGCAGGCATGGTGCTCACTGGCCGCCCCTGGTAACCACCCCCCACTCCCCCTTCTCAGGCCATGGCTCGCCATTTCCTTCCTCCCGTCACCACCCTGGCGGTGCTGCTCAGCCTCCCGCTGGCCCCCACCACCAGCCAGGCTCAGCAAACATGGGCCACAGAGAGAGAAGTGTGCCTGAGCCCCACGTTCGGGGCCACACTCCAACCCACTGACTCCATCTGGGGACGGTGCATCGGCGTGCCCACCGTCAACCCCTCCCAATCCGAGATGTTCTGGGCGCCCGCCCAGAGACGACTCAGACCAACCGGGTGTAGCAACACAAGCTCGCCCCTGACCGTCAGCATCCCCTCCACGATCAGGGTTTTCACGCTCTTCAATATCAACCCCGGCCGTACCCTCAGGGTCAATGGCACCAACGCCGATGAAATTCTGATCGGCAGCCCCAACGCGAACGATGTCCTGCAGGGAAGCGGCGGCAAAGACACCTATGTGATCGGCGGCCTGCATGCCAGCCTGACGGCCACCCCCCCGGACAGCGTGCAGGGAATCAGCCGCAGCCCGGAAAGCGACTCCATCACCTTCGGCGATAATACGGAGTTCGTTTACATCAACCCCGGCAGCAACGGCCAGGGCAATCCCGGCAGCCTCTCCGCACCGCTTGGCACGATCCGAACCCCCAGCGGTGCCGATGTTCCCATCCGCGGCTCGGATGCTCTGCCGGGGTCCTTGCGGCCCACGTCCATGTCCTGCCAGAGCAGTCTCCCCTGGTCGAAGCCCCTCCTCGGCGCTTCCCGCTTTCCCCTGCTGGCCCAGGCTCCCGCCCCCGCCCAACCCCGCGGGCCCTGGCCGGCTGCCCAACCGCTCGGCCTGGTCAGCCAGAGGATCCGCCCCACCGATCCCCTGGAGTCCTCCCCCTGTTCATCCCCGCCATGCCAGGGGACCCCAGAGCCGCTGGCTTCATCGCGCTTCCCCGGTGCTCCCACCCTGGTGGGCTTGGGGCTGACGACCGGCAACCGCGATCTGATCATCCTGCCTTCCGCAGGCTTCCGCTTTCAGGGCAAGCCCATCCTTGAGGCCTTCCCGCCGGGCAGGCCCATCCCCGTGCTGCTGGTGGATCACGGGCGCTTCCTGCCGCCACGGGTGGTGAGCCCCAGCACCCAGAAACTGTTGCAGAGCCGATCCAGAGGGTTGGCAGCGGTCCGCAGCATGGTGGCGCCACTCGTGTACTTCCGCCAGAACGGCCTGCTGGTGTTCTCCCAAAACAGCCAACCGCTGGGCAGCAGCGGCAACCCGGGGGTGGTGATCGCCGTTCTCCTCGATCGCCAGGGCCGGCCGCTGATGCTTCAGGGTTCTGGAGAGCCGTCGCTCTATCGCTCCCGCTTCCTGAGCTTCGCCCCACCTCCGCGCAGTCCCGACTAGCCCCCTGCGCTGATGCCCGCCTCCGCCGCCCTCGCCCCCCTGCTGGTGGCCCAGCTGCTGGGCCCCTCCCCCCAGCCGGGACCGGTGCGGCTGCCGGCGGTCTCACCACCTTCCCCCCGCCAGGAGCGGCCTGCCACCCTGGCCCCGCCGCCCGCCACTCCGGCCCCCGCGCCGGAGAGCCCCCCGCCCGCCAGCCCGGTGCCAGCTCCCGCCAGCCCAAGCGGCACGGTGGCACCGCCCCCCCGGGTGGAAGGCCTGGAGCGTTACTCCCCCGCGCTGCTCCAGCAACTCCTGGCGCCCTGCCTGCAGCCTGACCCCAGCGACGCCGGCCGCTCCCCGACCGATCCCAGCCCAAGCCCCCTCTCCAGCATCACGCGCCTCGAACGCTGCGCCGCCCTGCTCACCAGCCGCCTGGTGGCCGATGGCTATGTGAACAGCCGCGTCTTCCCCCTGCCCGACCCCGCCCCCAACGGCACGCTGCTGGTGGTGGAGGGGCGAATCGTGGAGGTGCGGGTGGAGAGCTCCGACGCCGCCCTGCGCCGCCGCCTGCAGCGCCTGGTGCTCCCGCTGCAGGGCCAGGTGCTGCACCTGCCCAGCCTGGAGCGCCAGCTCGATCTGCTGGAGCGCCTGCCCGGGGTGAGCGGCGTGCGCGCCAGCCTCAACCGCCTCGGCGGCGACAGCACCAAAGCGGTGCTGCTGCTGCAGGCGGATCCCGGCCGGCAACCGCTGCAGGGCGAGCTGAGCCTGCGCAATGACGGCAGCGGCGGCAGCGGCCAGTTTCGCGCCCTCGGGGTGCTCTCCAAAGGCGACCTGGGCCGAGCGGGCGATCAGGTGTTGCTGGTGGGCGAACTCGACAGCGATGACCAGCCCCAGCTGGGGTATCGGCTCCTCTCGCTGAGCTATCGCCTGCCCCTGGGCTCCAGGCTCTCCTTCACCACCGCCGCTGCCTTCAGCTGGCGCCAACTGGTGGAGAGCCCGCCGCCGCTCGATGAGCTGCTCTTCCGCCAGGAGCAACTGCTGGGTCGCTTCGACATCACCCTGCACGAAGGCCTCAACCAGCGGCTCTCCGGCTTCGCCGGCCTCAGCGTCAACCGCAACCGTTCCTGGTTGGCCGGCCAACCCTTCCCGGCCATCGTGGGGGGCGGCGAGGCTGGGGAGCTGAGCACCGGCTTTCTGCAGGCCGGCCTGGCCTGGGAGGGCTGGCTCGGCAACGTGGGGCTCAGTGCCAACCTTTACGGCCTGCAGGGGATTGATGCCTTCAGCGGCGAACAGTCCCTGAGCGAGCTGCAGAACTTCTCCGGCATCGAGATGGGTCGCGCCTGGGCCCTCGGCGGCGACGTCTCCCTCGCCTGGCCCCTGGCACCCGGCTGGCTGCTGCAACTGCGCGCCGCCGGCCAGGGCGCCTTCGCGCCCCTCACCAGCCCGATGGGCTTCAGCCTCGGCAGCGACAACGGCCTGAGGGGTCTGCCCTCCCAGGTGATCAGCGGCGACAGTGGCCTGCTGGGCAGCGGAGAGCTCAGTTGGGCGTTCTGGCGTCAGGGGGCTCAGGAGCTGCAGGTGGTGCCGTTCCTCGGGGCGGGCTGGGTGCAAACCGCCCAGCCGCGGGGCGTCGACGATGGCAGCGTCGGGGCCGGTGGCGTGCTGCTGCGCTGGCTCAGCGGCCCCCACTGGCAGCTGGAGCTGGGCTGGACCTCCCAGTTCGGTGACCGGCTGGTGTCGGCGGTGCCCAACTGGTTGCTCGACAATGGGGTCACCACCCGCGTGAGCTACCGCTTCTGAGCCGGATCCTCTCCTACGCCCTGGCGGTGCTGGTTCTGCTGGCCCTGCACAAGGGGCGGCTGGCGGAGGCGGGCAACCTGCGCCTCCATGACCTGGCCCTGGGGTGGCGTCCCCTGCCCTCGGCGGCCAGCCTGCCGATCCGGGTGGTGGCCATTGAAGAGGGGGATTTGCGCCGTCTCGGCTGCCCCCTCGACGACCGCCACCTGGTGCGGGCGATCCGCCGGCTGGAGGCCGGTGGTGTGCGGGCGATCGGCCTCGACCTCTACCGCGACCTGGGGGTGGGCGAGGGCCGTCAGGCCTTGAGGCGGCTGGTGGCCACCCCGGGCCCCCTGATTTCGGTGTTCAGCGTGATCGACGGCATCCCGGCGATTCCCGGCACACCGCCAGAGCGGCAGGCCCACAACGACGTGCCGCTGGATCGGGATGGGGTGGTGCGGCGTGACCTGGTGCATGTGCGCGG
>JBKDOR010000126.1:0-5644 GCA_046342775.1 Synechococcaceae cyanobacterium
ATCCCAGGACTGAGCGCTGCGGCCTCCGAGCGACTGCTGGCGGTGCTGGCGGCTGAGCCGGCCGTGCGCGGGGTGTGGCTGTACGGCTCGCGTGCCATGGGACGCCAGCGCAGCGGCTCCGACATCGACCTCACCCTGATCGGCGAGACCCTGGAGCACCGCCATCTGCTGCAACTGCTGACAGCCATCGACGACTTGCTGCTGCCCTGGAACGTGGACCTCTCCCTGCAGGCCGATCTGAGCGAGGACCTACTGGACCACATCCGCCGGGTTGGCCGTCCGCTGCTGCTGCCGGGGCGCTGAAACAGACCAGCAGACCTGCCCGGCCCCAGGCGCTCAGCGCACCCCCAGCCATTTGTGGCTTTGCAGGCTGAGCCGCCAGGCCGGGTGGCTGCGCACGAAGGCGATCGCCAGCTCCTGGCCGCGGCGGCAGTCCCAGCCGGGTTGCAGCAGCAGCGCGGGGCCGGCAGCGGAGCCACGCCAACCAACCGCGGCGTCGGCCGTGCCTGCCGGGGTGGCGGGCGGCCTGAGCTGCCGAGCCTGCTCCGCCATCGCCTCGGCGAAGGTCAGGTCGGCGGGCTCATGCACCACCAGCTTGAGCTCATCGCAGGCCGCCAGCAGCTCCGGTCGGGGTGGGCGATGCCGCTTGGGCGAGAGGGTGATCCAGTCGAAGCTGCCGCGGATCGGATCGACGCCGCTGGTTTCCAGGTGCAGCGGCAACCCAAGCGGCCGCTCGGGAGCGGTGGTGGTGGCCCGGATCTGGGCGCAAAGGCCGCTGAGATCGTGGTGCAGCGGCTCGCCGCCGGTGAGCACCGCAAAGGCGGCACCCTCGGCGGCCGCCTGCCCGGCGGCTGCGGCCAGCTCCACCAGGCTGCGCTGGCCATGGGCGCCGGCGGGCCAGGAGTGCTTGGTGTCGCACCCGGGGCACCCCCCCTCGCAGCCCGCCAGGCGGATGAAGAAGGCGCTGCGACCGGCGTGCAAGCCCACGCCCTGCAGTGAGTGGAAGGTTTCCACCACGGGCAGGCTGGCGGCCGGGCCGAGCAGGCTGGGGGCCTGGTCAAGGCTCGGCGCCGCTGGCGGGAACGGGCTGGTCACGGGCGCAAGGGGCTGGTCTCGGGCGCTCGGCGCGGGACTGGCGCCATCGCCCCAGCCTGGCAGCGGCCGGCTGGTCCTGGCACGTCGGCCGAGGCTCCATCACCGGATCCGCGGGCGTTGCCGGGTTTGGCAGACACCCCGAACGCCGCGATCAAGGGCGACCCTGCCCCCCTGCCCGGGCCTGAAAGGCGGGCAGCGCTTCGAAACTGGCGAACTCCCGCTCCAGCTTCCATTGGGCTTTGGCCCGCTCGTTGGCCGCGAGGAAGCTGGCGCAGCCCGGGGAAAGGCTGGCCGCCGCCAGGTTGTCTCCCCGGCACGCCGGCTGCGGACGGCTGTACTGGGGCGATTCCCACAGGCTTTGGCCCGGTAGAAAGCTGTATTGCAAGCTGTTGCGCGCCAGCTGCTTGAGGTCGCGGTAGCTCTGGTTGTAGCGCCGCAAGGCCAGCAGGTATTCGTTGCTCAGATCGATGCGGGAAATGCCTTCGTCGTCGGAGGCCAGCGTCAGCGGCACGCCGGCCCGTTGGTAGTCGAGGAAGGGATGATCCTGGTTGGCAACATTGAGAATCACCTCATTGCTGGTGAGGCAGATCTCCACCAATACGCCACGGCGGCGCATCAGCTCCAGTAGCTCAAATGGCTGCTCCTCGTACATCACCGCCACGCCATGGCCGATGCGATTCGCCTGGCCGATCTCCACCGCCTGGCGGATGTGATACCGCAAGCGATCCGGTGGCACCAGGCCGAGGCTGAGCTCGCCGGCATGCAGCGCCACTTTCACCTCAGGATGCACGGATTTGAGATACTGCAGCATGCGCATCTGCAGCGTGTAATCGCGCAGGGCGATCGGGTTGTCTTCGGGGGCCACCAGGTTGATGCCAACAACCTGATTACTGGCGTTGGCCAGCTCAAAGGCATAGACGAACTGGGCGAACACCTCCTCGGGCGGCCGGATGCGGGTCGTCTGCTGCAGAAAGCGCACCGTCACGCCGCAGCCCGGCTGGGCTTGGGGGGTGCCACAGCCCATCGTGCTGGCGGCTTCGCGACGGATAGTCTGCAGGTCCTGATCACCCTGGCGCACCAGATCGAGCAAGCCTTGATCCAGCAACTGCTGGCGGGTGCGGGCGAAATCGCCGTTCCAGCCCACCTGCTGGCCCAGCTTGCGCACGCCGCTGCCTTGAACCGTGATCATCAGCTCCAGGTAAAACACATGTTGGGAGGCGGCCCGATTGGCCACCTCCGCCACCATGTCGTCCTGACGGCTGAGCGAACCGGAAATCAGATCAAAACCCGCAAAGGCCTGGAAGAACTGATCATGGCCGGAGCGGCCGGCAAAGGGCAGATTGCGGGTCGACCAGAGATTGATGAACTTGTCGTACACCGCGGCTTTCTTGACCAGTTCGGACGCGGCAAACAGCGAGCCCCCGCTGCTGCAGTCACTGGGCTTCACCAGGGTCGGCCCAGCCGGATCGACGCAATAGCCATCCCGCGCCGCCCACTCCAGGTAATGCTCCGCGTACACGGCCCCACTCAGGTGGGAGTGAAGATCGCCTCCCTTCGGCAGGCGTTGCACGAAGGCCCTCAGGGCCGTGGGGCGATGGCGGTTCTGCTCCAGCCAGCGGGCCACCGCAGCCTCGGAGCGACGCAAGCCGGCATCGCGGCCCCTGAGATCGCGGCCACTGAGATCACGGCCACTGAAATCGCCACCATTGAGATGCCCACCATTGAGATCACGGGCGGCGGCCGAGGGGGGCAGGCTGTGGAACCCCACAAGAAGGCCGGCGGCCAGCGCGGCCATGGGGATGGGATAGCGCATCAACGACAAGGGCGGTGAACGGCTGCAAATCACTATGGGATGCGCCTCGTCTGCCAAGCCGTCGCGTCATCGGCCGTTGCGGCGTGACTCGGCCGCGTACGGGGGCCGCAGCGTCAACGACAAGCCTGCGCACTGGGTTTCTGCTCGCTTGGGATGGCTGCGGATGAGGCCGTGCATGCGGTGAGGGCTGGTCTGGGCTCAGGCCTCGCTGCTGGCTGGCAGCCGATCGTGGGCCTCGCGCATCGCCCCGCCATGGCGCCGCTGCGCCGCTTCGATCAACCCCCGGAACAGGGGATGGGGCTTGCCGGGCCGCGAGAGGAATTCGGGATGGTATTGGCAGGCCGTGAAGTAGGGATGGCCCTCCAGTTCGATCAGCTCCACCAGCCGCCCGTCCGGCGAGGTGCCGCTGATCCGGTAGCCGGAGTCGATGAACTGGGCCCGGTAGGCATTGTTGAACTCATAGCGATGGCGGTGGCGCTCGTAGACCACCTCTTCGCCATACAGCTGCTGGCAGAGGCTGCCGGGGGCCAGCCGGCAGGGATAAACGCCCAGCCGCATCGTGCCGCCCAGATCCACCACGTCCTGCTGTTCCGGCAGCAAGGCGATCACGGGGTGGGGCGTGTCGGGGTCGAGCTCAGCACTGGTGGCACCCGCCAGGCCGGCCTGGTTGCGGGCCCATTCGATCACGGCGCATTGCATGCCCAGGCAGAGGCCGAGGAACGGCACCCGCTGCTCCCGCGCCCAGCGGATCGCCGCCACCTTGCCATCCACGCCGCGGTTGCCGAAGCCCCCCGGCACCACCACCGCGTCCATGCCTTGGAGCAACGCCTCGGCCCCCTGCTCCTCGATCTGCTCGGCGCAGATCCAACGCAAATCGAGGCTGGCATTGTGCTCCAGGCAGGCGTGGCGCAACGCTTCCACCACCGACAAATAGGCGTCATTGAGCTGCACGTATTTGCCCACCAGCGCCACGGTCACGGCCGGGCCAGGATGGCGGAGGCGATGCACCAACTCAGCCCAGCGCACCATGTCGCTGGGATGATCGGCCAGGTTGAGCACATCCAGCACCTGGCGGCAGAGGCCCTCCTGCTCCAACGCCAGCGGCACCGCATAGATGCTGTCGGCATCAAGGGCCTGGATCACGGCCTCGGAGCGCACCCCGCAGAAGCCGCCGATCTTGCGCTTGAGCTCGGCATTGATCTCCCGGTCGCTGCGGCAGACCAGCACATCGGGCTGGATGCCGATCGAGCGCAGCTCCTTCACCGAATGCTGGGTGGGCTTGGTTTTGAGTTCGCCAGAGGTGCGGATGAACGGCAGCAGCGTGACGTGCACGAACGCGGTGTCGTGGCGGCCCACCTCACCGCGGAACTCGCGGATCGCCTCCAGGAATGGCAGGGATTCGATGTCACCAACGGTGCCGCCGATCTCGCCGATCACCACATCGGCATTGCTGTTGGCGGCCACCCGATGGATGCGCTCGCGGATCTCGCCGGTGATATGGGGAATCACCTGCACGGTGCCGCCGTTGTAGTCGCCGCGGCGCTCCTTGTTGATCACCGCTTGGTAGATCGAGCCGGTGGTGACACTGTTCAGGCGCGAGAGAGCGGTATCGGTGAAGCGTTCGTAGTGGCCGAGATCCAGGTCGGTTTCGGCGCCATCCTGGGTGACGAACACCTCGCCGTGCTGATACGGGCTCATCGTGCCCGGATCCACATTGAGATAGGGATCGAGCTTGAGGATCGAAACGCTGTAGCCGCGGCTCTTGAGCAGGCGCCCCAGGCTCGCGGCCACGATGCCTTTGCCGATGCTGGAAACCACGCCGCCGGTGACGAACACGAACTTGGCGGCGCGGGCGGGCATGGATGCACCTGCTGATCTCTCAGCCTACCGGCCGTTCCGGCCGGTGCTTGCCCCGCCCGCTGGCCTCATCCCTCCAGCAGGGAGCGCAGCATCCAGGCGGTTTTCTCGTGGATCTGCAGCCGCTGGGTGAGCAGATCGGCGCTGGGTTGGTCGTTGGCCTCATCGGCCTCGCGGAACACCGCGCGGATCGTGCGGGCCACCGCCTCATGGCCCTCCACCAGCTCCCGCACCATCGCCAGGGCGGCGGGAACGCCCTCGCTTTCGGCGATCGAGCTGAGCCGGCTGACGCTGCTGGCGCCATAGGGAGCGGGGAAGCCGAGGGCGCGGATGCGCTCGGCGATGGCGTCGAGGGCCGTCCACAGCTCGGTGTATTGATCCATGAACATCAGGTGCAATGTGTTGAACATCGGCCCGGTCACATTCCAGTGAAAGCCGTGGGTTTTGGCGTACAGCACGGTGGAATCGGCCAGCACGCGCGACAGGCCATCGGCGATGGCGCGGCGCTGGTCTTCCGAGAGGCCGATGTCGATCGCGGGGGCATTGGCAGCCATGGGGCGAGGGGAGGGCAGCGGGAGAAGGGGTTTTCAGGCCCGTTTGGACCCTAGGGAGGGCATCCCGGGCTGGCCACCCCGGCGCAGGCACACCCCGGTGGCGGGATCGTTGCCATGCCGATGCCTGTGGTGGTGGTGTGTGGTGGCGATGGCAGTGGCGATGGGTCGCCTCAATCCAGGCCGGCCAGCTGTTCGCGCAGGCTGTGTTGCTGGCAGGGAGCGCGCAGCTTTCGCAAGGCGCCGGACTCGATCTGGCGCACCCGCTCGCGGGAGATGCGCAACTGGCTGCCGATTTCCGAGTGGGTGCGCGGTTGGTCGTCCTGCA
>JBKDOR010000127.1:0-2940 GCA_046342775.1 Synechococcaceae cyanobacterium
CACACCGGATGGGATGGCCCGCGGCCTCCATCAAGGGCATTTTGGCGGACATCAACTCCCGCATCCGCATTGCTGCGGATCTGTCTGCGAAGCAGACACCCCCGCGCAGACGAAGCAGACAGGCAGACTTCCGCTCCACTCCTGCAACACCCAGCAAGCAGACCCAAAACCGTTGCGCCGAGGGAAGTTTGCAGGGGTGGAGAGGGGCGGATGGGATTTTAAGTCCGCTGCGTCTACCGATTCCGCCATGCCCCCGCCCTGTGATACCAACGGGTTTCGGGATTGACGCCGTCTGCCGATTCCGCTGGTTGCGGGGCAGATGCGGCAGCAAATCCGATCCGGTGGATGTGTTTACTTTACGGCTCGCCGCTGCCTGCAGAGCTCGCGGCCGATTCCGATTGGGGCCACCACGGTCGTCAGGATCAAGCACCCGAACAGGAACACCGGCAGCAGCCAGGTCATCAGCACGATGGCGCCGATCACCATGGCGGCCACCGCCAGGGCGGCACAGTTCCGCTGCGGCAGAGGCTCCTTCGGGAGTGGTTGCCTTCGGGTCCGATAGACCTCGACCAGGCCCCCTGCCATGACGCCTTGCAGGTCAACGCCGGCAGGCAGCGGATCGGCCAGCTCGTCGTCGTGCTTGTTGTGCCAGTGCAGCAGGATCTTCATGCGCGGCAGTAGCGCTCTGGTCTGCATTGTTCGGAAAGCCGCTTCTTTGTCGTTCACGAATCCTCAAGAGCGGCGCCGCACCCGGCCAGCGTAGCGGTGTGGAGGTGGAGGTAGCGCTGCACAACGGCGAGCGAATTACAGCTACCGAAGGTCATCAGTTCGTGCAGTGGGATCACTCGGCTTGTCAACTTGCTCGCGCAGGAGTGGTGCGTGCTGTGGATGGTAAGTGCTCACCAGCACCCGCACCCAGCCGCCAGTCATGAAGTCCTCGTGGCCCGTCTCGAAGGGCCGCCGCATCAATCACCGCGCCAACAAGCAAGCGGGTCGCCCGGGTCCTCGGGGTTGCCTGTGTTGATCAGGCGCCGGGGCATGGGGGCTCGTAGCGCGGAGATGGTCCCAGCTTGGCGAAGCTGGCAGGGCGGTGCTTCGGTGCTTACCCCCCCCCAATCCCCTCAAACCGCATCACCACCGGGGGCCTGTAGGGCGTCAGCTGCTGCGCCTCCGCCTCCAGGAAGGCCACCAGGATCGTGATCAGCAAGGGCCGCCGATTCGGTAGAGAGGGAGAAGGCGTTGCGCATGCGCCGCAGGGTATGGAGCGCTTGTTCCACCGGCCGATCGATCAGACCAAGGTGGTGGGCCAGGCTGATCGACCGCAGGCGGAAGCCCTTCCGCAGCGAGCTGAGCCGGATCGGTGCTTTTGCCCAGATCGGAGGCGTAGAGCATCAGCCACCAGATGTTGCGGATGGGGATGCTCGTCGCCTCATCAGCTCAGCAGGCCCTGCACGTGCTCAATCAGGGCCTCGGCCCGCTGACTCCAGGCCACCCGGTCCAGTCCGAGCTCCTCTGGCTCATCTCGTCGTAGCGGCCCTGCACGGCGAAGGTGGTGAAGGCTCGCAGCGGCAGAAGCTCACTCACATCCACCCCGGCCTGCTCCAGTGCGCAAATCGCGCCGGGCGATCCGCAGCAGGCGTTCGGCCTCAGAGCTGGCCATCAAGCAGCACCCCGTCGCGGAGAGCTTCCTGCACCAGGGATCCGGGCTGTTGGGCCCGACGGGCGGCCTCACTGGTGAAGTGGAGCACCAGATCGACGGAGAGATCGGGCTGGGCCACCGCGCCCCAGAGATCGGCGAGCAACGCAAACCGATCGCGGCTGGCCAGCCAGGTATCCGGCGCCGTGATCAGCAGGTCCACATCGGACTCCGGACCAGCCTCACCACGGGCCCTGGAACCGAACAGGCGGACCTCGGCAGCGGGGATCAGCTGGCGGATGGCGGCCGCCATCCCGGCGAGGCGCTGCTCGATCGGGGTGACTGGAGCCAGGGTCATGGGGCCATTCTGCTGGAGGTGCCTGGCCTCACCACCCTTCCAGCAAGCGATCCGCCTCCCGCCCGGCAACGTCGGGCGCATCGAACCAGTACTCCTGCAGCAGGGGCCGCAGTTCAGTGGCCACGACTTCGGCGAACCAGTCGCGGCTGCAGCGGCCATCCAGGCTGTGGTTCGGGGTCACAGTGCTGAGGTTCCAGGCCACGCCGAAGTCGCCCATCGCTGCATCGACGACGCGGCTGAAGCGCTCGATCGCCTGCTCGGTGTCGGCATCGGCCAGCGACAGGCCGCTCTGAAACACCCGCCTGAGGGCGTCGATCTGGGTAGGGTCGCGATCTTTGGGGTAGGGGAAGAACCACAACTTCTGGTTGTTGAGCACCGGGATGCCCTCGAAGCTCTCGGGCAGCGCTTCTTCCACGCCCAGGAACTGGGTCAGGCCAGCAGCGATAGCGCGGCGGTTGCTGTCTTTGAGGCCTGCTGCGATCGGCAGCGTGAGTGACCAAGCCATCGGCAATGGCCTGGTAGAAACGCGCCCAACGGAAGCGCTTGTGCTCTTTGGGATCGGTGCCGAAGCGTTCCCGCCAGTCAGGGTCGTTGCGGAAGCGGTCAATGTCCTGCGGTTTGTTCTGGAAGGCGAAATCGATCAGGGCGTCGGTTTTCCAATCGCCTGGGGTGACCTTCCAGATCGTGGGTTGATAGGTATAGAAGTACCACTCGCGGGGAGGGCTAACGCGTTGCCAATGCACGCGTAGGCGGCGGCCATCCCCCATGTTTTCGGCGATCACGCCTGTGGCCTTGATCGCCATCACCGACACGGTGTTGCCGCCGGTTTCAAAATCCAGGCCGTGTTTCTTGATGTAAGCAGCCTTGATGGCGATGCGCTCGCCGGTCTGCATCGAGCGCACCTGGGCCAGCACCCTGCTGTTGTCGTCGAAGTCGTGCTCCCAGA
>JBKDOR010000128.1:0-6437 GCA_046342775.1 Synechococcaceae cyanobacterium
CGATGGCGTTGGGCCACAAAGGCATACAGGGCCCGGGCATCGGCCCGAATCGCTGCCTCGCTGGGGTGTCCCTCGCTGCCTCCATACCCCCGGTAATGGAGCAGATACAGGTCCGTATCGGGTAGCAATTCAGCCAGCATATTGCGAGTGATCGACACATCTTCGGCGTTGCCTCCGAAGTAGATCAATGCCGGCTGGCTGGGATCGGCGCGCCGCTGAAGTTGTGCCTCCGCGCCTGGATCAGTGCGAGGAGTTCGTGGATCAGTCGATGCGGCAGTGCCTGCGGGAGTGCCTGCCGCAGTGCCTGCTGCAGTGCCTGCAGCAGTGCCTGCAGCAATGCCTGTAGCAGAGCCTGCATCAGGTGGTGGATCCAGCCGGGGCCGGGATCCTGGCGGTGTGCCGGGCGCCAGCCCTGGGGAGGCTCCCGCAGCTGGCCCTGTGGCGTCATGGTGGGCCACCAGGATGCGCTTGCCATCCACCCGCAGCTCCAACCGTCCGGAAGGGTCCGCGGCGGGCTGGGGCATGTAGATCATCGCCCGCTGCCTCAGGAACACCAGCAGGCAGAGGCCGCCATAGCCCAACGCCAGGGCAGCGGCCAAGCCCAGCCAGCGGTTCAGGTTCATGGCCGCTCCCATGGCCAACGGGGGGCTCAGCCCTCTCCCCCCTCGCCTCCTTCTCCTCCCTCTCCTCCCTCACCCCGGGACCCTGAATCCTTGTCGCCGCCCTTGCGCTTGGTCTTGGAGTCGTTGTCGTCTGACTGTTGCTCGTCCGCGTTGTTCTCGGGGCTGGCCTGCTGGCTGGGCTGGGCCTGGGGGGCGGATGGGCTGGAGTCCTCTCCTCCCTCCGGTTTTTGGCCGCAGCCGCTCACCCCTCCCAGCAGGCTGGCGGTGGCGAGAAACAGGGCAACGCTGGTGCGACGACGGGAGGCTGGCGGTTGGGGCATCGCTCGGGATCGGGGCCTGGGGCCTACGCGGTCATCTTCGGCATGCTGAAGGCTCTCCGCCAGGGGCGGCGCCGGCGGGTCACCCCTGGCTGTGCCGGATCGTCACCAACGGCGGTGATCAATGCCACATTCGGCCGCTGCCGCTCGCCATGCGCCTGATCCTCGATTCGCCTCTCTCCTCCGCAGAAGCGCTCCACTGGCGCAATCAGCTGCTGGCGGCGGACACCTCCTGGGACAGCGGGCAGCGAACCGCCGGCTGGCATGCCCGCGCCGTGAAGCACAACCGCCAGTTGGCCCTCGATTCCCCCCATTACGGGCCCTTGACGGAGCTGGTGCTGGCACGGCTCCAGGCCGACCCCTTGCTGCAGGCCGCCGCCCTGCCAGTGGCCATCCACAGCCTGCGGGTGAGCCGCTGCGGTCCAGGGGAGGGCTATGGCCGCCATGTGGACAACGCCTTCATGGCCTGCGGCCGCTCCGACCTCTCCTTCAGCCTGTTTCTCAGCGACCCCTCCGACTACGACGGCGGCGCCTTGGTGTTGGAGACCCCCACCGGCGAAGAGAGCTGGCGGCTGCCGGCCGGCCAGGCGGTGCTTTACCCCAGCACGCTGCTGCATCGCGTCGAACCGGTGGAACAGGGCGAGCGGCTGGTGGTGGTGGGCTGGCTGCAAAGCCGGGTGCGCGAGGCCGCCCAGCGCGAGCTGCTGTTTGAGCTCGACACGGCACGACGCAGCCTGTTTCAACAGCAGGGCAAATCCGAGGTGTTCGACCTGCTCTGCCGCTGCTACGCCAACCTGCTGCGCCAGTGGGGGGAATGAGCCTGGGCGGGAGCACAGGCCGGCGCAGGTCTGTTAAGAAGCGGGGCAGTCGCAGCGCAAGCCCATGGACAGTTCTCCCGAGGCAGGGGCCCCGGCGGCCGGCGGGCCGGTGCTCGGCCTGCTGTCCCGGGGGCTGGAGCTGTGGCTGCGCCAGCAATGCGACACGATCGAAAGCTTGGAGATCCAGCTGGAGGGCTCCGCCGCCCAGCTGTTGCGCGGCCGGCTGGACGGCGTGCGCCTGCGGGCCCGGGGGGTGGTGTTCCAGCGCCTGGAGTTTGAGCAGGTGGAGCTGCGCAGCGACCCGATCCAGGTGCGCATGGGCTCCCTGCTGCGCAGCCGCTCCTTCCAGCTGGAGGAAGCCTTCTCGATCCAGGGGTTGGTGGTGTTCTCGGCCGCGGGGCTGCGCCGCACCCTGGGCTCTCCCGAATGGCACAGCCTCGGGGATCAGGTGGCGGAGGAGCTTCTCGGCATCACCCCCCTCGGCGATCTGCGCATCGAAGACGATCGCCTGATCCTGGGGGCACCCCTCGGCCCCGGCGATCCTCCCTTGGAGCGGGCGGTGCGGGTGCGGGCCGTGGAAGGCACCTTGGAGCTGCAATCCGAGCCGCCTCAGCCGCTCCAGGCGGAGGACGCAGCTGCGGCGTGCCTGCGGCTGCCGATGGATCCGAATGTGCAGCTGGAGCACGCGGCTTTGGGGGGCGGCCTGCTGGAACTGCATGGCGGCGCCCGGGTGCTGCCGTAAGCGTGTGTTGCCGTGAGCAGGTTTTGCCGTGACGGCCCCGCGAAGACGGCCCTGCGAAGACGGCCCTAGCAAGACGCCCCTGCGAAGACGGCCCTACCAAGACGGCCCTGCGGAATCGGCAGCGACCTTTGCCGCCGGTAGCACAAGATCTGTTCAATCTTCACTCAAGATCACCCCGGGATCCCGCCAAGTTTGGACTCAAGAGCCCAAGGGGCGCGGCAAAGACCATGCATTGGCTCTCAAGAAATGCGCTTAGTGACTAATGCATGGGGTATAAATGCGCCAAAGCACCAGCGCTCCATGGCCAGCCTTCGCCAGCAAGCCCCCTGCCAGCGATCCAGCGCCCCCACGCCCCCAGCACGCCGCCCAGGCCAGCGCTCTGCCTGGGGGCCGCTGCTAGCGGCATGGGTTCTGCCGGCTGGCCTGCTGGCGACAAGCCCGACCCAGGCGGCTCCACCTTTGCGGTATCAGATCAACCTCACGGCTCCAGCGAGCTGGTGGAACGATTTCCCCGACCGCACCAACCTGATCCTGGATCATGCCGATCCCAATCAGAACAACTGGTCGACGTTTGACTACATCCAAGGCAAGCGCCCCTACGGCCCCACCAATCCTCAGCTCTATTCGGTAGCGCAAAGCTCCATCGGCTCTCCCTCTTTGGTAAACGCTTTAATGGAGGATCGGGGGCCTGCTGTGTATCAGTCGACCATCAATCAACCACCCCCAGGTGTGTCCTATTCCAGCTGGGCGACGGCACGGCTGATGGCAGCCGCCAATCATTTGATTGGCACGGCCTACCAGCACTTGCATTTGCCACAGTTCCCATTAACTCAGGCGATGGTGGACAACAATCAATTCAAGTGGGCCACCACCCCGCTGAACGGAACGATGGTGGGGGTGAGCAGCAACCCCGATCTGCAAAGCACGCAACAGCTGCTGAATAACACCCCTGGCAACGCATCGAATCCCAACCCTTATCTGGGCGACTACGGCAAGCCAGCCCCCGGGATGGATTGCACCGATTTCACGGCCTACATCTACAACCTGGCCCTCGGCTACCAACTCCACTCCGGCACAGGCAATCAGGTGACCTTCTCGGTGGGTACGGGCGTGGGCGGCACCGCCTCGGCACTCGCCCTTGATGCAACGGGCTCCGTGCTGATGCCTCAGTTCTTTTATGGGCCGAATTTCGGAACCGACACGCCCAACTCGGGCCATGATCTTGATGCTCTGATCGCCAACTTCCAACCCGGCGACCTGCTCTACATCGGCACCAAGGACCAGATCAGTCATGTGGTGGTCTGGCTGGGCGCCTACGGCAGCAACAGCGATGGCAGCCCCAGCACGGTGCCCCTGGTGATCAGCAGCCACGACAATACCCCGGCCATCTTCACCACCCAGGACATCAACCTGGACCTCAACTCACCCTTCAACGGCTTCCCCAACCTGAACACGGGTGAAACGATCAACACCTATCTGCCACCCCCTGGGGTGCAGATCCTGCCCTTCACCAACCAAAACTGGTTTTATTCCAACTTCCAGGTTGGCATGCGCCTGCTGCCCAGCAACGATCCCGCCGCTGTGCCCGCACCGGCGGCGCCCCTGGGGTTGCTGGCGATCTTCGGCCAGCGCCGCCGGCGGCTGCGCCGGCGGTTGGCGAGTCCAGCTATCCCAACAGCGGCAGCACCAGGCTGACCAGCGTATAGACCACTGCCGGCACGAACAGGTAGCTGTCGATGCGATCCAGCATGCCACCGTGACCGGGGATCACATCTCCGGAATCCTTCAGGCCCGCATCGCGCTTCAGCATCGATTCGGTGAGGTCTCCCACCATGGCGAACAGGGCCACCACGGCTCCCAGCACGCCTCCCGTGAGCCAGCCCCAGGGCCAGCCCAGCACCACCCCTCCGCCGGCCCCCACCAACAGGCTGCAGAGAATCCCCCCCAGGGCCCCCTCCATGGTCTTGCCGGGGGAGATCGGCGACAGCGGGTGGCGCCCCAGGCGGCGGCCGATCACGTAGCCGCCGATATCGGTGGCCACGATCAGGAAGCAGGCCAGCAAGGTGAGGGCCAGGCCCGAACTCCACGGCCAGCCCAGCAGTGGCAGATTCCCCTGCAGGCTGGGGGCCAGCAGCGGATCGCTGAGGTCCCGCAGCTTGATCCAGTGGCTGGGCAAAAAACCCAGATAAAACAACCCGAAGATCGAGGCCGCCACATCGGCGATCGTGCCCGTGCTGGGTTGGAGCAGCAACCAGCCGCAGACCACCGCCCCCGAGGCCGGCAACACCGCCGCCGCCACATCTCCCCCCAGCGCCCCTCCCCCCAGCCCGCCTCCCCCCGCCGCCTGGGTGGAGAGCAGCAGCAACGGCACCGCCCCCAGCGTCGTCTTGGTGGCGGGCCGAATCCCTTTGAACTGGGCCATGCGGAAGTACTCCAGCAGTCCCAGATGCACGATCACCCCCACCGCCAGGGTGAACCACCAGCCCCCCAGCAGCACCACCACCAGACCGATGCCACCCGCGGCCCAGCCACTGGCCAGCCGGGCCAGGGATGTCGCGGTGCGGGGGCGGGTCTGGGCAGCCAACCGTGGTGGGCACAACCGCAAAGCTTGCAGGATCACGGACCCTGCCGCCACTCACGGGCCCTGCCGCCACTGAAGCCATGGGGGCTCAGCGCTCGGCCGCAATCACGAACAGCGGTTCCGCCGCCGCCAGCTTGGTCTGGCTGCCGCGCCGCTGCATGCGATGCACCGTGGCCTGCACCACCTGCACATCCCGGGCTCCCAGGCGGGTGAGGCGATCGCTGGCATCCACCAGGCCCTCCAGGCTGGCGGTGCTGATCACCAATCGTCCCTGCGGCACCAGCGCCTGCCACACCAGGGCCAGGGCGTCCCCCAGCGGCCGTCCCACCTCGAGCAGCACCCGATCCGGGCCCGGCGGCAGGCAGCCGAGATCATCGGGGGCCTGGCCGGAGTGGATGTGCAGATTGGCGATGCCGAAGCGTCGCCGGTTGCGTTCCAGCAGCTCGATCGCCTGGGGGTCCCGCTCCAGGGTGTGCACCGCCCCGGCCGGCAGCAGCCGGGCGATCTCCAGGGCCAGGGCGCCGGTGCCGCCGCCCACATCCCAGACCAGCGACTGGGCGCGGGGGCGCAGATGGGCCAGCAGCATCACCCGCAGCTCCATCGGCGTGGGGCTGAAGCCGGGGGCGTCATCAAACAGCGCATCCGGCAGCCCGGCGGTGACGAAATCCCAGCGGACGGGATCCTGGTTCCACCCAGCCTGGGCATCGCTGCTGGGATCCATGGGGCCATGGGGTTGCCTTCCCAGCATGGGGGAACGCGGGGGCGTGTCGCGTCGCTGGCGAGTCAGCGGCCCGGCGCCTGCCAGGCCGCCGCAAGCCAACGATCACGGCTCCGCCATCACCTCCAGCATCTCCGGGATGCCCTCGGCCCAGAGCTGTCGCTGCTCATCCAGCCAGGCCAGCCGGGCCGCATCGATGCGTTCCCCCGGCACCAACAGCGGGATCCCGGGCGGATAGGGGCAGATCGGCCGGGCCGCGATCAGCCCCTCCGCGCGCCGCAGCGGCACCGACCGCGCCGGCGCCCGCCAGGCCTGCCCCAAGGGGTGGTCCAACGCCGCCAGCGGCGGCAACGGCGGCGGGCTGAACGGCGGCAACGGCGCGGCGCCGCGCTCCCGCCGCAGCTGGTCGAGCAGGCGCGGCAACCGCCGCTCCAGCCCCGGCGGCGGCTCCAGCCCCAGGCAAAACGTGAGGGCTCCCGGCTCCGGCAGCTCCGCCACCACGCCGCGCTCCAGCAGCCAGGCATCCGCCTCCGGCCCGCTGAGCCCCAGGGGCGCGAGCGGCAGCACCAACCGCAGCGGATCGGTATCGGCCAGCGGCGGCAGGTCAAGCCGGATCAAGCGCCGGCGGAGCTCAGCGG
>JBKDOR010000129.1:0-3672 GCA_046342775.1 Synechococcaceae cyanobacterium
AATGCCTTGCAGACAGGCCAACGATGCCGAAATTGGGCTGTTTGCGGACTTGATCGGCATCGATTCGGCTTTTTGAGCCAGAAATCAGCTCATGGCTGTGGAAAACTGGCCCGTGGGCTGGTTTTTCTGCAAACTCTTAAAGAGCGAGATCGAGCGCGATGCGATTTCAATCTGAACGGGATCAACGTTTGGCCACATCAGTGATTAGCCTGTCCAGTCTGCAGATGATCTCACCGCATCGGAGCAAGGCCGACTACTCCTGGATGCCGTCTGTATGCAGTATCTCGCTCTTGGTGAAGCGGTGAAACAGCTCGACAAACTCACCGGCCTTACATTGCAGGTTCAAGTCCCTGATCAGGACTGGAAAGGAATCATGGGCTTCCACGATGTACTGGCCCATCAATACTTCAACATTGATCCGCGCCAGGTGCTCTGGATCACGCAAGAGGCGTTGCCGCCGCTTCTGCAGAAGCTCAAAGACATCAAGGCTTTTTGTGATGCTACTGAATAGTAAGTGGATGGATTACCTAATGGGAACGGTGGAGCGGACGATCACCTATGCCGCGCCGTGGGTGCGGTGTGAGCGAGTGGAGGATTATCGGGTGGGGTGGCAATTCATTGAGAGTGAAGTCTCCGACCCATCCGCTTCTTCGCCGCAATAAACAATCTCACTGGCCAAATCTGTTTTGCAGTGGCTGAATAATCAGTCATGATTCCAAGATACTTACCGATTCGCTTCATTGCGTCGACATTCCGCACACTCTCTGCGAACCCGAACCATATCCACCGTCTATTCCATCTTGTCTTGCAGCATGGAGCATCCCGTAGTAAGGCATATTGAGTTCTTGTGCGGCATTCACTAATGACAACTTAGAAGGCAAGCCAAAAGCCAGGCGAGATACGGGAAACCAGAGAATATGGCACGAATGAGAAATGATTTCCGCTGACAACCTCTTCATGTCTTCTGCAATGGCATCATCGCATGAAGCATTCATGCGCTTTGCCTGATGGAGCAGCAGTAAATTAATGACCCGTGCGATCGTTGCCTTCAATACCTGTACAGGCTCAATGACACACTTGAGTACAAGCTGTCCTAGGAGGAAGACCAGTACGCCGACAATTACCGTTGACAACATGCCTTAGGGCTCATTCGCCTTGCCCCTCAGCTTAAGGCAGGCATAGGCGATTGGCATGCGCTTCATCGTATTTGACTTATAACTTGTAAGATCCTGCCAATCCAATCAGGATGTAAGGAGCTGACTGAGAGTTTCTGGCGCAGACCACGTAGCAACCTCTGATATCGATTCCACGAGGTTGAAATCCTCATCAGACCATACATCCGCAGAGTCGTCTATCAGAGAGATGAAGGTAAGTGGTTCAGGGGATGTTTTATACTGACTTAAGTCATACCATGTCGCGACAGCATTCTTGATGAGTTGCTGCGCCGCAGATCGACTCCCAGAAGAAAGCACAGCAATCAATGAGCCATGGCTCGAAGTACTAACCTGAAAATCAACTCTCCAACTTTTTCCCGATCGCCCGATGAGCCGCTTGTTGCGCTCAAACGGAAGCGATAGCTCTTGCAGAAAATCTGCCACCTCATCGGTGACGGACTCGACGGCACGAAGTCTCGACGTAAAAATCAGGTCTGATACACGCAGCGCCGCTTGACTCACCCTCGTCACGGCGTCGGCAAGGTTGGCTGGCTCGCTGGACCTAGCCTTGAGCATGCCCCGAAAGAATTCAACGCCATGCGTCTGGGAAATATCAGAAATGAGACCTGCCTGCTTCAGGGATCGCTTTACTGACAACGTGTTGGAATTCAGCCAGCGTACCGTTTCGCCGAGGTCCGTTACAGTAGAGATTCCTGGGCCTGAACTCTTGATGAACAGATCGATGCAATCACCATCTGGATACAGATAAGGAGTTCTGACGCGGACATAGTCTCCCTTGACTGCGCACTCGAACATCGGCCCCAAGCCGCTCCTGATTGCGCTGCACGTGGTGATTGCTGGGTTGTCCAATGAGTCGCTCATCAGAACAGGTCTCCTTGAACGGGAGGCGGCGGGTGCATATTGCCATTGTGGTTGATCATAGCTTCTTGGCAAAACTGTTGCCAGACTTCAAGAGGGGTTATCTGGAGTTGCGGTAATGTCTTCAGGTTCGTAGGCAAGCTTGTCCTTGAATTCCTCGGTCCAACGGTATTTGTGGGTATCGCCAACCCTGGTGTCGTCAGGATTCTTGTGGGCTTTGCCAAGATCGAGTGCATAGACCCGTCCGGAACTCTTGGAAATTATGGCATAAGAGATTGCAGGGATGAGCGGATTGAATGTTCCCTTCATGTAAAGCGGCCAGCCGCCCGCCGTTTCGATCTCGGCCTTAAACTCGTAACTTGGGGAATGATCCTCATCTCCCTGCCACACGATGTCACCTTCGATGACCTTTGAGGGATCCGTCAGGATGGCGTCGAATTCGGCGTCGCTGAGAGGCACGGATTACGCGGCAGTGCATCTGTCAGTAGTCTAGGTGGCTCCTATGGCTTGGGCACAGCCCCTACCTGTAACATTAGGGGAAATGCTTTTGTGCGGTGACGCGGTAGGAGAGGGCCAACGGCAGTATTGATCGCCTGAATGCCACTGGCATTGACGATCTTCTCCCCGAACCCAAGTGGCCCGGCTGGAAACTCAAGCAGCCACTTGGTTTGTAGATGCGCAAACAGTCGTTGTGTCTCGGTGGGAACGAAGCCCAGAGCCTCGACAGCTTTCGCCAACTGGCCTGGTGAGGCTGAACTCACGAAGTCGAGGTCATGACTCTGATAGCGATTGTTGGTGTAGATCGAGACTGCTGCGCCACCAGAAAGCGTTGCCAGAATGCCGGCGGATTCCAGTGCCTGGCTGATGATGGCAGCAAGTTCTTCCAGAGAGGTATCAGGGGTGATCTCAGCCATGTATCACGAGCGGCTTGCTGCTCTGCCTGGGACGCTGTCTCTGCCGGAAGTACTGCTGCTGATCGTCTTCCGGTAGCGCAGCCAGCTCCACTTCCAGAAGCTTGCGCAGGTTGCGCACAGTGGGATTGCGTTCATTGAAACTAAACAGGCGCATGTTGCCAAGGCGGCGGCTCACCAATACTCCGTGGTCTTCCAGCCGCTTCAGCTGTCGCTGGGTCATGTTCAGGCCGAAATCGAATGTCTTGGCGATGCGCTGGGCGTGGCCCTCGCCGTAGCACTGCAGAAACAACAGCACGCAGGCGGCGGTGCGATTGCCAAACAGCGCCTCCAGGACCGGGTTCATGCGCGTACCACCCCATTACGGGGTCAATGCACCCCCATTATGGGTTAAGCCACCCCCAATACTCCACCACCCCTGGGGGCTTTCTGCCCACAGCTGTCTCCCGCCGGTCCTCTGGCTAGCCAAAGCGGTGCACAGTCAGCTCAGCCGCCGTCGCACCTCCGCGTGGAACGCCTCAAGAAGATCCAGCTGCTGCTGACGTTCAGCTGGCAGCGGTGTGTGCTCAGCGACATAGCGGGCCAGCACCGCGAAATCATCAAGATCAAGAAGCTCGGGGGCGATGGACGGGGTCTCGCCGCAGGCGGCCAGTTCCTGCAGCAACCGTTGGAGCGAATGGCTTCGGGGTGGTTCCAGCCCGTGGAGAACCAGCAAGGCCTTGAGCAGC
>JBKDOR010000130.1:0-10398 GCA_046342775.1 Synechococcaceae cyanobacterium
GATCGACTGGAACACGGTCGCCTGGATGCGGTCCCACCAGCCCAGGCTTTCCACCAGCCCCTCCACGGCGAACCGCTCGGTGAACAGCAGCCCGATCGCGCCGAGCAGGATCAGCAAGCCGGTGCTGCGCAGCACCAACCGGGTTTGCAACGACAGTTGCCGCCGCCGCCGCCACAGCCCCGGACCGACCAGCCGCCGCTGGCGCCACAGCTCCTCCCACACCCTCCAGCCGAGGCCGCCGATCACGATCAAGGAGCCGATCACGCCGTTGACCACCGCATCGCCCCGGTAGTCGATCAGGTTGTTGCTCCACAGCCCGAAACCGGCGTTGTTGAAGGCGCTGATGCAATGGAACAGGGAGGCCCAGAGCCGCTCGCCGGGATTGGCGATCTCCTCGAAGCCGAACAGGAACAGCACCAGCGTGCCCAGGCCAATCACGACAGCGGCGGTGCGCAGCACGCTGTGCAGGGTGGGGCCGATGCCGCCGACGCCGAATTCATCGAGGCTGCGGCCGCGGTCGAGCCGTTCGCGCAGCTCGGACCGCCCCTGCACAAAGCCCTGCAACACGGTGGTGATCGCCATCAGCCCCAGGCCGCCGGTGAGGATCAACCCCGCCAGCACCAGCTGACCGAACGGGGTGAGCTCTTTGCCCACGTCGATGATCGACAGGCCCGTCACCGTGATCGCCGAGGTGACGGTGAACAGGGCTTCCCACAAGCCAACCGAATCGAGGGAGCAGAGCGGGCTGGCCAGCACCAGGGTGCCGACCACGATCACGAGTAGGCCTGTCACCACAGTGAACTGGGGCACCGTGAGCCGTTGCCGCCAGCCGCGGACCGCTCTGCTCACCATCGATCAGCGGTTGGGCTGGGGGGTGAGGCGCAGGTAGGGCCGCACCTCGGTGACGCCTTTGGGGAACTTCTCCCGCGCTGCGTCCGTGGGGATCGAAGGCACCACCACGCAGTCGTCTCCGTCCTTCCAGTTCACCGGTGTGGCCACCTGATAGTTGTCGGTGAGTTGCAGGGAATCGATCACCCGCAGAATCTCATCGAAGTTGCGGCCGGTGCTGGCGGGATAGGTGATTTGCAGCCGCAGCTTCTTGTTGGGGTCGATGATGAAGACCGAACGCACCGTCAGGTTGTTGAGTGAATTCGGATGAATCATGCCGTAAAGATCGCTCACCGAACGGTCGGCATCCGCCAGGATCGGATAATCAACGCTGGTGGCCTGGGTGTCGTTGATGTCGCCGATCCAGCCCTTGTGGCTTTCGGCCGAATCCACGCTCAGGGCGATGGTTTTCACGTTGCGCTTTTCCCACTCAGGGCGCAGCTTGGCCACTTCGCCCAGCTCGGTGGTGCACACCGGCGTGTAATCGGCGGGGTGGGAGAACAGCACCACCCAGCTGTCGCCGGCGAAGCTGTAAAGATTGATGGGCCCCAGTTGGGAGTCCTGGGTGAAGTCGGGAACGGTGTCTCCCAGTTGAAGCGCCATGGCGGCAGGACCGGCAAAAGAATCAGCTGAAGATGCTGCCACAGCGGCGCCCGGGGCGACGAGCTGCCGCCAGAGCCGCTGACGCAGGTGCCGCAGTCCCAGATCGGCGGTGGCGGACACGAACAGCGGCTCGCGGATGATCCGGCGCGCCTGCTCCAACGCCGCCGCGTCGCAGCGGTCGATCCGGTTGGCGATCACCTGCCGCGGCACCGCCGAACCCAGCTCATCGAGAATGGCGTGCACCGCCTCCAGCTGCTCTGGCCAGGCCGGATCGGCCAGATCCACCACCAACAGCAGCAGATCGGCATCCAGGGCCTCCTCGATCGTGGAGCGGAACGCCTCCAGCAGCTGCGGCGGCAGATCGCGGATGAAGCCCACCGTGTCGGTGACCAGCACCGGCTCGGCCCGCGGCGGCAGGCCGCTCGTCTCCACCGAGGCGGCGTCGGGGTCCAGCAGCGTCAAGCGGCGGGTGGTGGGGTCGAGGGTGGCGAACAGCTTGTCCTCCGCCAGCACCGCCTGATCGAGCGGGGCGCGGGTGAGGCCATTGAGCAGGGAGCTCTTGCCGGCGTTGGTGTAGCCCACAAGCGCCACCCGCGGCAGGCCTTGGCGGCTGTGCCGCAGCCGCTGGCGATGGCGCCCCAGTTGGCGCACGTCCTGTTGCAGCCGCTCCAGGCGGCGGGCGATGGCGCGGCGATCCTTCTCCAGCTGGGTTTCCCCCGGCCCGCGTGTGCCGATGCCGCCCCCCTGCCGCGACAGGCTCAGTCCGCGACCGCTCAGCCGCGGCAACCGGTAACGCAGCTGGGCCAGCTCCACCTGCAGGCGGCCGGCGCCGCTGGCGGCCCGTTGGGCAAAGATGTCGAGGATGAGCTCGCTGCGATCGCTGACCGGCAGATCCAGCAAGCGCTCCAGGTTGCGGGCCTGCACCGGCGTCAGCTCGCGGTCGGTCACCACCAGCTCGGCGCCGAGGCGGCGGGCCTCCAGGGCGGCCTCGCGCAGCTTGCCCTCGCCCCAGAGAGTCTGGGGGGAAACCGCCTGGCGGCGCTGCTCCACCAGGCCCACCGGTTCGGCCCCGGCGCTGCGCACCAGCCCCTCCAGCTCCGCCACGCGGCGAAGGTCGTCGTCGCGCTGGCGACCATCGCCGAGCACCAGCAGCAGCACCCGCTCGCCGCGGCTGGGCTGGCCGATCCCGCCGGCGACGGCTCCTCGGCGCTGGGGGTTCGCGCCGGCCGTGTTGCTCGCCTCCGACCCGAACGCCTCCGCCCCAGTCGCGGTTGTCCAGGCAGCCACTCCCCTGGCAGCCACTCCCCTGGCAGCCACTCCTCTCGCAGTCGCTCCCCTCGCAGTCGCTCCCCTCGCAGCCGCTCCCCTAGCAGCCACCGTCCCGCCGCTGGACTCGCCCGGCGGGGGCGCCAGCCAGAGCAGCTGCTCCCAGGGCAAGGCGCTGAGCTCGGCCAGTTCGCCGCGCCGTGCGAGGCGCCAGGGCTGATCCCGCTCGCCGGCCGCCACGTAGAGCTCGGCGCTCCAAGGGCCGCCGGCGCCGCTCGGCCAGGCCCAGCGCAACCAGAAGCGAGGCGAGAGATCCAGCCCCACCACCGCCTCCCGCGCTCCGGGCTGCAGGCCGCCCTGGCGGCTGGCGCAACAAGTGAGCAGGCGCAGATCACCGCCCTGGCGGCGCTGGGATCCCGGCAGGCGCTCCAGCAGCCGGCCCGACTGCTCCAGCTCCCCCACCCACAGCAACCGGCACAGGCCGCGCCCATCCACCACCAGGCTGAGGGGCAGGGCCAGGTCCTGGCTTTCCGCCGCCAGCCGCTGCAGGGTCAGCAGGTCGGCGACGGCATCGGCGGGGTGGCGCCGCTGGCTGAGCCGCTCCAGCCGGCGGCGCTGGGCCGGCCGCAAGCCGGCGGTGCGGCCATCGAGCACCGCCTGCCTCAAGGGCGGCGCAGCAGCAGGCAGGGCAGGCCGGCCGCCCGAGCGCCGGCGCCATCCTCCGGGCTGTCGCCCACGTGCCACACCTGGGAGGGCGCCAAGCCCAGGCCCGCCAGCGCCCGCTCAAACGGCAGCGGTGCGGGCTTGGCGGCGCCCACGCGGCTGGACACCAGCACCAGCTCAAACAACTCCGCCAGGCCCAAGCCCCGCAGCAGTCCGCCCAGGCGGCTGTCGAAGTTGCTCACCACCGCCAGTCGCAGCCCGGCGCGCCGCCAGCGCCGCAGCGGGTCGAGCACATCGGGATACACGCGCCACAGGGCGGGATCGGCGAAGCGCTCGAACAAATGGTGATGCAGATCCTGCGGAGCCGGGCCAGCCCCGCAGGCCTCCAGCGCCGCATCGATCCGCTCCCCCCACCAGCGGCGCTCGGCCCTCTCCAGCGCGGGGCCGGTCAGGCCGGGGAAGGCCAGGGGCGGGGCCTGGCGGTAGATGGCGGGGAAGGCGGCGTCGATCGCCGCCGCGGGCACCTGGATGCCGTGGGCGGCGGCGGCGGCGGCGTAGGTGCTGCCCACGGAGGCCCGCAGGCCGATCAGCGTGCCCATGGCATCGAGCAGCAGCCCAGAGGGCCGCGGCCATGGGGAGGCGGGAGTGACGGCGGCTGATGGCGAAGCGGCCATCAGGGCAGGGCTTCGGCGGCCCAGGAGGCGGCGGCGCGCACCTGCTGGCTGAGACCGGGCAGGCGGGTGAGATAGGCGAGGCGCCGCAGCTGGAAAGCGGCTGGCCCGGCCAGGGTGATGCCCATGGCGGTGAGGCAGGCCTCGCCGCGGCCGAGGCTGAGCATCTCGCCCAGGTTGCGCCACTGGAAGGGTTCCAGCGGCTCCCCCGCGAGCGAACGGCGCAGGTTGGCCGCCAGCAGGGGAGCCTGCTGGAAGGCCACCTGGGCGGTGGCGGGCAGCGAGGAGGTCGTCAGGCCGGGAACTGGGCCGGATTGGGATGCGGAGTCGGCGAAGGATTCAGACCCGAGCCCCGCCGATGCGGCGGCCTCATCGCTGAGGGGATGGGCCAGGTCGCCGGCCACAAAGATGCGCGACTGGCCCCTTAGGCGCAGATCCGGCTCGCACAGCAGCCTGCCGCGGCCATCGAGGGGCGGCGGCGGCGTGATCGGCGGCGGCGAAAAGCGCAGGCCGGCGGTCCAGATCACACCATTCACCGGCAGCCATTCCTCCTCGGGGGAGTTCGCCGCGGCAGCTCCAGCAGCGGGGGTCGCAGCGGACTGCTGCGGGCGCAGGCTCAACCCGTCGGCCCGCACCGCCGTCACCCGGGTGTGGCAGCGCAGCCGCACATCGCGGCGCCGCAGGGCCAGCAGCGCCTGCTCGCGATTGAAGGCCGGCGAGCCGGGCAACGCCATGGCCCCCTGCTCGATCAGTTCGATCAACGCGCCGCCGCCCACCAGGTCGGCGAGCTTGCAGGCGAGCTCCACCCCCGTCGGTCCCGCCCCCACCACGGCCAGCCGTTGCAGTGGCGTGGAACGGTTGGCCAGCTGCGCCAGCAGCGCCTGCAGTCGCGACACGTCCTCAAGGCCGCGGAATCCGAAGCTGTGTTGCTCGGCTCCGGGGATGCCGAAGTGGTCGCTGCCACCGCCGCAGGCGATCACCAAGCGGTCGTACGCAAACCATTGGCCGCTGCTGGTTTGCACCCGGCTGGCCTCGGCGTCGATCCGTTCCGCCCGCTCGGTCAGCCAGGCGATGCCATGGCCCGCCAGCAGGGCGTCGTAGCGGGGAGCCACCTGCCAGAGGGGCAATTCACCGCTGAGCAGCTCGTAGAGCAGAGGCAGAAACAGGAACCGCTCGCGCGGTTCGATCAGCAGGATCGAGGGGGGAGAGGGCAAGGCCGCCAGCGCCAGGGCGGTGTAGAGGCCCGCGAAGCCAGCGCCGATGATCAGCACCCGGGAGCGGGGGGAATGGGGGTGTGCCGCGGCGGTTGCCTCTGCCATGGGGGCAGGCTAGTCGTGGGGGAGACGCGACGTTCCGGTCCAACCCCTGGGCCGACGAGCGGCTGCCCCGCGGGCCGAGACTCTTAAATAGCTGTTGATTGGTTGCTGAACGGATCTGTCATGCTGCCGCGCCTGCCGCAGCCGCCGCAGGGTTCCATGCGGGGCCATTCACACTCCCATCCACGCAGCGGCCGGATCCACCAGCCAAATCGCTGCCCAAGCCGCAATCCAAGGTTTCAGTGAGCCTGCCGCCCGAACTGTCACCGCAGTTACCGAGCCGGGTGCCGAAGAACTCCGCCTCAATCCCCTCCGCCATGCTGAACTGCGCTGTCGAGAACGCGGCTGTCGAGAACTTCGCCATCAAGAACCCAGCCATCAACAACCCAGCTCTCGAAAACGCAGCGCCGATGGCAACTGCTGCCGCTGCGGATTCCAACCCAGATCCTGCCACCCCCAAGGCAGCCGCAGCTGAGCTGGCGGCCTATCCCCGCACCAGCGCCGGACAGACCCTGGATCTGGAGTGGGCCCGGCTGCAGCTGGAGCCCCTGGCGGCCGCGGAACGGCTGCGTTGGGCCTGGGAGCAATTCGGTCCTGGTCTGGCGCTCACCACCAGCTTCGGAATCCAATCCGCCGTGCTGCTGCACATGGTCAGCCAGGTCGACAACGCCTTGGGCAGCCCGGGCATCCCGGTGATCTGGGTCGACACCGGCTACATGCCCCCCGAGACCTACCACTACGCCGAAACCCTGCGCCAACGCCTGCCCCTGCGCTTGGTCGTGGTGCAGGCCGAGCTGAGCCCCGCCCGGATGGAAGCGCTGCATGGCCGGCTCTGGGAGACCGGTCGGCTGGAGGATTTTCAGCTCTACAACCGCTTGCGCAAGGTGGAACCGCTCGATCAGGCGTTCCAATCCCTGGGGGTGACCTGCTGGGCCAGCGGCGTGCGCGGTCGCCAGACCGATCACCGCCGCACGATGCAGCCGATCGATCCGGTGCGTGGCGCCTGGTCGCTGCGGCCGCTGCTGAACTGGACCAGCAAGGACGTTTATTACTACATGCAAGAGCACGATCTGCCCCAGCATCCGCTGTTCGAGCAGGGGTACTCCACAGTGGGCGACTGGCACAGCAGCGCCCCGGACGACGGCACCACAAGCGGCCGCGACACCCGGTTCCAGGGTCTCAAGCAGGAATGCGGCATCCACCTGCCGGGGATGTTGGGTGACGGCATCTGAGGAGCCATGCCAACCCCTTGGTGGGCGCCCTCGCTGGCTGCTGATCGGCAACAGCCGCTGGCACTGGGCTGAGGCGCATGCCGAGCGGTTGCGCTGTTGGCACGAACCGCCGCAAGCCGGGTTGGTGTCGGCAGCTGCCGGGGCTCCTCTGGCCTGGGCGGCGGTGGGGCCGGTTCCCGCCGCTGCCGACCTGAAGGAGGCTCAGCGCGTCAGGCTGAACGACATCCCGCTGCGGGATCTACCGCCGTGGCTGGGCATCGATCGCGCCCTCGCCGGCTGGCAGGCCTGGCGGCAGCAGCCACAGCTGCCGGTGCTCGTGGCCGATGCCGGCACGGTGCTCAGCTTCACCCGGGTGGATCGGGGCGGCGGCTTTCGCGGCGGGCGGCTGCAGGCTGGGCTGGCGTTGCAGTTGCGGGCGATGGCGGCGGGAACCGCCGGCCTGCCGGATCTGGGCGCTGACTTGGCAGGCTGCGAGGTTGCTGGCCTTGGCATTGCTGGCAGCGATGTTGATGGCCGCGACGAGGTTGCTGGACTGGGCGTTGCTGGTCTTGACGCTGCTGGCCTTGACGCTGCTGGTCTTGGCGCTGCTGATCGCTGCGCTGCCGACCTTGGTTTAGCGGGACGTGGCTCGGCGGGCCTTCCCGCCCAGGAGAGCCGGCTGCGGGAGCCCTGGCCCAGCGCCACTGAGGCGGCGATGCGGGAGGGGGTGGCGCGGGGGCTGGTGGCGGCGATCGCCGCCTCGGCCGCCGAGGTCCAACAGGATGAAGGGGAGTGCCGCCTGGTGCTGACCGGCGGAGACGCAGGTTTACTGCTGCCGCTGCTACAGCTGGCGCTTGGCGGCACTGGGGCACATCGCGGCACTGTGGGGCATAGCGGCCCTGAGGAGCACAGCGGCGCTGTGAGCTTGAGCTGGCAGCCGGAGCTCTGCCTGGAGGCCCTGGCGGAGCTGCGCCCCACCGCCACAGCTGCCAGAGATCCGAGCGGCAGCGCGGCTGGTGGTCCCAGCCCTCAGGCGAGGCCGAGATCGCTGAGGATCTGATCGGCCATCTCCTCCGCCTTCACCTTGAGATAGATCTTCTCCAAACGACCTTCGGGATCGACCACAAAGGTGTGACGCATCATGCCCATGTACTCGCGGCCCATGAACTTCTTGAGGCCATAGCTCTCGTAGGCGGCCGCCACCGGGCAGGGTTCCGGATCGGTGAGCAGGGTGAAGGGCAAGCTGTACTTGCCGATGAACTTGCCGTGGCTGCCAGCGTCGTCCTTGCTGATGCCCAACACCTTGATGCCATGGGCCTCGAAACTGGACCAACGGTCACGAAAGTTGCAGGCCTCCTTGGTGCAGCCCGGGGTGTCGTCCTTGGGATAAAAGTAGATCACAACGCGTTGGCCGCGCAGGTCCGCCAGGGAGACCGGTGTGCCGTCTTGATCCGGCAGGCTGAACTCGGGGGCTGGATCGCCGATCTGCAGGGCCATCGCGTCAGCTGCCTTGGGAGGGTTGGGCAGGGGCGAGCCTATGCGCTGAAGCGAGCCGGACGGGTTTCAGCGCCCACCAAGGTCAGGTCTCCCCAGCGGCGGCAGGCCCAGGCGAGAGGTCCAGCTGACCATGCCACGCCTTGACAGGGCTGAGAAAAATGAATTTATAGGGCGGTTCATGGAGCCTGGGGGGAGCGGGGCCTCTGCGTCGTGGCCGGGGAAGTGGCCCGGATGTGTGGGCGGTTGCGGGAACATTGGCTACATTCAGGGATGAAGTCGATCCTTCTTCTTCCCGTGCTCAAGCGTCTCATCGCTGGTCTTTGCGTGGGATCAGCCATCGTCACCGTGGCTCTTCCCGCATCGGCCGGCCGCTACACCTCCTCGATTGACAACGACCTGCCCATCCGTTGGAACACCGGCGCCGCCGTGTGGTCCACCCCGCAGGATTCCATCGATACCTTCCTCTCCACCGGCTCGATCACCGATCGCGGTCTGGAGGGAGGTCTGAATCGTTCCGGCTGGACTTCCGAGGAAGTTCGCGCCGGCATGAACAAGTCCTACGCCGTCGATCTGGTCGGCGTGGCCCGCTTCCTGTACTCGGACGCTGGCGTGCGCTTCCTCAAGAACGCCAGCGCCAGCTACTTCCCGTACTACTCGATGGACACCTACGCAGTGCAAGCGCTGCGTTCGGCCATCATTTCTGATGCCTCAGACGGCAGCATCTCCTCGGCGGGCATCATGCGCGCCCTGCCGACCGACTTCCGTCTGGCCGACTTCTGCAACACCTACACCGGTGCTCAGAACATCTGCGCCGAGGGTCGCTGCCAGGCCGGCACCAACCAGTGCACCTCGTTGTTCTCCTGGTACGTGTTCCTGCCCGCCTGCATCCAGGCCAACCAGAAGGCTGACCCCGTCGCCGCCGTGCGCACAGCTCCCGCCCCCATGCAAAGCGCCCCGATTCGCGGCCTCTGGTGATCGGCTCGGTGGTCTGAACCCCACCTCGCCGCCCGTCACGAGCCCCGGCCCCGGCCGGGGCTTTTTTTTGTTGAGCGCCTTGCTGGCGCGGCAGAGCTCGGCGGCTCAGGCAGGTGGGGGAGCCGCCCAGCCAGCAGACGGTGATCCAGAACTTGCACCAGCCGGCCGCCGCGGCGCTGCTGAAAGGCGGCCACCAGCCGGGCGATCTCCTCAGCGGCGAATGTTTGCCGCAGCTGCCGCAAATAGGCTGCATCGGCAGCGAACCAACGCTGCAACAGGGCCTCACTCAGCGGGAGCTGCACGCGCTCCTGCCAGGCGATCGGCCGCAGCTCCCACCCCAAAACGCCCAGTTGGCGCTCGATCGCCTCGGTCTGCTGCCATGGCTGACGCAGCTCGGGTTGCTCCAGCTGCCGGGCCCGCTCCAGCAGGGCGCGCAGGGGGGCATCCAGGGTCGCGGCAGCGTGCTCCAGCAGGCAGCCGGCCGGGCCCAGGCCGGGGTGGCTGAACAACCAGCGCAGCCGTGCGCCCTCCGCCGCCAGGCCTCTCAGCCGCTCCAGCCAGCGCTGCCGCAGCTCCGGCCCCAGATCGCGCCAGGGCTGGCGGGCGACGATCCACTCGAACCGCTGGGAGCCATCCGGCTGGGCGGCCAGCAGCGCGGCCAGCCGCTCCGGCTCGCTGGGGGCGAGCTGCAGCAGTCGCGGCCGGCGCAGCTGATCCAGCAGCTGCAGCTGGGCCTCCAGGCGCAAGCGCTCCTCCTCCGACGCCACGGTCACCACCACCTCCCCCTCGGCGCAGGTCTGCAGCGGATCCAAAGCCCAGAGCAGCGAATGGGCCTCCAGCACCAGCACCCGATCGAGGCGGCCCAAATCGGCGTCCTGCCAGAAGCGCCGCCGCAGCCGATCGAGCCGCTCCCCTTCCGCCGCGGCCTGGCGCCGCAGCCAGCGCTCCAGCAGCGGATCCTCAGCGCCGCTGCTGAGCCGCTCCGGCTGATCGAAGGCGGTTTCGGCCGTGGCGGCGAGCTGGGCGGCGCGGCGCTGCTGCAGCAAGGGCCCCAGCTGTCCCTCCCACCCCAACGGTCCCGGCTGCCAGAACACCTCTCCCTGCAGGCTGCTGGGCAGGTACTGCTGCGCGACCCAATGCTCGGCATAGGCATGGGGATAGCGGTAGCCGACGCCATCCCCGAAGGCCTGGCCATCGCGGTTGGCATCGCGCAGGTGGGCTGGCACCGCCTGGCGATTGGCGCTGCGCACCGCCTTGATCGCGTCGAAAAAGCCGAGGCTGCTGTTGCTCTTCTCGCAGCCGGCCAGG